>PLDW01000126.1 GCA_003136315.1 Gemmataceae bacterium | reverse complement strand
CTCGTGCAACGGTATTGCGCTTAGGCGCGGGTCATGACTCCCGCGTTGCCGCGCTGCAATTCTACAGCGCCCCGGCCTCTGTCTGCAACTCCTCGCTGGGGGCGGGGTGAAGGGTGTATGCAGTACATACACCCTCGGCCTGGACCCACCGCATCAACCCATTCACCCACCTTATGCCCACCTTACAGGGCGGTTAATGGCGGTTCATCGTGAACAGATGGGTTCGGGAAAGTGCTGGTTTTCCAGGCATGGCGAGCAATGGTGAATACAGGCGTTCAGATAACCCCTGCTTTCTCCAGGATCTGACGCAACTTCTGGCGTTTTTCGTCGCTGAGGGAAGCAATAGGGGAGCGGTTCGGTCCGGCGGGGCGGCCGAGGAGGGCCATCGCTTCCTTGATGGCTCCGTTGCCGGTCCCAAGGGCCATTGCCATGCGGATCGGGTGCAACCGGGACTGGAACGCCTTCGCAGCGACCATGTCACCTTTCACAAATGACTCGTAGATCCCGACGCACAGAACCGGGGCGATATTGCACGAGGCGGGGATGGCACCCTGCGCGCCGAATTCGAGTGCAGCGAGGATGAGGGTATCGCGCCCATTCAGCACAGCAAATGTGTCGCGGAGGGTGGACCGGATGATCTCGATCGTGTTCTGCAAATCGCCGGACGAGTCTTTAATGCCGATGATATTGGGAATTTCAGCAAGCCGGGCGACGGTGTCGGGCTCGATGCTCAGGCCGCCGCAGGTGGCGGGGTTGTTGTAGAGCACGACGGGCAAGGCGGTGGACTCGGCAACGCGGCGGAAGTGGTCGGCGAGTTCGGACTGGTTGGGCTTGAGGAAGTACGGTGTGATGACAGACACGCCGCTGGCCCCTTCCTTCTCGGCCAGGCGGGTGAGTCGGACGACCTCGCGAGTAGTCTCGGCCCCGGTGCCAGCGTACACCGGCGACCGCCCCCGGCAGTGCTCGACCGCGGCGGCGATCACCTGCTGCTTCTCGCGATCATCAAGGGCGTAGAATTCACCTGTCGTGCCGAGAACGAAGATGCCATGAACCCCCCTGGCAAGCATCAGCTCGATGTGATTCCGCAGGCCGGGAAGGTCAATCTCCTGGTCGGCGGTCATCGGGGTCACGACGGGCGGGATGATTCCGTGCAGTTTGGGGAAGGCCATTGGTGGAGCCTCAACAGGTCAGGGTGTGATTGGTTTACGAAACTGTGGCGGTCGCCTCCTCGAAGATCCTCATCGCCACCATTTTCTCCCCCCGTTCCGCTACTTGACCCCTGCCGGGCGGTCGGAGTATAGTCCTCTGTGCTGCCTCCCAGAAAGGACACAGAGATGCTTTACCGATTACTGCCCGTGTGCGTTGCGTCGATTCTCGTTGTCGGGTTGGCCACCGGGCGGACCCTCGACGACCAGAAAACGGACTTCAAGACCTCCGTTGCCGAGGGGAAGGAGATCAGCCTCACCCCCGTCGAGATCAAACTCTCGGACACCGCCGAGGACCAAGGCCGCTACACCGCCACCGTCAAGCCAGCCAAGGAACCGAAGAAAATCAAAATGCCCGCTCAGGGGTGGGCGCTGGGGTTCTTCCCCAAGGACACCAAGGGCGGTGGAGTCACGGTTGATAGCGTGTTGGAAGGGAGCGGTTTGGAGAAGATGCGAACCGAGGCCGGGAAGGCTGATGAAGTCGGCCCCTGGATGGTTGACAGCGGAGACATCATTACCCACGTCAACGGGTATGCGGTCAATAGCGCTGAGGACATCGTCTGCGCGACCAGCCTGGCGAAAGACAAAACCGACGTCCAGATTGTCCTCAAGGACATCAACAACGGGAAGTTGCTCGTTTTCTACGTGACCGCGACCAAGCAGTAAGAATGGCCAAACCCAATGGCCTGTGCGAATGGACCTCTGTCCGCTACGCAGGGTGCCACGGGCGGCTTGCCCGCCCGTGTGACGCCTTCACGGGCGGACTAGCCGCCCGTGGCACCCGATCCCACCGGTCGATTTTCTCTCGCCGACTGCCTAAGTATGGCCAGCCCCAATGGCCTGAGCGAATGGACCTCCGTCCGTTGCGCTCACCGCCCCGACGAAATCGGGGCGGTTCTGTTCCCGAACTCCATGCTTGGTAATCACCTCCGGTGCCTCATGTCCCGCCTGATTGCCCTACTGGTCCTCCCGTTTGCGTTGCTGCACCCGGCAACTGCCCAGAAGCCCTCACCTGCCAAGAAAGACTCACCCAAAATCCTCTACACTGTGCCCCTCGTGCTCACGCCTGGAACCAGCCAGAAACTCACCCTCCGTGGGAGGAACCTCGACACCGTGAAGGAGGTGAAAGTCACCGGTGCCGATCCAGCGAAAGTGAAAGTCCTCGCAGGGAAGAAGACGCCCGTCGGCAATAACCAGCCCGGCGAGCGGATCGGCGACACCGAGGTCGCGATCGAACTCGAACTCCCAAAAGGCACCAAGCCCGAAGTCACTCTCACCGCGATCAGTCCCGGCGGCGAATCGGCTGCCTACACTCCTCTCATCCGCGACGAGCTGCCCCCCGTCGCCGAGAAGGAGCCAAACGACGGGTTCGACCAGGCCCAGACCATTCCCGTCCCCTCGGCTGTCGAGGGGACAATCAAAGGCGAGCGGGATGTCGATGTATACTCGTTCGCGGGGAAGAAGGGCGACAAACTCGTGATCGAGGTCCAGGCTGCACGGTTCGGGTCACCGGTCGACGCTCTCATCACCCTGTACGATGGCGATCGCAAAGTCGTGGCTGCGGTCGATGACAGCGACGGTTCTCCCGACCCTGTCATGATGGTCACGCTCCCGCGGGACGGAGCGTTCTTCCTCTCGCTGATCGATGCCCACGACCTCGGCGGACCACAGTTCGGCTACCGGCTCGTTGTGCGCAAGCAGAAGTGATCATTCAGCAAGGGAAATCACAGAATCACAGATAATAGAATGATACCGAAAAGACGATATCATTTCTCTTCTCTCTGCCTTTGGTTTTTCTCTGTGGTCTCTGTGTGAATCACTTCTGGCGGGAATCACGCTTATCACCGCAGAGCCCCGCGCAAGCTCTCCCCACAGCCGAGTTTACTCGTCGGAAGAGGACGCAAGACGACTGAGCCTCCAATCACGTCGATCCTTCCAGCCGCATCTGCTTTTCCCCCCAGCAATTCGCCCGCGGAGTGACAAACCATGTCGGCATCCATTCGCCAGATGTACTGCTGCGTTGTCCTGTCGGCTGTAATCGGTCTCGCGACACCGGCCACCCTGCGTGCCGAGCAACCTCTGAGCTATCGCGCCTACTGGAAGGCCGCTGCCTCCCCCAACCCGCCGAACCCGAATCAAAGCTACAACCGGTACTGGCAAAAGGTGCAAGCTCAGAGGGAGCAAGCCTTCCGCTACAACCGAACAACGACGTCACCAGGAGGAGGTGGCAGCGGCCCGCACTACAACCAGCGCCGTCGCTAACACACCCTTTCCGACCAGAAGGTTGGATTTGGATGGCTCCAGTCATCCCATTGCCGTGATGAGCGACTCACGGGCCTTCTGAATCAACGCCATCAGTTCGAGAACCACTTCCGAGGAAGGGTCCGAAATTTCTCCGATCAGCAAGTGGGAATCGTCGATCACGCGGGTCGCCTGTCCGGTTTTGATCAGGTGCGTGGCCAGTTCCAGGAACTCGGTGCGTGCTGCCGGATCGCCATCGGTACTCCATTCACGGCCGAGTTGGACAAGATCCCCTTCTTCCGGCTCCTGGTACGGCTTCCCCTCACCGTCGACCATCTTGACCGAGAGGCCGAGTTTCTTGGTCAGGAAGCCAGCAATGTGACGCATGTAGCTTTGGGACTGAGGCCCGGGAGCTTTCATCTTTTCGATTGTGCCGAGGATTGTACGAAGGACGCCGATCAGGTCGTCTTTCGAGGGTCGCCATGCAGTGGCAAAGTGCTTGGCCCAGCTCCGGCGAATATTCCCGATCAGGAGGTCTTCTTCTTGGCCAATGGTGTAATGGATCGTATCCGTCTCGGAGAATGGCGGCAATGTTCCGGCCCGCATCATGGTGATCAGTTTCTCAATGGCGTCCGCAGCAGTCTGATCCAGAAGCTTTCGATTGCTCATTACGTATGTTTCATAGATACCAATTTCAGTGTGCATCCACGTCGGAACGAGTGCTTCGGACTTGTACCGTTCTCCCATATAGGCCAGTGACTGGTTCTGGCGTGCCTTTCGCCGCTCTTCTGCCAGTTTCTTCTTGCGTTTCTGATCGCGTGATTCCTTTGCCATGGACAGGCTCCTTGTGTTGTTGCCGTTTGAGCAGTGTCCGAACGAGTTTCTGAGGGGTCTCGCTGGAGTACGGTCGCGGCGGCCATTTGCGTTGGGGCCACGGTTTCCCGTTTGGGGTGGCCGCAGATCTCTATATGTAGATGCCGTTCGTCCGTCTCGATCGATCTTGACCCCACCCCGGCTCGCTCGCATTCAACCGGTGCCATTCGCGGGTGGTGCCCCCGACAGGATGGGCTTGATCTGCATAATGTGCAGTATTGCGACGGTTACGAGTCGGTCGTAAATCGCCTCGGTGTCTCCCGGCCGCGGGAGGCCGACGGCCACGATGCTGCGGCCGACCATTGCCAGATCCGGGTGGAGCACGTCGTAAGCCCTGCCATCCGTGAGAGTGATTCGAAATGGTTGGAAAGGTTGCCGACGGACGAACTCCCGGATGTCTTCGGGCCGCATCGACGTGGCTCCTGAGACAGGATTTGGCGACGGGAGTATTCTATCAGCGCAAAAGACCTACCGATGCCGTCGCCGCCAGAACCGCCGGATGAGCCAGAGCCCACCGAGTAGGATCGCCGCAGGGACGCAGATGCCAATGACCCAGCACTGCGCGATTGGGTTCCAGGACGTCCGAACGATGACAAGCCCGTCGCTGTCCGGCGTCCGCTCGATGCGATACGAAAAGACTGGTTCATCTCCACCCCAGACGGGAACAGTTTCTCGCGGATACAATCGTAGAGCGGCCGCGGTGGGTATCTGTTTATCCCGGATAGCCGTCGCCAACTTCGAGGCTGTCGAGTAAAGCTTCGCGTCCGCCCGCCGGACGATCAGCAGATCGAAAGTTTCATATCTGAACAATTTGTCGCGTTTCCCACGAAGTACGATCGGCTGATTAGGAGTCAGATCAACGAACGTGTCTTCACTCCAATTCTCAGTCTTACTCTCCCGGTCGAACCGCATGCAGTTGTAAACGACAACAGCGACGAAATTCGGGAGTGGCTCCCGGGATTCGATCCGGAACACGGCTTCGGCAAACTTGGTCCCAGGCGGCGGCCCCATGTCCGCAACAGCGGGTCCGATGGTGAGGACCAATGCTGTGAGAACCGAGAAGAAGCGACAGGCGATCACAGGCCCCTCCTTCTCAGCGGTCGATTTCCCCCATGACCACATCGACGCTGCCGATGATTGCGGGGACATCCGCGATCAGGCAACCGCGGCACAGTTCACCAGCCACGCTCAGGTTGCAGAAACTGCTCGATCGTGCCCGCACCCGTAGCGGCACGTTTTCCTTTCCCGGCCGCCCGACCACCCCGAATCCCATTTGCCCGCGCGGGCACTCGGTCTCGACGTAGCACTCACCCGGCGGGAGGTGTCGCGGCGGCTCGACCCGGTGGGAGTATTTCGTCTTCATCAGTTCCGCCAGCTTCGCGTCGTCCTTCTTCGCTTCCTCGGGGGTGAGAGTCGGGCGGCGGGCAGCGAACTCCGCGATGGCATCGGTCGCTTCTTTGTGCAGGGCGTCGTACCGGTCGAGTGCTTGCTCAACGATTTTGATGCTCTCCACCACCTCCCGCATCCGGACGTAAAACCGGTGCCAGCAGTCGCCGATGACCACCCCCGGGGGGGCCGTATCATATGGTGGAATCGGGACATCGAACGTATATTGCTCGTAACCGCAGTACGGTTCCGTCTTGCGAAGATCCCAGGCCGGATCGCCCTTCGTCCGGTCGAGAGATCCGCGCAGCATCGGCCCAGTACACCCGTAGCTCAGCGCCATCTCCTTGCTCAACACCCCGATTCCGGCTGTTCGCTTCACGAAGATGTGGTTGTTCGTCAGCAGGGCGTGGTATTCGGGTATGCGGGGTTTGAAGTAGGTGAGGAAATCCCGGCATCGGTGGGTCCACCCGGTCGGCAAGTCGTCGTGGGCACCACCGATCGTGAGGTAACTGTAGGTCAGCCGGGCTCCGCACACGTCCTCGAACAGATCGAGAATGTGTTCCCGTTCCCGGAACGCATACAGGAATGGACTGAACGATCCGAGATCGAGTCCGTAAGCGCCCATCCCGACGAGGTGAGAGGCGATCCGGTTCATTTCCCCGATCACCACCCGGATCACATTCGCCTTCTCCGGCACCTTCAGTCCAGCCAGTTTCTCGACGGCAAGGGAGTACCCCAGGTTCATGTTCATCCCGGCCAGATAATCCATCCGGTCGGTGTAGGGGATGAACTGGATTGGGGTGACGTTCTCCCCGATCTTCTCCGCGCAGCGGTGGAGATACCCGAGGTGCGGTGTGACCTCAGAGATCACCTCTCCGTCGGTCCGGAGTACGAGCCGCAGAACCCCGTGGGTACTCGGGTGCTGCGGACCCATGTTGACGAGCATTTCGTCGGTCCGGACGTCGAATTCGATCACAGTCGGGTCGATCGATTGTTCTGGCGGCATTGGCGGTCCCGCGGGGAGGAAGGCCGGTCGGGGGCGGGAAATGGAGGTATCGTATCCCGCCCGGTTCAGTTCAGGAGTGCCTTGTCCACATAGAAGGTGTTCGCGTAGGTCATCCCCCGGATCGCGTACCCCACCCCCTCCATGAACAGGCTGGTGTCGGGGTTGTGCGACTTGGTCAAGGTGATGAGTGTCTCCGCGCAAACCACCTTTGGCCGGTATTTGACCCAGTCCACTGTCTTCAGGCACGCCAGGTCGAGCCCCTCGATGTCGATCGAGAGGAGGTCCGGGGCCTTGCCCCCGAGATGCTCAGCAATCACCCGGTTGATACTCATGAGCGGGATTTTCAGCGTCTTCTCAAGCTGGACCCGGGGCTCTTTCAGTACCCGTTCGACCTGTCCGCGGTCGAATGTATTCAGTTGGGAGTCGTTGAACATGAAGTAGTCTGCCTCGGTCGAGTCGGTGAGCCCGACCCCGACGCTCAGCAGTGTGTCGCGCGGCCGGGTGGTCCGGATCTTGTCGGTCAGGCTCGGGTTCGGCTCAACCAGCACGCCCCGTCCTCCGCCACGGTACATCCGATACGTATTGCTCGATTCGATCGGTTCCCACGCTCCGATGTCGAGATAGGTCGGTGTTGTCACATTCAGTGCGTTCATCCACCACATCAGGATCAGGTCTTCCCCGCACTGAGCAAAAGACGCATGGACTCCCTTCGGCAACCCGTCCACAGGGTCGGACGGGCAGGACAACTCCCCAGGTCGCTGGCTCCGTCCCGTCAGGAGGCCGACCGGTCCGCCGATCACAAGCCCGGCCAGCCCTCCCGTGAAGAAGTCTCGCCGCCGCAGTGACGTCGGGGCTGCGACGGGTGGCCTCGGGGTGGGTGGGGGGGTATCCGTCATCATGTGGTGCTTCGGCGGGTCGGGGGCTGTGAGTGAGGTGGTTCACGGGTAGAATAGTGGGTCATAGCCAGACCCCCCACCCACTTTTTCCCAGAACCCACCATGCGCACCCTCTTCCCCCTCTTGATCCTCCTCTTGTTTACGTCAGCCGACCCAGCCGACCCGGCCCGGTCTGCGCGGTGGGAGAAGGAGATTGTCGCGATCGAGAAACGGCTGAAGGAGAGCCCACCGAAGGAGGGGAGCGTCTTCTTCGTGGGCAGTTCAACGATTCGGCTCTGGGATGTGCGGAAATCGTTCCCAGATGTGCCCACAACGAACGTCGGGTTTGGCGGCTCGGAGATCCGAGACTCGACGGACTTCGCCCCCCGGATTATCCTCCCTCACAAGCCGAAGGTGATCGTCTTTTACGCGGGAGACAACGACATCGCCAGTGGGCGGAAACCCGAGCAGGTGGCGGCTGACTTCAACGCTTTCTGTCGAGTCATCCACAAAGAGTCGCCCCAGTCCCGCATCCTGTTCCTGGCCATCAAGCCGAGCCTGGCCCGGTGGAAACAGTTCGACGAGCAGAAGCGGGCAAATGCGCTGGTGAAAGACATCTGTGGAGCGAACGACCGGCTGGCATTTGTGGATGTTGTCCCGCTGTTCCTCGGGCCGGACGGAGCGCCAGTCCCCGAGTTGTACGCCAAGGACGGATTGCATCTGAGCCCGGCCGGGTATGAGAAATGGACCCCGATGATCGCACCGCTGCTGGGGAAGTGATCGGGTCGAGTTCAGGATCGTCAGACCGTGGTGGACACGGGGCGTGACATCGACCACGGCTGGGGTGAACTCTTCTTCTGGTCTCGGTATGAGATTCGTTTGAAACGTCACCGGCCCGCCGGATGTGGTCAAATGACCACACCCGACGGGCCGGCAGCGTTGTCGTGTCACTTATCGGGCGTTCGGGCATCGCCCATTCGGGCAGGAGCTGAAGCTCGGATACGCTGGAGCGTAGGTCGGGCTGTAAGTCGGCTGGTAGAACCCGGCCGAGCTCGTGGTCCCGCACCGGCCATTCGGGCACCCGCCGAACACCGTACCCGCCGGGACGGTCGTCGAGACCGGAGTCTCGCCCACCTTTTCGGTTGTGACCACGGCCTTGACCGGATCACTGTATCGGGTGAGGTAGCCGGTCAGGTCGGTTGGGGCGATGCTTCCGGTGTGTCGCAGCGCCTGGACGTTACCGCCCTTGCTGCTGATGACCAGGCCCTTCGACAGACCGAACGCGCTGGACAGCGACTTGCCGTCCGCGGTGTCGGTGTCCACGTAGACGCAGACGAAGCTCTTGCTCAGCAGTTTCCCGGCTTCGGCCGGGATCTCGCCGCCGACTACACCGGAATACCCGGTGTCTCCGCGGCCGATGAACACTGCCAGGGGCTTCTGTTGGGCGGATGCCGTGGCCATCGCCTGGGAGTAGTCCGACTGCCAGCTCGGGACGGCGACCGACCCGGCCGAGAGGACCGACCCAAGCAAGGCCGCGGCGAACGTGGTGGTGGAGATCAAGCTGTCACTCCTGGTGCAAAACACGGGCGAGCCCGCACCAACCGTTGGTGCGGAGATGGCTGCCTGCCGAAGACGGCAAACATTAGGTGAGTTCCCATTTATAGACGAATTCGACCTCGCTACAAGCTAAATAGACGGAATAATCGCTAAGTTCGGTATAACCCACGGATTGCGACCACCAGTTATTGGCCAGTTCTGGTTATTGCTGTTTGGCATGAATGATCGAAGAGGCTCTTCAATGAGGTGATTTGCGAAAGCTGCGGTATTTGGGAAGATGGCGGTGCGATTGAATTGGCTACGCGGATTGACAGGGCGGCCGAGAACGGGTAACCCTATATCATGTTTGAAAAACCCCGATTCTGGCGCTCGACTGCTGGGGTTGTCGCGTTCGTGGTCACGCTTGCCCTCTCACCTGGGTGTCGAGTTCCTGCCCAACGGGTCATTCCCTTCGACCCACCCATCGCCCGCCCCCTCGCTCCGGCCGATGATCCCTGTGGCTCGCCCGGTGTGGCGCCGAACACCGCGATGTCGCCAACGCCGGGCTACATGGCCCCATTCGACATGGCGTTCGCCGACGGTTGCCCGATGCGCCGGCCGCGAAACATCCTGGTGTTCTCCGGTGGGGGAGCGTATGGGGCGTATTCGGCCGGGTTTGTGGACGGGTGGACGCGGTCCGGCACCCGGCCCGAGTTCGATGTGGTGACCGGGATCAGTACGGGGTCGCTGATTGCCCCATTCGCATTCCTCGGGCCGGAATACGATGCGCGGCTTGGGCAGTTGTACACGCAGGTCCAGGCTGCCCACATTTTCCGCATCCGGGCGTGGGTCTCCATTCCCTTCCGTGATTCGGTTGCATCGTCGGCACCCCTCAAAGCGTTGATCGATCAGGAAATCACCCCGGATCTGATGAACAGGATTGCGGCAGAGCACCGCAAAGGGCGGCGATTGTACGTCGGGACCACCAACCTCGACACCCGCCGCCTGGTTGTGTGGGACATGGGCGCGATTGCCTGCCGGTCCTGCCCGGAGGGGTGCCAGCTCTTCCGCGACGTATTGCTTGCATCCTCCGCGGTCCCGGGGATGCTTTCGCCGGTGAGGTTCGATATCGAAGTGGATGGGAAGAAGTCGACCGAGTTGCACGCGGATGGCGGAATCTCTGCCCAGTTGTTCGTTCCGTCGCATGTCTTCGCGGAGGCGGCTCAGGGGGCTGCGGAGGATGCCGCACGATCGCAGGCCCCGCCCGGTGCCGACCCGATGCCACCGGCCGGAAACCTGTATGTGGTGGTGGCAGGAAAGCTGTATCCGGACGCTGGCCCGGTTCGACCGCGCGTGCTACCGGTACTCGGTGCAACGACAGGAACGCTCTTGTACGCCCATTGCCGCGCCGATCTGGCAAACCTCTACGGATTGTCCCGGGCGTCGGGCCTGAAGTACCACCTGACCTCCCTGGCACAGGAGTTCCGAACGCTGGAAACCTCGGTTGACTTCAACCAGAAGGAAATGGCGAAGCTCTTCTTCGAGGGCCGGCAACAGGGGATGAACGGCCCGGCCTGGATGTACGGCCCGCCAACGCTCAGCCCCGGGGACGGAGATTTCATCCGCTCCGGGCTCAAGATGCGCACACCTCCAACCCCGGTGCCCATCCCCGCTCCTGGCTACCCCGCACCACCCAACGACCGGCCGGGGTGGTAGAATGGCGTGAGGTGAATCTTCCGCGTGTTGCGGGTCTATGCAAACCCGAGGTGAATCATGGATCCCGAGAGCTACAAGAAGTGGATGGAGGAGATGGAGCGGATGGATCGGGAGGCGATCGAGCACCACAAGCTCCGTCGCAATGCGAACTTGCCAAGCTTCCCCGCCGAACGCATTCATCAATTCATGACGGAACTGGAGCGGCGGTGTAACGAAGCCGGACAGGCCGACCCGAAGATCGTCGCGGAACTCCTGGCGGAACTCCGAGCGGGGGCGACGGGGTGAACCCGAGTCTCGCTCCGCCGAACTTCTGGTAGTGGTGGGTCGAAACGACCCTGGAGGTCGCAGCCATTGGCCGGTGGTTCATCGCCGCGACGCCACTGGTTGACTGAGTCATGCTAACCCAATCGGTTTACGCGGATTTCAACAACGCCGACCCCCACGGTCGGCTCCGGTTGAATTGCGCTGGCACCGTCGAGGATCTGAATGGCTTGGGGCTGGAACTCCGTGCCGGGCTGAAGGTCCGCGTCCACGACGAGGAACTCGAAGCCGACGGGGAGGTGGTCTTCTCCCCCGAGGAACACATCTGGGTCGCCACGATCAACTGGGACGCAATCCGGCAATTCGTGGGGTGATGCACCCTTTTCGCTCACGCCTGAATTCTGTTCCAGGTTTCCGCCAGTGGCACCCTTCCTTCGTATTGTGTGGGTGGTCGGTAGAATGGGGTGATGACAGCGACGACCGCCCCAACCCGCGCGATCCGGCTGTACCGAACCCCCAATGAGAATGGGGTTGGGGTGTTCCGTATCACCGCGAACGGGCAACCCCAGTTCTACACCCTTCGCGAAATCCGTTGCGACATTGGCGGTCGGGGCTTCGCCGTCCACCGACTCGGGATGGGCACGCTCTATCACGTCCGGGTCGGCGCTCCGGAGGAGTGCGAATGCGAGTGCCTCGGCTTCCTCCGCTGGGGCCGGTGCAAACACATCCTCGGCCTCCGGGCCTTGATCCAGCAAGGACAATTGTAAGCCAATCAATCAGACAGAACTCACACAACACGCTGGTGCTGCCATTGGCAGCACCAGCGTGTTGCGTGAAGTCGCCTCTATTCCTGCGAATTTCCACCGAGTACACGACCGAGCAACTGGTGGAAGTGATACCCCCCGTTCTCCCGCTTCACGCTGAACCGACCGGTGGTGTACGACCGGCTGTTGAGCCCCCTCTGGACCTCCTCGCAGATCCCCACATCCTCGGCCTGCACCTGCTCGGCAACGGCGATGCTCTCCCGGACGAATCCGTCGTCCGTCCCCGCGGCGAAGTAGAAATCGAACACCACCCGGCAGCGATCGACCCCCAGTGGGAGGACGAGGTTGGTATCCATCACCCCCGCGTACAGGTTCACCATGAAGTTCGGGTAGACCCACCAGTAGGCCGCGAGGTCGCCGGTACGGGTGCGGCCGGTCTCGCCGTCGGCTGCCTTGATCGGGCTGCTCTGGATCACCGTGTGCCCGTCGCAGACGGTCCGGTACTCGCGGTAGTCGAGCACCCCGGCAAGCCCCGGATGGACGGTGTTCACGTGATACCCGCCGTCGAGGTAATTATCGACGTACACCTTCCAGTTGCAGGTGAGGTCGTAGGTCTTGCGGGCGTGCCACACTAACCGGGCGAACCCGCCGCGGGACTCGATCCACGCCTTGAGCGGCCCGACAAACTCGGTCACCGGCTCGCGGGGTGGGGTCAGGTGAATCCAGACGAACGGCCCCCACTCGGCCACAACCACCGGGACGAGTCCGTTCTCCTCCTTGCAGAACTCCGCCACCCCATCGAATTCCGGTGTGCCACGAAGCCGACCGGTGAGGTCGTAGGTCCACCCGTGATACCGACAGCGGAGCTTGGTGGCAGTCCCGCACGGTTCGTTCAGAATCGGTGCCGCCCGGTGACGGCAGACGTTGAAGAACCCCCGGAGCACCCCGTCGTCCCCGCGGACCACAAGCACCGGCTCACCGGCAATTTCTGCGGTGAGGAACGCTCCACCCGCGGCCACCTGATCGACCCGCCCCACCACCTGCCACGTCCGGGCGAACACGACGTCCCGCTCGGCAGCGTAGACCTCGGGAGCGGTGTACCAGGAGTTGGGAATGGTCCGTGCGCGGTCGAGCGGCAACTCCGGATCGAACGCGGACAGCAGATTCCGGAGCGTATCCGTTGGCATGGTGGCACCTGACACCCAGTTCGTTGAGCCCTGACACGGGATGGCCTGCTATCATATACGGATATTTTCGGCTGCGTGGCGGGTATCGGCTGCGGAGCGGATCATTTGAAGGGTGATGCGATGAACGTTCGAGTGCGCATCCTGTTCAAGCCTCCCACCGAGGACGACTGGGGGTCAATGCGTTCTCTCGCGAACAGTCTGACGGAGGAACCGAACAGCGTGAAAGTGTCCGCCGACGAGAACCCGGAATGGCTCGTGGTCGAGTTCACCATGCCAACTGAAGCGCAATACAAGGCACTACCGAAGATCGAGAGGGCCGTCCGGCTGCACGCCTGGAACCGCTGGGATTCGACGTTCGGCTTCCCCTACACGGAGGCCGAACGCGCTCAAGCTGATCGCAGAGCCGCGCGCCGGAAGGCCAGACGGAGGAGAAGCCGAGCCAGGGCGGACGAGCCGGAACTATGAGCGGCGGACCAACCCCATGCTCGGCAGTCCGGCATTTCTATCAGCCGATCGCATCAACCGAACCTCTGCAATACTGCTCGGGTCCATAAAACAATCGATCACCTGCTTGTCACCAGCCGAGGGA
Source organism: Gemmataceae bacterium (assembly GCA_003136315.1). Lineage (GTDB taxonomy): Bacteria > Planctomycetota > Planctomycetia > Gemmatales > Gemmataceae > Urbifossiella. Next base: position 16,954 of record PLDW01000126.1, on the reverse strand, counting down.
GCAGCAAAATCCACCTCCACTTGGCCCGGAAGCGTTCTTGGAATGACGGGGTGGGTCTAGCACCGCATTATCCGGTCTCTGTCGGGGCGATTGGGACTCCGACGATTGATGGGGGTGTAACTTGGACGTCCCGACCGTACATACGCTGCTCGCTGGACTCGCGGATCGCGCAAATCTCGCGATCACCGAACTGTTCAAGCACTCCGTGATCCGCAATACGCCGACACAGTTGATAAGGGGCAATCCCCGGCCTGGAATGTACGGGATGATGCGTCCGGGGGAGGACGGTGTGGTAATGGGGTATTCCGTCTGGGAGGATCTGCCTCCACAAGGGATACACGCCCAGGCAGAGTCGCTTGCCCGATATCGAGAGTTTGAGGAGATCGCCCGCGTGCTGTTGAAGGAACAACCAGAGAAGACGATTAAGGAATTCAAGTCGGCCACTTTAACGATCACCGCCGCTATTCAGCAGACGAAGTCGCCTCCGCAGGCGACCGCCGCAGTGGTACTGACGAAGATGATCAAGGCGTTAGAGACCCAACTCGACCTGATCCGCAACCTGTACGACTCTTGCGAAGGCACGACCGTTCTCGTCCCGGACACGAACGCGCTGCTGTACTACCCTGCTCTTGAGGACTGGGTATTTGCCGACATTCCGTGCTTCACCCTCATCCTTCTCCCGACGATCTTGGAGGAACTCGACGGCATGAAGGTAGGGGGCAGGAACGAAACCCTCCGGACCAAGGCGGAGGGTTTAATCACTCGCATCAAGGGATACCGAGCACGTGGCAGCGGCCAAGCCAGCCTCCTGGACGGTGTTCCCTTGCGCAAGGGGGTCAGCCAACTGAAGGCCCGTGCGCTTGAGCCAAAGATGGAGGATTCGTTGCCGTGGCTCGACCCGTCGAACCAGGACGACCGCTTTATCGCAGGGTTTTTGGAGGTGATGCGATCTTACCCACGGTCGGCGGTGGTTCTTATTACACTCGATGTCAATCTTCAGAACAAAGCGGCATTTGCCCGACTCCCATTCATCGAACCCCCGTGCCCACCCCAACCAACAAAACCAGAACAGCCAACGTAAAAACATTGCCTATCACTGGATGACCATTGGAACAAACGACGCCTGTTCTCCCGCCCTACCCTTGCCTCAGCGGGGCGGGCTCGTTGGCGGCACTCAGATCCCGTTCGTACACCGGGAATCGGCCCTGCTCCTTGAAATACCGGCGGTAGAACTGCAACAGGTGCTGTGCGTCGGTTGGGCACTGCGCTGCGATCGCCGATACCGTCCCCTCGGTCATCTCTTCACTGGCCATTGCGAGCAGCCCCAGACCGGCCGGGATCGCATCTTCTGGACGCGCGACCACGTAACTGAATAGCCCGTTCACCCGCTTCGTGCTCAACCCCTCGGTTCCGAACGCACCCATCCGGAAACATGGGGCCAGGGGGTCGACCTTCCTCACATCCGCCCAGGTCGATGCCTCCAGCCCCACACCCACCGCTACCGGGCCGGTCCTGTCCCGCCCGTCGAGGACCAGGAACGCTTCCACCGGATAGTACGGGTTGGCGAAATAATACTGTTCGAGCGATTCCTCCGGCAGCCGGATCAACCCCTTGCCCATCTGCGCCAGGGCCGGGATGTCCGGACGCTCCAGGCGGCGAATCGGTAGCCCGGCCCGGCTGGCGACCGTCGGCAGATCCGTTGCCTCGGCAGCGAAATTCACCATCTCACGAGCCTTGACGAACCCCGCATTCGCGAAAAAACCCAGCACCGAGTCCCAGTCCCGACGGTAGGCTGCGAAGACTTTCGCCAGCCCCCGCTCCCGCGCAGTCCGCACCACGGCCTCAAACAGGAGCGGGGCGGCCGACTCGAAGCCTTTACGGCACCACGGGTAACTGACCCGCGATTGTTCCGGCTCCAGAACGCAATAGCCCACAATCTCGCCGTTTGCCTCGGCGTAGAACCGGCAGCTCGGGTCGAACCCCCGCGCCCGGGTCCGTTTCTTCACGTCGTCCACGGTCGCAGGCTTGAACCCCGGCAAGGAAAACGCGACCGCGTTGAAGAGCAACGCCTGAACGCGATCGTCGCCAGATTGAAATGTCCGGATATTCACGGGGAGTGAACGGTTGGGGGATAGAAGGGATCAGACCCGGCGAGTCGGGTTATTTGATGGTACCTCATCCCGCGGGTTTGGACAACAGGCCGATTTGGTGAGGGTGCAAAGCCATTGGGGTGCGGTCTTTTGGTCACGGCTTGTTCCCTCCCCCTGTCGCCCAAATGCCTTGCCGCAACTCCAACCCGATTTTTCGTCGCTTCCACATCCGGCTCGTGGGGCAACTCAGGTCTGGGAGATCACGGTGTGACGCTCCGCTCCGTGGTGCATCACACAGAAGTTCGAGATCGATCGATGAGATCCGAGTCAGTACAGCTCGTAGACGTGTTCGCCGCCGTGGGCGGGGTTGCCGATCAATTTCCGGTCACGCAGGTCCACCACGAAGTCCAGATGCTCAAGCGGGATCTGGCCGATGAGCACCGGAACGGTGTCTGGAACCTCCATCACGTCCATCGTACACGACCGGCCCATGATTGTGAGCCGGACCGCATCATACATCCCCGCCTCCGACACTGCCAGACTGCTCGTCACTCGCTTTGAGTTGACCCGGCTCAGCCCGAGTTGTTGGATCAACCGGGTCGGCAAGGAGAGGAGTGTTGCCCCGGTGTCCACCAGGGCATCGGCCACATCAACCCGCCGAACCTGCTCCGGTGGGAGCAGGCCTCGCTTCACAGACCATAAGTCTTCTGTGTTCTCGATCGTGGCTTCCGTGAGGACTCGGCCCATCGCTTCCGGCTCCATGATTCACCCCGGTAGGGATAGTGGAGAACACCTCCATGCTACCAGAACTTCCCCCACCGTGTGTCTTCCCGGGTCGCTGCGGAGGAGCGCGGCAAGTTTTCCAGGGGTGTGGTCTGTATTCCGCTTTTCAGGCTGAAGATAGGTTGTAGGAATTTCAATCTGAACGGGTGAGAGTATTTAGCCCAGGGCAGCGCCCTGAGTTCTGATACAGGAATCCGCTGAGGCTGTCTCAGTCCAGGAGCAAGTATCGGTCTAACGGGAGGGCGAGGCTCCTGCCGAGCTTGTGATGTGAAGCTCGGCAGGAGCCTCGCCCTCCCATTCATACATTCAATCGTCTTTCCGTAGATACGACAGCCTTTGCCACTTCCGTTCCGCGTTCCAAGTTCACAGTTTCGCCCGGACGGTTTCGAGCAATTTCTTCGTGGCTCGAATGCCATCCGGCTCGCTGAGCTTGTTTCCCTCGTACTCGGCACCGACAAACCCGTGATACTTGTGCTTGTTCACCACGATCGCCATCATCTTGGGGTAGTCGGTGTGGGTTTCATTGCCGGCCTCGTCGAAATCGTGAGACTTCGCCGACACTCCCTTGGCGAACGGCATCAGTTCGTCCACACCCTTGTAGCGGTCGTAGCTGCCGAAGTTGCCGAAATCCGGCAGGGTGCCGCAATACGGGTTATTCACCGCCTTCATCACTCCGCTCAGCCAGGCACCGTCGGACGAAAGCCCACCGTGGTTCTCGACGATCACCCCGATCTCGTGCTTGGCCCCGAACTCGGTCAGCTTCCCCAGACCGTCGACCACTCGCTTGGCCTTGTCTTCCCGGCTTCCGACATCGCCCGTCTGGGCGTTCACCCGGATCGAGTGGCAGCCCAGATATTTCGCCCACTCCACCCACCGGTAGTGATTCTCAACAGCCTGGAGTTGCATCTTCTCGTCCGGGTCGCCCAACGCTCCTTCACCGTCACACATGATCAGGACGCTCCTCACCTCTGCATCGTCGGCCACTTTCTTGAGATCCTTGAGGTACGCCTCGTCCTTCTTCTTGCCCGCGTAGAACTGATTCACGTACTCGACAGCGTGGATGTCGTAATCCTTCTTGGCGATGGCTGCGAACTGGAGTGGGTCGAGTTTCTTCCCGAAGAACGCCCGGTGCAACGACCACTGAGCCAGCGAAATGTTGAAAATCGGCTTCTGAGTGTCCTGAGCAGCCAGTGCCGGTGCAGCGATCAATCCGCCCGCGACGTTGGCGGACTGTCTGAGGAAGTCACGGCGGGAGACAGGGAACATGAGAGGGCTCCATTCGGAGGGGGGGCCACGGCAATTGTAGCGATACGCCGCCGAATGGAGCCATGTTGGAGCGCTGGCCGTCCTCTCAGGCAGACGCCAGGAACTGACCGACCACGATCATGGGGGGTGCCACGGGCGGCTTGCTCGCGATTCTGGGTGCCACGGGCGNNCGCCCGTGCAACGCCTTCACGGGCGGACAAGCCGCCCGTGGCACCCGAGTCCGCCCGTGCAACGCCTTCACGGGCGGACAAGCCGCCCGTGGCACCCGAGCCCGCCCGTGCAACGCCTTCACGGGCGGACAAGCCGCCCGTGGCACCCGAGCCCAATGGGAGATTTCCTCTCACCAACTGCCTCAGGTCGCGCCGAACAGCGATTTCCAGATCACATCCATCATCCCAGAGCTTGGCGGGTCGGCCGGGTCGACGGTTCCGTGCCCGCGGCAGGTTGGGCACTTTTCCCGCTCTTTCTCGGGAAACTCGGCCCACCCTGTGCCGTTGCACGTGGGGCACTTGAACGGCATCCAGCCCCGTGGCCCTGGCTCGTACTCGTAAAACTTGCTCCCAAAACAGAGCTTGCAGTCGGGATTGCCTGCACAATGACAGCCGATTTTCTTCGCCATCGCGACCCCCTCTTTCCGCCCCCGTGACCACACCCAGTTCGATTCGAGACCGCACCGGGGGCGGGGGAGACCCTTATTGTGCGAACCGAGCCGTCGTTGTCTCGTGCGTCGTCCGCCGGGTTGTGTCCGCGCTGGCCTACGTGAAATCATCGCCAGCAACCCGGCCTGACCGCTCGACGGGAGTTCCTTGCGGGTTCTTATGCAGGAACCCCCTGAGGGTCTCGCATCGACGGAAAGACAAACGAGTGTATACATGGGAGGGCGAGGCTCCTGCCGAGCGTGAGAAGGTGAAGCTCGGCAGGAGCCTCGCTCTCCCATGTATACGCCCAATCGTTTGTCCGTGGATGCGACAGCCTCAGCGGTGTTCTGTGTAAGACCCGCCCCGCGCAGAAGATCCCTGCTGCGAGGGCCTCACCCAGCCAAGAAACTGATCGATTCGCTCGTCCAGTTCAGGCGATCGAGTTCGTCGAGAAACAGTGAGATCGACTGGTAGCGATTCTCCAGCTTCCGGTCGAGCATCTTCACCAGAATGCGATCAAGCGCAGGAGGAACCTTGGAATTGACCTGGCTGGCCGCTTTATAGTCGCCCTTCTCCTTCAACAAGATCATCTGGAGCAGGTGATCGGCTTGAAACGGCGGCTGACCCGTCAAGAAGTGATAGAGCACACCTCCCAAAGAATAAATGTCGCTTCGCGCATCCACGTGTTTGGCGTCTCTGACCTGTTCGGGCGGAGCGTAGAGCGGCGTGCCGATGCCTGTTCCCGTCCGCGTACACGAGACCTCGCTGTCGTCGGTTGTCTTCGCCAGCCCCAGGTCGGTCAGCTTCACGATGCCTGTCCTGGTGACTAACAGGTTGTCCGGCTTCACATCGCGGTGAACCATATGCTCCTTGTGAGCATATTCGAGAGCCATCGCGCACGCTCGGGCGATGTAGAGTGAGTCACCAACCGAGAAACGGCCCAGTTTCGTCAACCAGGTGCCCACGCTGCCGCCATCGACCAGCTCCATCGCCAGATAAACGAATCCATGCGATTCGCCCGCAGCCAGATAGCGAACGATGTTGGGGTGGTTCAATCGTCCCAGGATTCTCACTTCGCGCCGAAATCGCTCGGCAAAGCCCGGCTTGAGAGCGACTTGCTGGCTCAGCACTTTGAAAGCGACCAGCTTTCCCGTGCTGATCTGTCTTGCCTTGTAAACCGTCCCCATTCCCCCTTCGCCGAGCTTGGCCACAAGGCGAAAGTCGCCCAAAGTGGAAATCTTGATCCTTGGCGGCGGCTCGGAACTTGTGTTTGGTGGGGGAGCCAATGGCGCTGCTGGCTCCCCGAACGATTGGGTCAGAACCGCCCCATCCACGGAGGATGAGGTGGAGCTTTCGAAGAATTCTTGGGTCGCTTCGAGAGGCTTCGGAGCCTTATCGGAAGGGTTGGGAGAGGTCATGGCCATCGCCGTTCTCATGCGAAGGGAGACCGGATTCGCTGTGGTACCCGTCCACATTTTTGCTCAACAAACCGATCGTTCCCAGATAAACGCCTGCTGAAATACGGATTCGATATCGAGGCTCAACTTTACACCTTCGCCGAACCGCAGTCAACGATTTCCCTGCCTGAATGATGATCGGGCTGTGGTTCGAGGGTCCGACGAAAGGACGGCCACCCGTTCCCACAGTGCGAGGGAAGTGTCAGTTCGAAAGGGGGTGCAGGGGGTGGATTGATGACCGTATTCTTCAATCCTCGTGGCGAGCGGGACGCCCCCTGTCCACGGTCCTTGCGAAATTGTTAAAAAGTTGAACACTTTCCGCCCGCACACGGAACTACTCTCCATCAGGCATCAGTTGGCAGGGAGGCAATTGTGGCTGGTGAGCCCCAGACTCCTTTCCTTCGCCGGCTCATCGGCGGAATACCCGCAGAGGCGTTCGGGGATCTCTCCGACCGTCAGCTCGTCGAACTGTACCTCTCCGGAGGTGGCGGGGCGGCCTTCGAGGCCATTGTTCGACGGCACGGTCCGATGGTTTACCGTGTCTGTTGGCGCACACTTCAGCAGGGCGAGGACGCCGAGGACGCATTCCAGGCGACTTTCTTTCTCCTGGCACGGAAAATCCGTGCGGTGCGGAACCGGGATTCCCTGGCGGCCTGGCTGCACGGCGTGGCCTACCGAATCGCGATCAAGGCTCGGTCACTCTCGACCGCACGCCTCCGCCACGAACGCCAGGTCGCTGCCATTCCCGCCGCGCTACCTGTCGACACCTCGTGTGGCGAGATCCGCGTTGTCCTCGACGTCGAAATGGACAGGCTGCCCGAAAAGTGGCGGCTACCGTTGATCCTGTGTTACCTCGAAGGGCGGACTCAGGACGAAGCGGCCACCCAGCTTGGGTGGAGCAAGAGCACGATCCGGCGACGGCTCGACGATGCGCGAACGGCGCTAGCTCGACGTCTCGGTCGACAGGGGTTCGGACCAGCGGCCCTCTTTGCCGCTCTACTCTGCGACAGCGCCGCCGCGGCCAGGCCGTGTGCTCAACTCATCGGTCCCGCGGTGGTAGCCGCGACAGCGCCCGTGGTGCCTGCGCGACTGGCCGCTCTGATAGAAGGAGTGTCGAGATCCATGACAACGACCAAGTTGCTACTCGCCTCGGCGACCTTGTTGATGCTCACCGCCATCGGTGCGGGAGGAACCTTGCTGAACTCGGACGATCCTGCACCCCCGTCGGTGGTCGCTGCGACTGGCGCAGGCCAGATTCCGGAGAAGGGCAACGAAACGCCCAAACCAGCCGCAGCAGCGGCAGTGCCCGCTGCCGAGAACATCCTCCTGAACGGTGGCTTCGAGGAAGGGGACAAGGCCCCCGAGCACTGGTCAGAGGGTGCCGAGATCGATGGTGTGAAGTATATCTGGGACAAGAAAACCGGGCAGAAGGGCAAAGCCAGCTTGTGTCTGCACAAGACGGCCCAACGCTATTTCCCCATCGCCCAGTGGTATCAGGTGGTCGACAGGAAGGGTGACAAGCCCGCACTCCAAGTGGCCGCGCAGGTGAAGGCTGCGAAGGTCACCAAAGCAATCCTCGACGTCAGCTTTCTCGACGGGGACGGGGACGCGATTGGACACAAATGGGCCTCGTACATCGGGGCCAAGGAGGCAAAAGATCCCCCGGTGAGTCACGGTTGGAAGGAATACACGGGCCGGGTCGAGATTCCAAAGGAAGCCAAGAAGATTCAGGTCAGTCTCCAGATCTACGGCCCAGGTCAGGTGTGGTTCGACGAAGTGCGCGCCGAGTACGCGGAATAGAACGAGCGGACAGAACCTAACCCCCCAACCCCCTTCCCTAAGAAGGAAGGGGGAGTCGGAGGGCGGTTTGACTCCCCCTTGCCTCCCAGTCGAGGGGTTCTGTCCGATCGTCCTTACCCATGAGCCGGGGGTTGATCACTGCAACACCCCGGTTTGCGGATGCTCGGGATTTTGTTGTGTTTTGGTGAAGGGCTGGGCGAAGTGACCCGGGTCCGATAGCCTTCCGGCGACGGACCTCAACACTGTTCCCTTTGTTCCACGGAGACTCAGCCCATGTTCCGACCGCTCGCGGGGGTGCTTGCCCTGACTCTGGTGGTGCTCTCTGGTGGCACCTCCCCCGCCGATGACAAGAAAGACGATAAGGATAAGGCCCTGTCCGGAACCTGGTTGCGCGAAGCGAACGGGATCGACCTGAAACTCGAATTCGGCGACAAAAACACCTTCAAGCTCTCGGCGTTCGGTGGGGAGAACGGGGTGATCGTGACGTGCAAATACACCATCGGGAAGGATGGGGAGATCAAGGCCGAGATCACCAAGGCCGAGGAGAAGGGAAACTTTCCGGCCAAGCCACCGATCGGTCTGGAGTTCAGTTTCAAGTGGAAGGTGAAGGGCGACACCGGCACCCTCGACGACCTGAAGGGCACCACACTCGAAGACGCCAAACCAGTGTTGGAAGGCGAGTACGACCGGAAGAAGGACAAGAAATAAGGACTACCGGACAAAACCTAACCCCCCAACCCCCTTCCCTAAAAAGGAAGGGGGAGCCGGAGGGCGGTGAGGGCGGAACCTAACCCCCCAACCCCCTTCCCTAAGAAGGAAGGGGGAGCCGGAGGGCGGTTTGACTCCCCTCTGCCTCTCAGTCCAGGGGTTTTGTCCGGTGGTCCTCAGGCGTGCGACCGTCAATCCCTGGGTGCCCAGGGCTGACGCCTTGGGCTACTGTCTGCCGCCCCTTCGGGGCTCCGAGCCCGAAGCGCCCTGAGCTTCTCCTGTCCTATCACTTCTTCGAGGGTGCAAGGAGCCCCTTGATCGCCTCTTTCTCTTTGTCCCGGTCGACGAACGGCACCCCTTTGACCATCCAATCGGGGGCGGGCTTGCCCCGCAAGTGGTGCTCGTAGAACTGGAACATCCGGACCGCAAAATCCCTGGCGTTTGCCTTCTTTGCCAGGTTGTGCGGCTCCCCGTTGTAATTCAACAGATAACACTCCTTGTGCAACCGTCGCAGGGCCAGGAAGTACTCGATCCCCTGATACCACGGGACAGCGTCGTCCTGGTCGTTGTGGATCATCAGAAGTGGGGTCGTGACCCGGTCGGCCATGAAGATCGGGGAGTTCTCCAGGTAGAGCAGCGGGGCTTTCCAGAGGGTCTCCCCGATCCGGCTCTGGCTCCGTTCGTACTGGAACTGCCGGGGCAGCCCGGTCCCCCACCGGATGCCGCCGTAGGCGCTGACCATGTTCGATACCGGAGCGCCAGCCACCGCCGCCTTGAATCGGTTCGTCTGGGTCACCATGTACGCAATCTGGTAGCCACCCCACGACTGGCCGTTGATGCCGATGGCTGTCTCATCCACGAAGCCCCGGTCGGCCACGGCCTGAATCGCTGGAAGGACGCATTTCAGAGCGCTCTGGCCGGGGGCGCCGGTCTTGTACGCGATGTCTGGCATGAGCACCAGATAGCCGTTGCTGGCGTAAAAGGTCGGGTTGATCACTTGCCCGCGAACGACGTTGGGGAGCCGGAACTGGTGGACGGTATCCGAGAGCCGTTCGTAGATGTACACGACCATCGGGTACTTCTTCGCCGGATCGAAGTTCTCCGGCTTGACCAGCACCCCGGAGAGGGGAACACCATCCGCACTGCGGTAGTGAACGAGTTCGGCTCGCCCCCAGTTGTAGTTCCGGATCGTCGGGTTGATATCCGTGACCCGTTTCAACTCGTGGAAATCCGGGCCGGTGGTGTAATAGTCCGGCGAGTCGTAGAAGGTCTGGATGGTCAGCAGGTACGTGGGAGCGTTGCGGGCTTTCACGGGGGGTCCGTACCGACGGGCACCCATCACGAGCAGTTTCGGGGCGGCGCCAGGTTCGAGCCGGAAGAACCCGGTATCGCGTGTGTGGAGGTTCTCGGCCGCAAGCAGCACTGGCTTTGACAGGTCAATCCCCTTGCGGTCGTTCTCCTCCTCATCGTCCTCGGCCGGGACGTTCAGGTAGCGAAACCGGATTTGCTGCGACCGTCCTGTCTTCGTGAGGTTCTCGGCCGACGAGCCATTTGCTGCGAGCTTCCACAGGTCGTAGCGATCGTAGACGAGCACGAACTGGCCGTCTGTGGTCCAGCCAGCGACTCCGTAGGGCGGGGGCTCGGCGGGGTGGTCGTCTTCCTCGTTGAAGAACTTCACCGGCAGCCGGGCGGTCAGGTTGGTCTTCTTGGCGTCCGATATCGCAATGGTGGACCAGTCTTTCCCGTCGAAGGTCAGGAGGTGTTTCCCGCTCGGGGAAAGTGACGCCGATCCCCCAAAGCCGGTGAGAGCTGGCTTCCGCTCCCCGGTCTGGATGTTGACGAGCGAGTAATCCCGCGGGACCGGGTAAGCGTACCCAGTCAGGTGCAAGTACTTCCGATCGTCCGAACCGATGGCCCAGTCTCCGACCGCCGGGGGGCTCACCTGCAACGATTCGTCCCCGACCTGGCGGACCTGCCGGGTGTCGAGGAACACGACAGCCGGGTAGGTGCGGTTCCGCTCGATATCCCCGCGAAGCTTCTGCATCGGCTGGATGTACCCATCTTTCCAGTGCCAGATGTCGAGATCGACCTTCTCGGCCGGTGGGGTGGTGGTCGCGGGGGCCGGGGTTGGTTCGCGGACCGGTGCAGTGGTCACGAACAGCCGGGAACCGTCGGCGGAGAAACCAAGCGACCCTCCACCGAGCGTCCAGCCCTTGGGAAGGCTGGGAGCATCCGGGCCGAGAACCTCCACTGCGGGGGCCGATCCCTCAACACGGGCGGCACCAGCAGCAATGACGGTCGAACCCCCGCCAGAGCCCATCGGCAGTCCCGCCGCCGGGTTCGTGGCGGCTGTCCCCGCCCGGTCCCAGACGAAGGCGTGCCACTTCGGTGGAGTCGGGGCGGGCGTCCACCCCACCGGCCGTGGCGGAGGAGCCACCTTCGGATCAGTGGAAACCTCCGAACTGTCGTAGAGGTAGGCGAGTCGGGTTTGCTTCTCGTCCCAGACGAGTCGGGTGTAGCGTCCGGGGCCAGCCCGGACGGCCCGCGCTGGGCTCGACGCGGCAGGATCGAGAGCGTAAACCCCGTTGGCCTCCGGATTCTTCGATGCGACGGTGTAAACGAGCAGTTTCCCGTCTTTTGTCAGCGAGAATTCCGCCACATCGGCGATGGTTCGCTCACTTCCGGTGGCGAGTTGCCGGATGACGAGTTCGGTGCCGTAGGTGCGAACAGCTCGCGGGGCGGGAGCGGTAGCCGGTTCGCCGCCGCCCCCCTTCTTGCCAAATCCTCGGCCGCCCTTGCCCCCACCCCCACCGGGGAACGCGCCTTTCGGGCCAGCCGGGGGGGTGCCTTCCGTCTTGGTCGTCGACGTTTCGTCCTTCGGTTCAACCTTTGCTGGCTTGTGATAGAGGAGGAATCCCGCGTTGTTGCCGCCAACGGAGAACGCTTTCTCGTAAGGCAGTCGGGCAGAAATGAGCCCTGACGGCAAGTCCATGACCGCCAGCACCGGGCGGGGCATCTCGTCGGCCTTGGCCTTGGCCGCCTTGGCTTTGTCGAGTTCGGCCTTGGTCGGCGGGAGCGGGAAGACGATTCGGGCGGAATCGGGAGCGAATCGCGGGCTCCCGGTTGCTCCGGCAGCGGCCCCTGCCCCCGCCCCCGTCCCCGGTGGGCGGGGTGTGGCCCCCGCGGCCTCGCCGGGGTCGCCACCCGGTCGACCGCCCCGGGCGATCCGGATGTCCTTGCCGCTGGCCACCTCCCGGACGATGGTCTCACCGTCTCCGGGGCCATCGATGGGGAGAATCGTGTACGCCACGTATTTCCCGTCCCGAGACAGGGTGACCCCTGTGGCAGTCCGCCAGATATCGTAATCGGCGTGGGTGAGAACGGTCTTTGCGGGCGGGGGTTGGGCGGGCGATCGGCTGGCGGCGACGACCAGTAAACCGATGAGAACGGCCGCAGCCGCCCCTCGGCCGCGTGGCAGCAGGCAAATCACGGTGGGGACTCCAGGTGTGGGTGACAGTACAGTGTCGTATTATCACCCGGCGGCAACCCCAGCGCCAACGAATTTCGCGCCACAACGCCGATCAATACCTGATCGGCATGGGAGGACGTGTCTTCACGCTCGTTGATGTCTTCCAGATCCTCGATCTGGGCACCGCGGCAGCGGCCGAGTTGACGCTGATTTCGTTTCACCGCCCAGCTATAGTGAACATGTGGATCATACCCACAGAGGTTCCGCTGTGTCACCAATGGTTCAGTCTCTTGGAATCGACCGGCTCACTCGCGACCAGCGGATTGCACTCGTCCAGGAAATCTGGGCCACGATTGCAGCCGAGCCGTACCAACCCCTTCTGACCGATGCCCAACGCCAGGAACTGGAGCGGCGGGTGGCTGAAGATGACGCCAACCCTGACGATGTCATCCCGTGGGAGCAGGTCAAAGCGCAGGCCCTTTCCCGGTCAAAGCCATGAGCCTGCCCGTACCGCTTCATCGGTATCCAACCCTGGCAACGGCCCAGTCCCTCAAGCGGGTGTTAGGCATGGGAGGACGTCCGTTCACGCTCTTTGATGCCATCCAACTCTTCGGTCCGGCTGGTGGAGCGGGGGCCGGATTAACTGTCGGCTACAAATCCTTTGGAATTGCTGGCGGGATCGCTGGAGCACTGCTTGGCCTCGCTCTCGGTGCGATCCTCGGCCGGTTGCCATTGGTCCTGGCAACTCGTTGGATACGCCGAGACCTGAAACGCAGCACCACAAGCAATCTCCGCGAGCGGATCAAAAGCGAGTATTACCTCTCTGTCTGGATCATCGCAGAATTGGTTGTCCGTGGTGAACCGGTTGAGAGCTTCCGAGAGGCCGTTCGCGCACAACTCGACTCACCGAATGCGGACGAGCGCAGATTCGGCCTGGCCAATGCGGAGATTTGGTTTCCCGAGATGGCGGGCAGGCAACCATCAGCAAGCCAAACCGCTCCACCCTCCGATTGAGTCGTGTCGGACTCTCAGCACAATCCGCGAATCGGATCGCCGTGATAGACCTGGTGCGGGCGGTCGAAGGAATCCGTCCAGGTGAGAGTCTTCGGCAAGCCGAGCGCCTGGTAGATCGTCGCGGCCATGTTCTCCGGCGTTTGCGGGTCCGTGGAGGGATAGCCGCCGATTCTGTCGGAGGAGCCCACGACCGTGCCCCCTTTCACGCCGCCGCCCGCGAAGAACACCGTCTGCACGGCCCCCCAGTGATCCCGGCCGGCGGTCTTTGAGACGGAAGTTTTGTCGACGAACACCCGCGGGGTACGACCGAACTCACCGGCCATCACGATCAGCACATCGTCGAGCAGGCCGCGGTCGTGGAGGTCATCGAGCAGAGCCGATACCGCGCGATCCGTGGGCGGGAAGAGGAAGTCCCTGAGATTCGGGAACGCGGCCTCGTGGGTGTCCCAGCTCTCATCGTTACCGAGGTTCACCTGCACCATTCGCACTCCCGCCTCGATCAGTTGCCGAGCCATCAGCAGCGACCAGCCGAACGAGTTGCAGCCATACCGCTGCTGCACTTTTGCGGGGGCCGCGTGGACATCGAGTGCGCGGTGAACCCGGCCATCCAGCAGCATCGAGGTAGCCGTCTGGAATTGCCGGTCGAAGTTGCCCGTTGATCCCAACTGGTCGAGTTCACGCCGCTGGTGGTCGAGCGATTCGAGCAAACGGCGACGGGAGTTGATCCGGTCGGGGAGCAGATCCTGGGACAGTTCGAGTCGTGGAGCTTCAAAGCGGTAGTTCGGTGGGGTCGTCTTGCCGGTCTGGCGCTGGAACCCGTACTCCGGGAACGCACCATGAACGTACTTCGTGTCGCGGTACTGACTCGCCTCGATAAACCACGGATCAAACCGAGAACCCATCTGCCCAGCGAACTGACCGGGGATCGTCCGGCCGGAAACGTGGACGAGTTTCTCGGGCAGAACAGCGGCTGGCGGCAGGTTGTTGCGTGGAGCGAACACCCCGGTCACGACGGACGCGATGGAAGGGAAATCCGTCGGCCGTGGGCGACTGTCGTTGAACCCGGGTGGAGTGGGTGTTCGCCCGGTGAGCATCACATGATGACTGAGCGAATGCACGGTATACGGATGAGTCAGGGACCGCACCAGCGCCCACCGGTCGCTACGGGCAGCGAGCATCGGCAGGTGTTCGCAGATCTGAATCCCGGGCGTGCGGGTGGCGATCGGCTTGAACTCGCCGCGAATATTCTCGGGGGCGTCGGGCTTCATGTCGAAACTATCGAGCTGGCCGAGCCCGCCCGAGAGGAAGATGTAGATAACGGCCTTGGGTTTCGAGGGCACAGGGGCCGACCCGCTCTCGGCACCCAAAGCGCGAAGCCCGGCCACATGGCTGGAGCCCAGCCCCAGCAGGCTGATAGCGCCGGCCTGGATCGCGGCTCGTCGGCAGATCAGCGGATGTTGAATGGGATTGGCTGGACGTCGCATGGGTGCCACCGTCTCGGAGGGATAGCTGATAGCTTACCCGACGACGGTCGAAGATGGTAGCATCTGGGCGCAATACCGTTGCAGGAGAAGAGTTCTCGACCGAAAAACGACATAAGTCGTTTGAAATACGTAGCTAACGCCCGGGTATGCGTTGCGGATTGAGGGGATTGTACGAAGCCGCGTTCGCCAGAACGCGGTCTGGCCCAACGGTGGTGTGGCCGGGGTTGAGTCTTCGAAACCCCGGCCACACGCTTGACGCCTCATCCGTTCGATACCAAGAAGCCCCGCCGCTTTTTTGCCGGCTTGCCGGGGTTTCGAAGNNGCCGTGGTAGCGGTCGAGCCGACGCAGTAATTTAATCAGTATTTGGAACATCGTGAACTTAGTCTCGCCTAGTATGTCGGATAAAATTAAGCCACAATTTACTTGATCATCGGAGAAATGATTTTAAAATCCGGAATAGTGCTCGATCGGTTACTGGCCGCGTTTTTCTTTCGTTCCGCAAGTTGCTCCGGAGTTCCCCAAGCCTTCATGGCCATCTCGTAGCCTACCGAATCGTACTCCTTCAATTCTTGCCTGTTGTGGGGTGTATAGTCGAGACGTTCGAGGTACGCACAAGTTATTTCAGCAAAATACTCGGTGTGGCGTGTGCCTGCGTAGACAGTGTTGTACAATCGCCTAGCTGTAGCTTGTTGATATGCATTCATAATAAATGGATTATTAAGTCCATATATCTTATCGTGAATGACGTGAGCAAATTCATGCAAAAGAGTATTCTGTCTGGCTCCGTTTTCAGAACGACGCTTATGTGCAACCTTTAACGAGAGGATGCATATGCAGTTTGCCTTACGTGGGTCAACCCCTTCCAATAACAGGGAGTGCCCTGTCTGGCCATAGTAGACCCCAAAGGCCGAAGGGCTACGTGGGATTGTGTGATCCCATTCAATCCAAATGGGCACACTTCTCAGCACTTTCAGGGATTTCTCATCGAAGATATCGACTATCCTGGCGAGTTCGTCGTCGATCACCTTCATCGGTTCACCGACAAGCTCGTCACTTTGTTCGTAAGCAAGCTTTGATGCGTACACCTCGAACCCGCTCGGTCTTCGGAGAAAGTATCCCCGGATTGACGACTCGTTCGCTGGTCGATCGGAGACGAACGAGGCCCGCGTCCGTGGCATGGCTGGCTTATCGAGATCAACAGGTGGAGCTTCAGCAGGCACGGAGGGTTGAACCGATGGAGGTGGAACGGAGGGCGATTGAACCGATGGGGGTGGAACGCGACGGGCTGGGGATGTAGCGGCTGGGGGTGGAGATGTGACAATCTTCTGATCACCTGCTTGGGTTGCAGGGCCAGAAGGGGTTCCCTTTGATGCCGACCGAACCGCTGAAACTTTCGAGACTGCGGCACGAACTGCTACAATCGTCGCGATACAAAGAACGGCTACGAACCCCAGCTTACCGAGGAGACGCGCTTTCGCTCGTCTGCTCCTTCGAAGTCTCCGGGCTGACTGAAGGCTGTCGTTGTCACGGTCGTGACAATCCATGTTGTCGGCGGAATGGCAATGGGCAGGGCTTGCACTTGGTTGGCTACGCCGAGCAGGCGACGGTGGGTGCAGCGCAGGGTCATAAACGACGCTAATGGGGGAGGTCGCTGGGCAGGCGGGAATACTAATCGCGGTGGCGCACCGAGGGCACCAGACGACCGTTCCACCCCGGTCATCGCCGAGGGTCAACCGCTTCGTGCAATCGGGGCAAACGATATCGAAGGGCATTGAGGATTCCCCGAGTGGACCAGATTCGCGCTAGCTTAAGGCGGCAACCGACAGATGGCAATCAAAATCGGACAACCCGAAACGAACAACGGACCGCTGTTCCCTGCCAGAAAGTCCCACGCATTCCCGAGACCTACCCCCGATTCCATGGTAGCGTCTTCGCGGTCAGTCAGGCGGGGGAGAAACTCGACCAGCGCGATCGGTTGCCAGGGGCGGCTGGTCCGACCGTGCCACCCAACATCGTGGGCCGATTACGTCTCATTCCCGTCGCATCAGGGTCGCGGGGATACCGAACTTCGGGAGGAGGGTGATCTGCGGGTTCACATCGATGACCGCATCCGGCATCAGGGTGAACCGGTACTTCTGCCCAACCGCTGCCAGGATGATCGCGGCCTCCATCAAGGCGAACGTGTTTCCGATGCACACCCGCTGGCCGCCACCGAAGGGGTAGTATTAACCCGGCAAAAAAGAT
>PLDW01000394.1 GCA_003136315.1 Gemmataceae bacterium | reverse complement strand
CCTACCCCTATCCCCCCATGATCGTGGTAGGTCATTTCCTGGCGTCTACCTCACAGTTCCTCGAAGCAGCCACCGGCACGGCCACCGTCTTACGACCGTCGCACCACTCAGCCCAGCGCGGGAGGCAAGGGCGAGGGCCTCGTCCGGAGTGAACGCCGACCGGACTGACGCCGGGCCGTCGAAGCGGACCACCGGTGAGCGGGTCAAGGCGTGGCAGACCAGCCATACCGCAAGGTAATTGAACCGCGACCGCTCCAGGTCGTTCACCAAGACCATCGCTCTGGCCGCATCCTTCACCCGACGCAACACAGTCACGGCGTCATCTTCGGAGAGGTGATGGAGGAAAAGCGAGCAGGTGACCACATCATACCCACCCGGGAGCGGGTCGCGGATCACATCGTGGGTAAAGAATCGAATCCGCTCCCCGATCCGGGCAGCTTGCGCGGCCTCCTCAGCCGCCTGGACCGCTGTCGGGCTCAGGTCGCAGGCATCGATCTCCAGGCGAAGCCCTGCTCGCTCCGCTTTCAACGCTAGCCCGACCGGTACATCCCCCGACCCACACGCCACATCGAGTATCCGGAGCGGTCGATCGGGCTGCTTGGCCGCGAGCCCACGAATCGGACCCCACAGAACGGCCGTCGACCGACTCAATCCGTTGATCCGCGCCAGTGCTGCGAGGGCGTGCCGGTGGGCGACCGGGTCGAGCCCTGGGTCGTCCATGAGTTCCGGGATGCGGTCGCGTCGAGCCAGGGCGGACAGCACGTCGTGAGGTTCCGGGGTGACAGTGGCGAGTCCTGGTCTTCCATCATGTATCTTAGCGGTGTCCACAACCGGGCGGGGAACTTCGCTGCCGCCGGACCGACCGGGCACGCCACCATGACCCAGCCGAACCGACCGAATCCGGACATCGAGAGGGAATTCGGTGTGCCGTTCCCCGGCCGAATCCTGGCTCCCACGAAGTGGACTCAGACCGCCCTGAAAGAGATGCCAGCCGAAGGGCGGTTGAACTGGGCCGAGTTGTTCGGACGGGTGGCACCGATCGTTCTCGATTTGGGCTGTGGAAACGGCCGGTTTACGATCGGGTCTGCGCTGACGCGATCGACCCATGACCACCTCGGGACCGACATTCTCCCGATGGTCATCCGGTACGCCCGCAAGCGAGGCAATCAGCGCGGATTGACGAACGCCCGGTTCGTGGTGCTCGGGGGGCATGAGTTACTGGAACGGTACGTCGAACCACATTCGGTGGCCGAAATCCATTGCTACCACCCGCAACCGTTTTACGATCCGGCCCAGGTCCACCGCCGGCTGATCACACCGGCATTCCTGGCAGTCGTCCACCGGAGCCTCATCCCGGGCGGGCTCTTCGTCATCCAGACGGACAACCCCGGGTACTGGCGGTACATTCGAGATGTCGTGCCAGTGTTCTTCGCGTTCCACGAACGAATTGGCCGATGGCAAGACAGCCCGAAAGGCCGGACACGTCGGGAAATCGTCGCGATGAAGAAGAAACTCCCCGTGTTCCGCGGGCACGGAACGGCCCGACCCGACCTGAGCGAGGCCGACGCCCTTCGACTTGCCGATGCGCTCCCACCGCCGACTTTCGACGCCGAGCGCCGCCTCCGCGACCTCGACCGACTGGGGTAGGGAGGGACACAGGGTATGTTTGATCACAGGCTGGGGAGTCTCAGGAGGCCGACGATGACCGAGGCGGAATGGCTGGCGACAACTGAGCCGAGTAAGTTATTGAAATACTTGTATGGCAAGGCAACTGATCGGAAAGTGGCATTAGTTGCCTGCGCGACTTGCCGATCTGTCTGGGATTCGCTTCATGATGAACGCAGCCGCAATGCAATCGAGCTAACTGAAGGATTGGTTGATGGGGTTGTCTCGCCAAGTGACCATGAACGAGCATGTGATGCTGCAGCCGCAGCAATGGAAGAGATCGAAGAAAAACGCACCCGCCAGGACCAAACGGGTGAGCATGAAGCTGACGCCCTCGGCGCTGCCGAACGGGCGCATGAAGCCGCAGTTAGATCTTGGGAGTATGTGTTTAATACTGCACAAGAAAATCCAGATGTGTTCAATCTTATCATAATAATGCGAGACATCTTCGGCAACCCCTTCCGCCCCATCGCCCTCGACCCTTCCTGGCTCTCCTCCACAGTCCTTGCTCTCGCCAAGGGCATCTACGCCGACCGTGCCTTTGATCGCCTGCCGATCCTTGCCGACGCTCTCCAGGATGCGGGTTGCCAGAACCCTGAGATCCTCGCGCACTGCTCTGGCGAAGGGCCACATACTCGGGGGTGTTGGGTTGTCGATCTCCTTCTCAATAGGGAGTGACTGATCCCAGTTGGAGTAGAATGAGTGGGGTGAGCCACACTGCGGAGGGTCTCCGATGCCATCGCCGTTTCCAGGAATGAACCCGTACATCGAACAACCCGCCGTCTGGCAAGACTTCCACGACAGCTTCATTCCACTCGTCCGGGAATTGCTCACGGCACAGGTTCAGCCCCGGTACTATGTCAAGATCGAGGAACACCTGTTCATCCACGAACTACCTGCCCATGAACGGTTTCCGCTCGGTCAGCCGGACGCCTCGATCCACCCAGTCCCCCAGCTTGTCGAGGAGGAGCGACTCTCGTATCTGGAGATTCGCGAACGGTTGAATCACGAGGTGGTCACGATCATCGAGTTGTTGAGCCCGACGAACAAGACCATCAAGGCAAACCGCGCTCAGTATCTCGGAAAAGTGAAACGAATCCTCGCCAGTGGAACGAACTTCGTCGAGATCGATCTCCTTCGTGGCGGCCCACGGATACCCTGGAAAGCCCTGCCCCGGTGCGACTACTACACGATCGTGAGTCGGGGTCCAAACCGGAAACTGAATGACCCGGAGGCTGACATTTGGCCCATCTTCCTCCGCAACCCCCTTCCTGAAGTCCCAATCCCCCTTCGCCCAGGCGAAATCGAACCCACCCTCGATCTCCAGGCGGTCCTCCATCGGATCTACGACGCCGCCGGGTATGCGCTCTTCATCTACGCGAGTGACCCAGAACCACCCCTCGCCCCGGCCGACGCCGTCTGGGCAGTCCAACTTGCTCACCCCGAACCCGGCCAACTCGGGGAAGGCTCATGACGGGCTATCGGTGATTCGGGGGTGTGTGCCACGATGGCGATTGCGACTCAGCGGACCGTAGTGGTGAAGGAACAAGCGACACTGAAGAAGCATGAGTTGAAATGCTAAAATGCCAGGGCCGGCCCACGCTCTGCATTCCTTGGAAGAGAATCTGCGAGCACAATCACGGGGTAATGGCGAACTCCTCAACCTCCAAGGGGCCGCTGGCCGAAGTAAACACGATCCACGGCCCGATCCATCAGGACACACCCATGACGACGACACTGGCGGTGGAAGACATCAAGGAGAGTCTGACAGAGTTAATCGATCGGCTCACGCCGGGCGATGAGATCGTACTGACTCGGGGTCACAAGCCGGTTGCGAAGCTGGTGGGCGAGAAGCCAGCCGAGCGGAAACCCCGCCAACCGGGGAACTGCAAGGGAATGATCACGCTACTGGTGGAGGACAACGAGCATCTGGACGGTTTCGCGGAGTACATGCGGTGAAGTTACTTCTCGACACCCACTCCTTCCTCTGGTTCGTGACGAATGACGCTCAACTCTCCGCGAGGGCGTTGGCTCTCATCTCCGACCCGGCCAACGACGTGTTCATCAGCCCTGCGACGTATTGGGAAGTGGCGATCAAGGTCAGCATCGGGAAGTATCCGTTGACAGTGCCCTTCGATTCCTTCTTTACGACGGCTCTGACAGCGAATGCCATCTCGATCCTGCCGATCGAAATCCGCCACGCGGCAATGTTGGCGACCATGTCGATGCACCACAAAGACCCGTTCGACCGCATGATTGCCGCCCAGTCGCTGGTCGAGCAGATCTCCGTCGTGAGTGTTGACGTCGCGCTCGACTCGTATGGTGTTATCCGGCTCTGGTAGGGGAGACGGCCGGAAATGACCTGGGTGTAACCGGTCGGGCTCGCCCCAAAGCCGAGGTTTTGAGTCCCGAAGGGAAGTCAGACAGTAGCCCAGGGCGTAAGCCCTGGNNTTCGAGGCTTCGAGCCCGACCGGCTACGCCCAAATGACCTACCACGTTTTGGGATGCCACGGACGGACCAGCCGTCCGTGGCACCCAATCCTGCTGCGCTGTGGGTCGTCGCCACCATTACCCGCTTGGAAATCACGGCTTGCGAAGTCTGTTGGGTCCGCCGATGCACGAGAGCAGAAAAAAATCAGAAAGTCGCCGGCGCGGGGGGCGAAGCGAAGACAATCAAAGGGTGAACACGCGGCCCGAAGCCGCGAAGGGGGCCGGAATGACCAAGCAACCGATCCGCCCGCTCGACCGGGTTCGGGCTACCGAACTGGGACGTGACAGCGGCCCGACAGACGCTCAGCTCCTCTCTCGGTTCGTCGAGGAGAACGATGAAGCCGCGCTGGCCGCGCTAGTGCGGCGACTCGGCCCGGTGGTCCTCGGGGTTTGCCGACGGGTCATCGGAGACATCCACCTCGCCGAGGATGCATTCCAGGCCACATTCCTGGTCCTGGTCCGCAGGGCGGCCGCCATCCGTCCACGGGAGCAAGTCGGGAGTTGGATGTATGGCGTGGCGTACCGGATCGCCCGGCGAGCCCGCGCCACCCGTACCCGTCGGCTTGCCAAGGAGCTACACGTGTCCACCGTCTCCTCGCCCGCCCGCAACCCGGATGAACGGCTCGACGATCTGCTCCCAGTGCTGGACGAGGAGTTGGCCCGACTCCCCGATCACTACCGAGCAGCCGTCCTGGCGTGCGATCTGGAAGGACGGACGCGGAAGGAAGCGGCCAGCCGACTCGGCATTCCGGAGGGGACTCTGTCGAACCGCCTCATGGGAGCGAGACGGATGCTCGCCAGACGGCTCACTCGCCGCGGGGTGACGCTCAGTCTGACGGCCCTTTTCTCGGCTTCGGGAACTGCGAGAGTGTCGGCCGCCCTGGCCGACACCACGATTCAGGCACTGTCCCGATCCGCCCCCTCTGGGGCGGGGACGGTTGCCCTCAACCTCGCTGAAGGGGAGATGAAGATGATCCTTCTGAGCAAGTTGAAGATCTGGGCCGTCGCAGGTTTGGTGGCGCTGGTGGGGCTGGGAGCAGCCGCCGGGACTGTGCCCGCGGTCGGATCCAGGGACAACCCGCCGCTCCAGACGACGAGCAACGGCAATGCCGACATCACCTTGCCGGAGAGGGCGGTCGCAGCCCGCCAACCCGCCAAGCCCCCGGTCCCCAAGGTGATCGAGTACGATGGCCCGGTCGATGGAGTCGCATTTAGCCCGGACGGCACACTGGTCGCCGTGCAGGCTCGCATCGACAGTGGTGAGGGAGAGACACCACTCCGATACAAGAAGCACACCATCAAGGTGTGGGACACCAGGACCGGCAATGTCGTCCGCCCACTCTTCATCGAAGGACGATCCTACGGAGTTGCATTCGCTCCGGACGGCAAATCCGTTGCAGCGGTCGTTACCAAAATCAACGGCCAGGAGACCGACAACGAGGTCCGGATCTGGGGGCTCACTGACCAGACCGAGACCCACCTGAGCGGCTCAAAGGCAGTCTGGCTCTACGAGGTGGTGTTCAGCCCGGACGGGAAGACACTCGCAGCGGGCGGCGTGCGCTGTGACGAGACCGGTCACCCGAACGGTGGCGAGGTCAGCGTCTGGGATGTGGCGACCGGAAATCTTCTGTGGCAGAACCACGACCACAAGGACGCCGTGCGCAAGCTCGCCTTCTCGGCCGACGGCAAGCGATTAGTCACACCCAGCGACGACAAAACCGTCCAGGTTTGGGATGCCGCGACCGGCAAACACCTCACGACTCTTCCGTGTCCGGACGAGAAATGGTACTCGGCGGCATTCTCCCCTGACGGGAAGTGGATTGCAGCGGGTGGGTCGGACGGTGCCTGTGTGTGGGATGCGGGAACCGGCGATTTGAAACAGACATTCAAGGGGTACACACCCCATAGTATTCTGATCGTCCAGTTCCTCGCGGACGGGACACTGGTGACTGGCGGCACGTCTGAGAAGGCGGAAGGGAATCTGAAGTTCTGGGACGTAAAGACGGGAAAATTGGTGAAGGCCCTCGCCGAACCGAAGAACCTCACTCTGCGATCGATGGACATCTCTCACGATGGAAAGCAGATCGCAATCGGCACCTGGGACAAGTCGCTGGTGATTATCCCGATCAGGAAGTAAACGCTGGCGGAAGTGTGCGGAGTGGCCTCAGTGCTGTAGAATTGTTGTAAGCCTGGCATTGACCAGGCTTACAACAATTCTACTGAAATAAGTGAGTGATAGCTCGCGTTCTGCCGACACTTCTCGCTCGACTCGCCAGCGTTTCCCCTCCCCTGGTTCCCACGCGGAGCGTAGGAACGAGGGAGAAGACAAGACAAACTCGTCCCAAACGCCGCATTCATCGTATTCAATATTGATTTTACCAACAAGGGATTAATTTATCTAACCGCTTCGCGGTAAAAACGGTGGTGTGGATAGCCGTGAACCCAGGGTGCGCGAAACGCGACCCTGGGCTATGATATTCAACCTCTTCGAGGTAAAGACATCGAGACTAGTCCGCTCGCCACATTCTCGCTGCGGCCCGCTCGCGGTTCCGCCGGAAAATCCCGGGAGTCACGTTCGGGACCGGGCCGGTTGTCACCGTCCGCGACAGTCCGATGATCGAGCCGATCTTGGTGTAAAGTGAAGTGAGTAAATTCGGCGGCCCCGTCCCTGAGTAACCGGCCACCGGAGCGATCACATTACTCGGATCAATATTCGTTCCCTTGAACACATCAAGCGGCCTGGACGGATCATAAATCCGGCCCTGGGTTCCGATCGGATTCCCGGCCTGCGGAACCGCCTTCGGGATCTCCGTTGCTGCCGGGTTCAGTTTGACCACTGTCCCCACTGGCAATCCTGGCATTGCCGAACTGCCCGCGGAACTCGCGTCCCCTACGCCGAACTGAGCCGACGCTGGAGCGGACAACCCCACCAGCGCGCAGACCACCCCTCCTGCTGCCATCCAAGGTCGCATGGCGACTTCCCCCTGAGTCGATTCGGTTCTTGCGCGTGAGGTGACGGATATGCCCACCCCGGTGTGGGGTGTCAAGAGGAAGATGATGATCCTGCAGAGGATTTTTCCGCGCTCTCGCGGAGGGTAGTCGCTATCCAGACGATCAAGACAGCGACCCACTGCACGAGTGCCACGAGGGAGGGCACGACATCCACGCCATCCCGAACCCGAGGATTGGTGTGGAACTGCACACTGTGGGCCGCCAGCGCGAACACCCCGAACGCGCTCACCCCTACAGCAAAACGGAAAAACGTGCGAGCCCGGGTTGGGTGTGCCCGTCGTCGCCAGGCGATCAGTGCCAGGAAGACCGGCGGCCCAGCGATGAACAGCAGCATCGGGCCATCGAACCGGGTGAACGCATTCCAATCGATCACGCTCAGGACCAGCCCCAACTCCCCCGCCGCCGTCAGCGCGCAAAGGAAGAGTGTCCGACGGGCGAATCGGTCCGGCGGTGTTGGCGTCATGGGCGATTCGCTCCGGGTTGGGGTGGGGCGGTCGTTCCCATCCAGACAGCCAGCCACCGGGCGACCGCCCAGAGCAACAGCACGCACACACATGAGACGACAAAGATCGTCATCGCCGAGTTCAGATAGCCGGTGATAAGGAGTTTCCGGCCCGCTTCGATCGATCCGGCGGCCATCATCCCTTCCCCGTCGCTAATCATCTGGGCGAACCGGCCGGTCAACATCTTGTAGGCAGCGGTCAGGGTTGTTGTGGTGACGAACAGCATGGGGATGAGCGTGACCGGGGCATACCTCCCTCGGCCGTTGTTCACGAGCCACGTTGTCACCAGGGCGAGCGCGAGAACCGCGAGAATTTGGTTGGCGATCCCAAACATCGGCCAGATGGTATCGATCGAGCCGGTCCAGACCAGCACCGTCCAGCCAGCGGTGACGCCCGCGCTCGCCAGGACAGCCCCGGGCAGCCAGTCCGGCCGGGCGAGCGGCGCGTACACGCACCCTGCCGTCTCCTGGAGCAGAAACCGGGCGATCCGGGTGCCGGCATCGATCGTGGTCAGGATGAACAGAGCCTCAAACATGATCGCGAAGTGATACCAGTACTTCAGCAGCCAGTCGCCGGTGACTCCGAACCAGCGGAAGGCTTGCTCGAAAATCACCGCCATCCCAACCGCGAGCGTGACCGCCCCGCCCGTTCGTCCACGGAGGGATTCGCCCCCCACTTTCTCCTCGATTGCCCCCAGATCCAGGTGTTGCGGGGAATCGACGTTGGCCGCGTGGAGGCGGTCTCCAGCCTCCGGCGGGAGCTTGGGCTTCACCCCGTATTTCGCCTCCACCTCGATCAGTTGCGACTGGAACCGCGGTGCAGCATCAATCGCCACGTTGATGTCGTAGTACAGGTCCGGTGGCAGGGATGCCGCAGCGATCAAGGCTGTCACCCCGACCAGGCCCTCGATCAGCATACTCCCGTATCCGATGGTGCGGATGTGGCTTTCCCGATCGATCATCTTTGGGGTCGTGCCGGACGAGACGAGCGAGTGGAACCCGCTGATTGCTCCGCACATGATGCAAATAAATACGAATGGGAAGATCTGCCCGGGGAATGTTGGCCCACCATTCAGGAAGACTTCGTTCACCGGAGGAGCGTGGAGTGGGGGATTGGCAACGCACACACTGATCACAAGCAGCCCGACCGTTCCCACCTTGAGGAAGCTCGACAGGTAATCGCGCGGGCCAAGCAGTAGCCACACCGGCAGTACGGCCGCGATAAAGCCGTAAACCGCAAGGGCGATGATGGTTTGGTCGCGAGTGAGGGAGAAGTACCCACCCAGTGCCGAGCGCGAGATCGGCTCCCCGACGACAACCGCACCCAGAGTGAGGAACCCGCCGATGAGCGATGCCTCGACCACCCGCCCCGGCCGGATGCGGTACATCCACAGCCCGACGAGCAAGGCGATCGGGATGGTCGCAGCGATGGTGAACGTGCCCCAGGAGGAACCAGGGATGACCTGGTTGCAGCCAGCGGGGAGAGTCGTGATGCGGGGGCCTGGAATGACGACCGTGCCCCCCCTTCGTTCGGCCAACCGCATGGCTTCCCCAAACGCCTTCTGGAGGTCGGGGGGTGGAAAAAGTGGTGCGTCTGCCGGAACGGATACGATGAACGCCTCCGGTCGCTGGCACAGGGGGCTACTCCCTGAATACCGCGCGATGCAACCGGGTGGAAAGGCATAGACGCTTTGATTCCCTGGTGCTGATTGGGGTTGAGGGGGCTCTGCCCCCTCTGGCAAAGCAATCTCCATCCCCTCTGGCAGCTTCACCTCTTCGCCGCCGAGGGCCTTCACAACCACGAATCCGAGCCCGGCCAGAGCGATCACCACGATGAACAAAATCGCCGCTGACGCGATAATCGCGGCCGGGATGCCGAGTTCGTGGCGGGCGATCTCAGCCAGCGACTTACCGTCCCGCCGGACACTCGCAGCCAGCACGAGCATGTCTTGCACCGCGCCAGCGAGCGTGACCCCAATCACGAGCCAGACCAACCCCGGAGCGTAGCCATACTGGATCGCCAGCACAGGGCCGATCAGCGGCCCGGCCCCTGAGATCGCAGCGAAGTGGTGGCCGAAGAGCACCCACTTGTTCGTCGGGTGGTAGTTCTGGCCGTCGTTGAACCGATGAGCCGGGGTCAGGCGGGAGTCGTCGAGGACAGCCACTTTGGCGGCAAGGAATGCCGAGTAGTACCGGTAGGCAATCACCAGGCAGCAGAGGACAACGACCATCACCGGCATCGCGTGGAGGATCAACCGGCCGGTGTGCGGGTCGTGGTGGAAGAGGGAGACAGCGAGCAGGTGCATAGCGGCCGCTATGAGAGTGTGGGGGCACGTTCCCCGTAGCGTACCGGGGCGGTCAGAAGCCGTCTACCACGACAACCCTGGCTCCGCTCGCGAATCGCCTCCCCAACTCCCCCATCGGGCCACGAACCCCTCGTTGCGGGGAGGATAAACGGCTGGAAAATCGTTTCTCATCCGGATGTTGCTCCGGTTCGGGAGGGTAACTACCTTATTTGGGTATTCCCGGTCGCCCGAAGGCTGCCGAGACTCGTGACCCTGCCTGCCGCCAAGGAACACCAAGACATGCCAACTGAACCCTCTCCCTGCGGATGGCGACTGGGGTTACCCGCGCGCCCTCTGGCACTCTTGCGGACGCTGTTGCCTCTGATCCTCATCGCGGTGTTTGCAGGCCCGGTGGTGGCAGCGGCTGCCACCACTGGTCCCATCAGCCCCGCCCCAAATGGCCCACCACCCAAGGTCGGTGGGGAGGCAAACCTCATCCTCCCCAACCTGAACTCGGCCGAATTCCTGGGCGGGATCGGCGGGAAGAGCCTGTTGTACCTGGGTCTGGCGGTGTCCGTGGTTGGACTTGGGTTTGGGCTGAAAGTCTACTCGGATCTCAAGAACCTCCCCGTCCACAAGTCGATGCTGGAGGTGTCCGAACTGATCTACGAGACATGCAAGACCTACCTGTTTACGCAGGGTAAGTTCCTGGTGCTCCTGTGGCTTTTCATCGGGACCATCATTTACATCTACTTCGGAATCCTGAAAGGTCCAAAGGAAGGATTCACGACGGAGAAAGTGTCAATCATTCTGGCCTTTAGCGTGGTCGGTATCCTGGGTAGTTACGGGGTGGCCTGGTTCGGCATCCGGGTGAATACGTTCGCCAACTCCCGCACCGCGTTCGCCAGCCTCACCGGCAAGGCGTACCCGTGCTACTCGATCCCTCTCAAGGCCGGGATTAGTATCGGGATGTTGCTCATTTCGGTCGAACTTTTGCTCATGCTCATTATCCTGATGTTTATCCCGGGCGACTATGCCGGGCCGTGTTTCATCGGGTTTGCGATTGGCGAATCGCTTGGGGCCGCTGCTTTGCGGGTGGCTGGTGGGATCTTCACCAAGATCGCCGATATCGGCGCTGACCTGATGAAAATCGTCTTCAAGATCAAGGAGGACGACGCCCGGAATCCCGGGGTGATTGCCGACTGCACAGGGGACAACGCCGGTGACTCGGTCGGCCCGTCGGCCGACGGATTCGAGACCTACGGCGTCACCGGGGTGGCCCTGATCTCGTTCATCCTTCTGGCCGTCGCGAATCCGGAAGTCCAGGTCCGTCTGCTCGTCTGGATCTTCATGATGCGGGTGATGATGGTAATCGCCTCCGGGGCATCGTACTTCATCAACGAGGCCCGAGCGAAGAAGATGTACCAGAATGAGCGGACCTTCAACTACGAACACCCCCTCACGTTCCTGGTGTGGCTCACTTCGGGTGTGTCGGTCGTGTTCACGTACATCGTATCCGCCATCCTGATTCCGGACCTCGGCGGCGACTCCTCGCTGTGGTGGAAGCTATCGACCATCATCACATGCGGGACGCTTGCCGGGGCGATCATCCCGGAGTTAGTAAAAGTATTCACGAGTACCTCGTCTGGACACGTTCGCGAGGTGGTTACGGCATCCCGGCAAGGCGGAGCATCGCTGAACATCCTCAGCGGATTCGTCGCGGGCAACTTCAGCGCCTACTGGCTCGGGATGACCATCCTCGGCTTGATGGGGGTGGCTTACGGGATCAGCATCCTGGTTGTCGACACCTCCCCAAATCTGATGCTCGCCCCGGCGGTGTTCGCCTTCGGGCTGGTCGCCTTCGGCTTCCTCGGGATGGGACCGGTGACGATCGCAGTCGATAGCTACGGGCCTGTGACTGATAACGCCCAGTCGGTGTACGAACTTTCGACCATTGAGACGATTCCTGGAATCAAGGACGAGATCCAGAAAGATTTCGGATTCGATCCGGACTTCGAGACGGGGAAAGACAACCTGGAAAAGAACGATGGAGCGGGGAATACGTTCAAGGCGACGGCCAAACCGGTGCTCATCGGGACGGCCGTGGTCGGGGCGACGACGATGATCTTCGCGATCATCGTCCAACTGACCCA
The DNA here is from genome assembly GCA_003136315.1 of Gemmataceae bacterium. Lineage (GTDB taxonomy): Bacteria > Planctomycetota > Planctomycetia > Gemmatales > Gemmataceae > Urbifossiella. The sequence continues at coordinate 2,851 of PLDW01000394.1, read as the reverse complement.
CGGACTCGACCCGAAACTGGTGACGAACCTTTCGATCCTGTATCCACCGTTTTTGCTGGGGTTGATCGCTGGCGGAGCAGTGATTTACTGGTTCACGGGAGCCAGCACCCAGGCGGTCAGCACCGGGGCCTACCGGGCAGTCGAATTCATCAAGGCCAATATCAAACTCGACGACACGGTCAAGAAAGCGAGCACCGAGGACAGCAAGAAGGTGGTCGAGATCTGCACGCGATACGCCCAGGCCGGGATGTTTAACATCTTCCTCACGGTGTTTTTCGCCACCCTTGGGTTCGCCTTCCTTGAGGAGTATTTCTTCATCGGGTATCTGATCTCGATTGCGCTGTTCGGGTTGTACCAGGCCATCTTCATGGCCAATGCCGGTGGGGCCTGGGACAACGCCAAAAAGATCGTCGAAACCGAGCTGAAGGCGAAGGGTACGCCGCTGCACGATGCGTGTGTGGTGGGCGACACGGTCGGCGATCCGTTCAAGGACACCTCCAGCGTGGCCCTGAACCCGATCATCAAGTTCACAACTCTCTTCGGACTCCTGGCGGTCGAACTGGCGGTCGAATTGGCCCACACCGAAGGCCACGCCCTCACACATACCCTGGCGGCGGTGTTCCTGGCAATCTCCATGTTCTTCGTCCACCGCAGCTTCTACGGGATGCGGATCGTGGAGACCGTCCCGGCCAAGGCGTGACGGATCGAGAGGATCAGGGCTCACTGACACCCTGAGCGGCGGAGTGATAGCCCCGTTGGGGCTTAATCCCACGGTGGTGTGGCCGGGGTTGAGTCTTCGAAACCCCGGCGACCCGGCCAAAAAGCGGCGGGCCTTCCTTGGTATCGCCTTGCTCACCTGCCCGAAACCGCGACAGGGGTGAGGGTTAGGTGCAGCAGCGGGTTAGTTTTTTTGCCTCTCAAGTCGCGTGAGCATTCGAGAATATGCATCCGACTCAACCGCGATTAACTCGCGCACCATCTCCTCGTCAGACAAGCCCCTGCGTTTGACGTCTCGCAAGATCCCAATCGAGCCTCCCGGATCCCACCCGCGTGATTCTGCGGCAGATATGTACTCGTCGGGCGTATACTCCATCCCGGCATATCTAAGACCGGTGGCTAATCCATGTAAGTACGCTTGGATGGTAGCAAACGAGACCGTACCAACCCACATGTGGGGTCGCTTCGATAAGTGGTCCAGAAGTTCGCAAAGACTGAACGCCACGTACCGCCCTCTTCTCCTCCGCCTAACGAATGGATGAGGCGTCAAGCGAGTTCACCGGGGTTTCGAAGACTCAACCCCGGCCACACTACCGCGTTCTGGCGAACGAGGCAACGGGCCAACTCAACTGCCTCGGACGTAAGTCATTTGATAGAGTCAGCTAACGCCTGGATTCCTTCACGTGCAACGGTATTGGGGCTTATCCCACTCGTCGCAGCAACTCGCCGAGCACCTCGCCATCACTGGGGTAATCGGTCGGGAGAATCACCCGCAAGGGAATGGGAACTTCGTCCATCCGGTACGCCGTTCCCGGCCGGTGGACCCCGTAGACCGCCGTGGTGAACGCTACTGCTGCGGGGACGATGGGTTCCACCCCGGGGGCATCGAGCAGGATCACCGGGATCTGCCGCAACCGGTCGAGGGCCGCAGCGGGGAAGTCCGACGCTGTCTCCCCGCCAACGATCAGACACACATCAACCTCGCCGCGGGCGAGCATTTCTGGGCCGGTGAACTCGCCCGGGTTGTACCGCGGGTAGCCCCGGCTCAGGTTCACCCCGAACGGGTAGCCTGTCTGCCACGCCAGCACCGAGTCGGCCCCAGCCACATCCCCGTACCGTCGCATCCGCCGTGCGTAAAAGCGGGTATGGTCGTTCAAATCCGTAACCAGTTGCAGGAGAGCTTCAATTGTCCGGTGGGCAAGTTGCCCCCGGGTCACCCCGGTCCCGAAGAAGATCACTCCGCAATGACAGGATTTCATGCGGGCGGCCAGATCCGCGAATCCGACCTCGCCCAGTGCCTGAGACGATATGTCTTCCCTTCCCACTTTGACGGTGAAGGGGATCGAGGGCTGCGACGGGATTTCGATCCCCCGCACACGCATCCGCAGCGTCCACAGGGCTTCCCAGTGTCGGCCCGGTGAGACAGGGATAAACAGGTCGGCACGTTTCGCCGATTCCGTCTCCTGCTCGTCGACGACAACCACGAATCGATCTTTCCGGCCCCCTGGAACAAATCGACCCGGCGGGTCGGCCGAATACCGCTCAAGATGCCGTGGGTGCGTCAAGACCGGATCGCTCCCCCAGAAAATCACCAGATCGGCCCGGTTCCGGACTTCGCCGAGAGTACAAGTGGATTCCCCGACCTGCTGAAGCGCCATGATGGAGGGTGCGTGGCCGGTACTCGCTGTCGTGTCGACGGTCGCCCCGATCCGGTCGGCCAGAGCTGTGGCCGCCCGCTGACCCTCAGTCGTACTCCGCGAGAGTCCGTAGATGAGCGGGTAACTTCCCCCACGGAGCAGTTCCGCAGCCTGATCGTAGGCCAAACCCAACTCGGCCGGGTGTCCAGCGATCAGGGCGGCAGGTGGTTGAGTGGCATTCTGCCTCAAAAACCACGGCTCAGCCAGGTGACACGCCCCCTCCGCCCGGACCACCCGACCGGCATCGACCGTGACCGCCAGATCGTCACACACGCACCCACACACTGTACACGCGACATTTGGGATCGTAACAGACATGAAGATTAAAGGGCCTGGTTCAAAGGGAGGTAACAACGGGCGAACCGGCAACGTCAGTTGCCGGGTACCTATCAGCTCACCCAGCGACTGACGTTGTCGGCAGTGTGGCCGGGGTTGAG
>PLDW01000387.1 GCA_003136315.1 Gemmataceae bacterium | reverse complement strand
ATGAAGCCTGTAGAGACCAATGCATATTGACCCCGGGCGGCCGGGTGGTGTACGTCGATTATCTGGAAGTGGCGCCTCGAAACCTCCGTGTGGGGCAGCATCTGCCTCGATTTCTTGGGGTCGGCACAGCGATGATGGCCGAAGCTGTTCGCATCAGTCTGGAGGAGGGGTTCGGGGGCCTAATCGGCCTCCACTCTCTTGAGCAAGCAGAACGGTTTTACGCGGAACGTTGCCGCATGACGCGCGTCGGTTCCGACTCAGCCTACTACGACCTCGTGTATTTCGAGTATCCTGAAGGTGCAGCCGAATCGTGGTTGGCCGCATTGATGAGGAGCGGGAAATGAACCAACTTGACGAAATCCCGATGGAGGCATTAATTGCCGAAGATGGCATGCCTGTCTCGGCTGGGCAGGCTGCCGTTGTTGGTTTGAAGACGAAGTCAGAGGCCGTTATTAGTAGCTGGGACCCTAAACCCTGGTACGAGGAGGTGATGACCATGTCTGCGCAATCTCCTGTTCCCCCCCCCGTTCCTGGACCGATTTCAACGCGCTTCCCTGATTTAGACGAGGCCGCATTGGCAGAAATGGGCCTGATGAGGAACCAGATCACGACCGAGGCGGGGATCGAATATTATCTCTGGAGGCACGTCGGGCCAGGGAAAGATGATTTCAAACTCATCAGGAGGATGTTCGTCGCGGACCCCGATCCCACTGGTAAGGCCACGGGTGTCCGCATGATCAATATGCCCGATTTCTGGAGTATGGTCGGCTACCCCGAAGAGTGGGGTCCTGACGGCATCAATGCGGGGCCGATGACACCACAGCAATATGCGGACGCAGCGAGGGCAAGGATCAAAGCATTGACTGGCGGTTGACGCCGAATCCGGGTGCAAGTCTCCGGTATTCCCCGGTCGATCCGCGGGGCTGACCGGTCCGGCAGTGAGTGGATGAGGCCGCGCATGTCCGTGTCCGTCGTCTGTCGGGGCTGTGGCCGCCGGGTTCGGGTGCCGGACGATATCGATCTGCGCGCGGCCCGGTGCTCCAAGTGTCGGACCAAACTCGCTCCGAGCCCTTCACCCACCCCACGGACACGCCCGGCTGCGAAGGCGGCTCCGGCTCCTCTGCCTTCATCGCTTTCCCTGACGGCCTGCGAGATCCTCTCGCTCGACGATCAATCTCTCCCTCCCGCATCCGGGCCAGCAGGCAGGCCGCCGCTTGTCGAGGCGGAGCCCCAAGCCTGGCCACCGCTCCCACCCCCATTCCGGGTCGAGGCACGGATACTGGCCGACTCGGGGAAGAAGAAGCTGCGCGGCGCGGCTCCGGCGGTCCTCACTCCGTTCGGGCTGTTTTTGGAGTCCGCCCCGAATCGGCCAGTACTCTTTGCCCCGATCGGGACCGAGGCCGAGGCGGATGGGGCGGTCGTTATTCTGACCTACCCCAATCGAGTGGTGAAGGTTGAGCTGTCCGGCGTCCCCCGGGTGGACCGCCTGGCGGCCGAGACCGCCGCGTTCCTGCACGGGGAGGGCACCCTCCCCGACCCGGCCGACTACCACCGTGCGTGGTGGCTGGTCGGGATCGGGGTGATCCTGGGGCTGGGGCTTGCTGTGGCCGTGGTCGCACTGGCCGGGGCAGTCGATCTGAATCTGGTCGTCCGGGTGCTCCTCGGCCTTGTGTTTGGCTGTGGGGCAGCCGCAGCGAACACCGCGCTGGTGCGGTTCGTCCGATTCCCGGCCGGCGGGAAGGTTGTGCTGATGGGGGGGCTGAGCTTCGTGGTGCTAATCGCGACCCTGTTCGGCACAGTCGCGTTTCGTCCGGCCGGTGGTGGTTCGCTCGATCCGGAAAAACCGGCGACGCAGCCAGACGCCAATCCCTCCAGTGGATCGGAGGAATCGGATTCCTCCGCCGATCTGGCCACTCTTCGCCGCGGTCCGCCGACTCACCTTGAACTCGCCTATCGGGATGGGATGAGCCGGCTTGGCGATGGCCCCGCAGCCGTGACCGCTCTTGCAATGGTTCCGGGTGAGGAGGCCGTGGTGGTGGGGCATGCGGACGGCTCGACCCAGGTCTGGCGGCTCGATCAAGGGTGGCTTGAACCACCCCAGCTCGGTCCGTGGGGTCGTGGGGCTGTCCGTCGGATCGCCTTCGATTCGACGGGTGCGATTGCCCTGCTGACCTGTGACGGTGGGCTGGCTGCGGCACCACTCAATGGTGCCAGGGTTCCCCTCCTGATCCCCGGTGATGTGATCGCAGTGATCCCCGAAGCGAAACGGGAACGGTTCGCGGCGTTCCGGGGTGGGCGGCTCGTGGTTCGGTCCGTTCCGATGGAACTGGCCAAGCACCCACCCACGGCCGCTGTGGGGCTGAAGTTTCTCCAGAGTACTCCGAAGGATGAAACCATCCCGGCTGGCGTCGCGGCCAACATCCCCACCCAGAAACCGACCTTTCTCGCCTGGCATCCCGCCGGGCAGCTCCTTGGCGGAACGGCCGACGGGAGTGTGGTGACCTGGCCAACGACAAATGCGACCTCGAAGCCAGTGACACGGCTTCACAAGGCCGCGGTTCGGACATGGGCGATCGGGCCGGTCTGGCCGGATTTCGCAACCGGTGACGACAAGGGAGTCGTTGCGTACTGGCCAAACAAGTCCCTCGCTCCGGTCTCATTTCCCACTGGCGGGGGGGCGGTCACGCACCTTGCGTTCAATGCCTGTGGCGGGGAACTGGCAGTCACGGACGCAGCAGGTGTGCTGTCGGTGTGGGATCTCACCACGCGAGCGCGGCTATTCGAGATCAAGCGGCGACAGCCGGTAGGGGCGGTGGTGTTCGGCCCCGAGGAAGACATCCTGCTCGTGGCGGAGGGGAAAGGGGTCGAGGTCTGGTGGCTCCCGGAACTGGCTGCGCGGGGTGGGAGTCGATGATCCGCGGGTCAGGCAGGCGGCGGGAGAAAATCGACGAGCGGGATCGGGTGCCACGGGCGGCTAGATGTCCATTTCGTAAATCTCTGGGCAGTCGTACTTCCTGGCTTCCCAAGGACTTATGAAATGGACATCTAGTCCGCCCGTGTAACGCCCTCACGGGCAGACCAAGGAACAGCGCATCAATGATTGTTTGATTGATATCGTCAATTCACCCCCCCCAGCCCCCCTTCGAAAGGGGGGGAGAAAACATGCCATCGCTCGAATCGGTTCAGGATCGGGTCATGTTCATCCTTTTCACTCCTCTGCTTCTGTCTCCCCCCCTTTCGAAGGGGGGGCTGGGGGGGTAGATCGGCCAAAGTATCAGAATTACGACACTTGTTGATGCACTATTCCTAACCGCCCATAGCACCCCCAATCGTAGTAGGTCATTTCCGGCCGTCTCCCTTACTTCCCCACATCATCGAGAAAGCCCTTGAGTGTTGCGAGGCCACCAGATGCGACGGGGGTATCGAGCGTGGCCCAATCGCCCGTTCCGCCGAAGCGAGTGGCGTCGCCCGGTGCCTTTGTTTGGAAATACGCCCGCAATTTCTCGCCGGAATCGGTATCCCCGCAGCGGACGAACACCCGAAGCCGCGGCGGGTCATCGAACGTCAGCCCGATCGCTGCGGCTCGGCCCTTCTCCAGCACTGATAGCCACTCCTTCTTCCCAAACTGCGAGATGGCGAGTTTGACGAGCGGCTTGTCCGCCCACCGGGCGGTGTCAGTCGCGACCCACCCGGCAGAGTTGATCGGCACCTGCTCGCCGATCGTTTCCCGCAGGCCCACTGAGAGTTGTGTCTTCCCCCCCGTCTCGGTCGGGTCGAGATCACGGTCCGACCACCCGAAGACCCAGACTGTGCCGGAGGCCTTTGCGAGTTTCACGGGAATCCCATTGAACTCGGCTTCGTACCGGGTCTTCCCGTCCTTCGTTGATCGCCGCGCTTTGGTCTGCGACAGAAACCGTTCCTCGTTGGCGAGTGGCTGGCGGAGGACGAGTGCGATGGCGAATCGGAGTTCACCGAGGTCGGCATCGGGGACGCGGATACCGGCTGCGAGGTGGTCGATCTGCGAGAGGGGGAGACCGAGCCGGTCGAGGGTGGCAAGGGCGTTGGCTGGGATTCCGGCTCTGGCAAGCACAGTCAGAGGATCCTGGCCGGTGCGCTCGGCGTAGGCCAGAACCGGACCAGGGCGGACGGCGAGCACGATGTTTGCGTCGGGCGGCAGATACCCGAGCCCAGCGAACTCCAGAGGTGAGGTAGCGGTCGCGGGCGAGCCGGCCGGTTCCGGCGACCGGCGTCGAACCCCAGCGGTGAAATAGACGACGATCGATCCCACCGCGACAACGAGAAGAAGCAGCGCCACCAGTCGTGTAAGACTCAGCTTGGTAGGAGGGGTGGGCCGGGGGATCGAGTGCGTGTTGACACTGGGCGGCCCGTGAGCTTGGGCTGATGGTGGAACTGGCGGGATTGGTTGGTCGGCGGCATCCGGGTCGACAGCGCGGACGGAAAAGGCCTCCCCACATCGTGGGCAAGTGGCCCGGCCCATTGGCAGGACTTCGGGAAGGGTGAACCCGGTGTTGCAATACGGGCAGGAAACCCGGACGGTCATCGTGGCCTCATTCGGGCAGGCGAAGAGGGATTCACCACAGAGCAGCCCCAGCGTCCCAGGGTTGCGCCGGGAAGCCCGGCTCCACCCTGGGCTATTATCCGACGACCCTTCGGGGCTAAGAAGGGAATCAATTGCTCTCTTAAACAACGGGTCGATTTCCGTCTGTCTTTCTCTGTGTCCTCTGTGACCCTGTGGTTAAACCGTATTTTATTCTCTCATCATCGATCAGCCAGCCGTGTCGAACCCGTGCTGAGCGCGGTGGTAGGGGCCGTCGAAGTCGATGGTCGACTTGAACCGTTCATGTCGGCCGTCGCCGGCGACCGGTTTCACCTTCGCCAGCAGTTGCTCCAGTTCCTGACCCTGGTAGGGCTTGTACTCGCGGCCGATTTTCAGGTTCTGTTTCAACACCTCCATCGAGTCGATTCCCGTCACCAGCGAGCTAATCGGCTGCGACAGGGCGAAGCGGATGCACTCCTCGGCAGTTGCCACGTGAGCTGCGATGAACTTCCCGCCCTTCTCCTTGATTCCCCCGCCGAGGCTTTTCATCCCGATCACCCCCGCCCCAATCTTCTGGGCCGCTGGAATCACCTGCGCGGCGAAGCTCCGGTAGAAGTGGTCGCAGAGGTTGATTGGCATCTGCACCGTCTGCCAGGTGTGGACCGGCATCATTTTCAGGTGGATGTGCGGGGATTTGTGCCCGGTAAAGCCGACAAACCGGGCTTTCCCCTCTTTCTGGATCTTGAGCAGTTCGGCTAGCCCGCCCTGTTCGACCACCCAGTCCGGGTCGTTGTCCCAGTTCACCTCGTGCATCTGAATCAGGTCAATCGTGTCGGTCTGAAGCCGGCGGAGGCTGTCCTCGATTTGCGACCGGACGTGTTTGGCGTCGCGAGCGCACACCTTGGTCATCAGGAAGCATTTTTTCCGCCACTTCCCACCGTCCGCAGCCAGTGCCTTACCCATGATCGTTTCGGCCCCGCCTTCGTGGTAATCCCAGCAGTTGTCGAAGAACGTCATGCCCTCGTCGAGAGCGGTATGCATGATCGTGATCGCTTCCTGGTGATCCTTGACATCGCCAATATGCCACCCGCCCAGAGCGATGATGGAGACGTGTACCCCGGTCTTTCCGAGCGGCCGGGTAGGCAACCCTTTGGAGGTCGCATCGTCTGTCGTCGCGGGGCTGGCGATCGTGGCCGCGGCAGTGGCGGCAACGCCAGTCTGGAGAAACTCACGGCGGGTTTCGTCCGTGTCGGGGGTGTCGTTCATCGGAAGTCACTCCGTGGCAAGGAGAGGGCGGATCGGTAGGGTTGAAGATACCGCGCTGCCGCCAAGGGGTATAGCAGCAAAGGCTGAGGCCGAGAGCGATGTTACGGAATTAGAAATGGTATGATCGGCCAGCGGTTCATGGCCAGTAGTTCGCACTGAATAGTTAACAATTAGATAAATAATATATTGTATTGATCCGCACAAGATGGATCAACAACTTCGTCGATCAGCTCCTCTCGATCTCCGTCCGAGGGTATTCCCGTTCCGAGTTCCGAGTTCCGCGTTCCGCGTTCCGCGTTCCGCGTTCGTGTCCCCCGTCCCTGGCCCTGTCATCTTCGCGGCCGGGTGTAAGATCCCTTCGTGGAGGCTGCGCGGGTACGGGGGCACATCATGCCGTCGGAGATCGTTTTCCCGATCGGGCTAGTTCACCGTAAGGTCGGGCCGGGGGCGGTGCTGACCGAAGCGCTGTTCTTCCCGGAGTACGCCCGGCTCGCACACAACCGGGCCACCACCAGCGAATCGGCACGCCGGAACCTCGCCCACCTTCTCGCCAAGACTCCGACCGAGGATCTGATCCGACGTCGCCGCGCGATCACGACACGCGAGCATCCGTTTGAGCTGGTCCTCCCTCCGCCACGACCCAACGAGGCCTGGCGCGAACCCGTGACCCTCCGATTCCACGCGGTCGTCTGGGACCACCCCAATCCGACCTCACCCACCAGCCCCGGTGTGGTTCTCGCTCGCATCGTGGAACTCGGGATCGAGGTCATTGCCGATCCCAAAGACAACCTCACCGAGGTTCTCCGCCGGGAAGCCCTCTCGACACTCCGTCGGCTGAACCTCTCGATTGGGCTCAGGTCGCTGGTCCGGATTCAGTCAGACACCGCCCGAGAGATCGAATGGGTCAACTTCACCGTCTCCATCCCCACCCTGAAAGAGCGGGCGATCCGGGCCGAGACCGACGGTGTGGGCGAGAAGAAATCCCTCCTCGCCGAGATCGCCACGGCGCTCGATCCAGACCGGCTCGATCCGGCGTTCGAGGCCGACGAGGTGGTCCGGCGGGTGGCCGAATCGCTTGCTGCGAAGCCACCCCAGAGCGTTCTGCTGGTGGGTCCGGGTGGGGTCGGAAAAACCGCCGCGGTCCGGGAACTGGTGCGCCGACGGGCCGAGTTCCACCTCGGTGCGACCCCGTTCTTTCAGACCAGCGGAGCCCGACTCGTCGCCGGACAGACCGGGTTCGGGATGTGGGAGCAGCGCTGCCAGGAGGTGATCCGGGAAGCCTCCAAACGGCGGGCTGTTCTTCATGTTGGCCCACTCGTCGAACTGATGGAGGTCGGCAAGAGCGAACACAATCACTCCGGAATCGCCACTTTCCTCCGCCCCGCCATCGCCCGCGGCGAATTCCTCTGCATCGCCGAATGCACACCCGAGCAAATCACTCTGATCGAGAAGCAAGATCCCCAGCTTCTCGATGCGTTCCGACAGGTCACAGTCGAGGAGCCTGACCCCGACCGCGGGCGGGCGATCCTGTCCCGCTTCGCAGAGTCGTTTCTGCCGTCGTCCATTGCGGTTCCCGAAGGCATGACTCTCGTGGACTACCTGCGGATGCTCCGGAGACGGCGACGGCCTGTCCCCACCGACCTCAAGGACCGCCCACTCGCTGCCTCCGCCCTGGCCGTGATCGATCGCCTTCACCGACGGTACGCCACCTACTCCGCGTACCCGGGCCGCCCGCTGCGGTTTCTCGAAAACTTGCTCCGGGATGGGGACGACGGGGTTCCAATCACGGAACCCGAAGTCCACGAGGCGTTCACCCGCGAGACTGGGCTGCCACGATCGCTGATCGATCCGGCCGTCCCCCTGGACCTGGCTGCGACCCGCGAGTGGTTTTCGTCCCGTGTGGTTGGTCAGCCGGAGGCCGTCGACCTCATCGTCGATCTGCTGGCGACGATCAAGGCTGGCCTGACACGGCCGAACCGACCGATCGCATCGCTTCTGTTCATCGGTCCCACCGGCGTCGGCAAGACCGAGATGGCCAAAGCACTCGCCGAGTTCCTGTTCGGATCTCGCGACCGCCTGACCCGCTTCGACATGAGCGAATATGCCGATCCGATCTCGGTCCGGCGACTGGTCGGGGGGGTATTCGGGAGCGAGGGGCTCCTCACCGCGCGCATCCGCGAGCAGCCGTTTTGCGTTCTACTGCTGGATGAGATTGAAAAGGCGGATGGGTCGGTCTTCGACCTGCTCCTGCAAGCTCTCGGCGAGGCCCGGCTGACCGATGCGGGCGGGCGACTGGCGGATTTCCGCAACGCAGTTGTGATTCTCACTTCGAACCTCGGAGCGGAGACGTACCGGACCACTGCCCCCGGATTTGCAGGGGGAGCCAGTGGTTCCGAAGGGGCCGCGCTCGCTTCCGACCGCATGGCGTCCGAAGCGGGCGAGCATTTCGGCCGGGCGGTCGAACGGTTCCTGCGGCCAGAGATGTTTAACCGGCTCGATCGCATTGTCCCGTTCGCTCCGCTCGATTCGGGCGTGGTACGGAGGATCGCCGAGCGCGAGTGGCAGAAAGTACTGGCCCGCGACGGAATCCGATTCCGCGGGCTCTCCCTGAACACGCCGCCGGCGCTGCTCGATTACCTCGCGGCGGTCGGGTTCGACCCACGGTATGGAGCGCGTCCACTCAAGCGAGCGATGGAGCGAGAACTCCTCGCTCCGCTTGCCCGGCAACTCAACCGACACGCGGGCGAAATCCCGCTCTCGGCCGAACTCGGAGTGAGTGGGGGCAAGCCAACTGTGGTTGCGCGGCCGATTCCGGGAGCGAAACCCCGGTCCTTCCGGGAACCGGTCGACCCCGTCGGCAAGCTGGCAACGGCCGTTCAGAACTTGCGCCGTTGGCATCAGGTGGCGGAGACATCGTCTGTCGTCCGCGAATTGGACAACGATGTGTATCAGCTTTCGTTCATCGAAGCGAGGGTGTTGAAGAAGCAAAAGCGGAACCGACCGCTCACCCACTCCGAACGGGACAGCCTGGCCCGTCTGGGTCGGTTGCGGGAGGCGGCCACCGAGGTGTCGCGACAGCGGGCCGAGGTGTTTGCCCTCGAAGACGAGACGGTTCTCGCCTTCCACGCAGGAGCCGACAGCCCTCCGGCGGACCTTGTCGGTCGCTTCGCCGATGCGAATCGGGAATGGGACAAGCTGCTCCTGCGGCTCTACATGCTCAGCACGACAGGATTGGATTCCGTCACCGTCGTGATATATTCGGAAGACCGCGATCACCTTGCCCAGCTTGCCGAAGCGTATTCGGTTATCGCGAGTCGGTCGAAGCTATCGGTGGAGGTCGTCCGGTATGTGCTCCCAGGGAGTGAGGCCGATCCGAGGGCAACAACCTTGCCCGCTCCCACCGCGGATACAGTTGAGGTGTGGCGACGAGGACCGCCGCGACCACCGGGTTCGACTGCGTCCGACATCCCCGTGCCGCCAACGGCCTGGTTCGACGATCGTCTCTTCTTGACCATGGAAAGCCCACCGCGGGAACTGCTCCGGCGCGTGAAGCCGACGGCCGATCAACCGCTGAATCCGCTCCGGGCCGGGACCATCGGGCTGGGTCTGACGATCTCCGGTGCGGGAGCCCATGTCCGCTTCTGCGGAGAGGGTGGCCTGCACCAGTTCGTGGAGTCGCCTCCCCCGGAGTCCACAAACCCGGACGTTCTAGTGTGCGTTGTACCCGAATCGCTGTTACAATACCGGCCGCCGGAAACCGTGGTCCGCCGCGGATTCATCAAGGCCGATCAGACCCGGCGGGTGTACGAGTTGGGCAAAGGCCAGATCGCCACCCCGAACCCCGCCCAGGTCTGGACGAACCTCTGGGGCGACTTGGCCGACCGCCTCGAACCGATCCTCGCGGCCGAGATGCGAGCCCGGTTGGTGGGTCATTTGCAGGGGTCGTAGTTGTTGGGTTGTGGTACAATCGTCACCGGTGGTATCGCTGCCACCCCTCCGAGGTCGGCCAGTGGCGGCCGAGTACGGCTCGACATATCGCACGTCTGAAGAATTGATCACGCAGACATCCATCAGGAGAATCGCGCCATGATCTGGTCTCCAAGATTCGCGATGGCCAGCGTCATCTTCGGGGCGGCCGTGATCGCGTCGGGTTGCTCCAGACGCGAAGAGGTGCCGCCAATCACCGTTCCTCCGGGAGATCTGAAGGCCCTGGTGGAGGGGAACAACCAGTTCGCCATCGAGCTGTACAAGAAGGTGGCTGAAGAGAAGGGGAATATTCTGATCTCCCCGTACAGTATTTCGTCGGCTCTGGCGATGACTTACGCGGGAGCCCAGGGAGAAACCGCTGCCCAGATGGCCAAGACCCTGCACTTCACCCTGCCACCCGATCGACTGCACCCGGCATTCGGCGGAACGACCCAGTGGCTCGGGGGTGGAGAGAAACCCAGCCAGTACGAGTTGAGCATCGCCAACGCCCTGTGGGCTCAGCAGGGGCTCAAGGTCATCCCCGAGTTTTTGGATGTCACGGGCAAGTCTTACGGGGCCGGGTTGCGCCAGGTGGATTTCGGCAGTAACCCGGATGCCGCACGCCAGACGATCAATCGCTGGGTCGAGGAACAAACGCGGGACAAGATCAAGGATTTGCTCCAACCCGGAGATATCGATCGGGACACCCGGTTCGTCCTCTCCAACGCCATTTTCTTTCGCGGAACCTGGAAGCACCGTTTCCCGGAGAGCTGGACCCACGACGGCGACTTCGAGATTGCTCCGGGGGATCGCGTCAAAGTTCCCATGATGAGTCAATCGCATGTCTCATTCCGGCAGTCCATCACTGAGATCTGGCATGTCCTTGAACTACCATACGCTGGAGACTGGCTGGCAATGGTGGTGATGGTTCCGCTGAAACGATGCGGACTGCGAGAGGCAGAAAGTCGATTGTCAGTCGCAGAGTTGGAACAGGCCCTGGCAGGACTCCACAAAGGCGAAGCGTCTGTGTCTCTGCCAAAGTTCCACTTCAAGAGCCGATTCGCACTCAAGCCATCGCTGGCCGCTCTGGGGATGCCGCTTGCCTTCTCGGACGCAGCGGATTTCTCCGGTATCTCGCCCGACGCCAGGTTGCGCCTCAAGGACGTGTTCCACGGCGGCAGTATCGAGGTGGACGAGGCTGGCACCGTCGTGGCAGCGGCGACCGCTGTGTCGGGGGCGAAATCCGCCGCACCCAGGCCATTCCTGGCCGACCACCCTTTCCTGTTTCTCATCCGGGATGTGCAGGCCGGGAACATCCTCTTTATCGGGCGGATTACCGATCCGCGATGATTCACCAGAACCTCACGCGACGATATGGGGTCGATGATTAATCACACTCCATAGGGAAAGGGAACGGTGTGCAACTGGTTGATCGCCGGATTCTCGACGACCGCGGCGGTTCCGTCGGGCCAGGTCACCGTCACCCGGTCAACGGAGCGGACGTCCCCCAGCCCGAAATGAGCGACGGGCTCCATCTGGCAGAGGTAGCCGCTGCCGCCATCAATCACCTTCACCCGCGTCCGCCCGGCAGCTTCCGCTCGCACTACCGCCCCCCGGGCTGGTGCCCCGAATCGGGTCAGCGGGAAGACACGCAGCCACCCATTCCCGGCCGCAGTCGTCGCCTTGTACACGCCGAGTGGCTGTGGGTCGGGGTCTCCGTGCGACAGGAGCAATTCCAACACCCCGTCACCGTCAATATCGGCGACCGCTGCGCCTGTCCCGGTCCCGTCCGGTTCGGCCGCCTGGCCGGGATCGAGCTTCCGCACGTCCGGATCGCTGCCAGGTCCGACCCGGAAGAGCCGGTTCGCTTCGCTGCGGGTGTTGAAGAAGAGTTCGTCGGCCCCGTCGTTGTCGAAGTCGGCCGCAATCACGTTCTGCACGCCTGCCGGGAACGCCAGTCCCGGGGTCGCGCGGTCCCGCCAGGTTCCGTCGAGTTGCGGAACCATCAGACGATGCGGCCCCTCCCAGTTCCCCCAGCAAAGTGCGAGTTGGCCACCGGCATCGACCAGGGTCACGCCGCGTCCGTGTTCCTTAGCGTCCGCCAGCCGGAGTTCGCCCGCGCACTCCCGGAACGTCCCGTCCCCGCGGTTGCGGAAGAGGACATTCGGGCCGTCCTCATTGGCACAAAACAGATCCGTATGGGTCGCGAAGAGTGGGGCAGCGAGCACACCCCGACCGGCGGTGACATGGGCCAGAGCCAGGGCTAGGGCAAGATCCGTGAGCACACCGTCCGGGGTCAGTTCGTACAGGCGGGCGGGACATCCGGAGTTGGAGACGTAGAACCCGTAGCGGCCCACGCCGCGACGATCCAGAGCGGCCACGCTCCGCCCCGTCCCTGTGTTCCGGAGCGTGCGATACTCCAGTTGAGCGAAGAGATCGACCCAGTTTCCGTCGAGATCGCGTTTGAACAATCGGTCGGCGGGCGGTTTCGACCCGGGCACACGCTCAGGATGGAGGATGTAGAGTTCTTCGACCCCATCACCGTCGAGGTCGCCAGCAGCCAGCCCGATCGCCGGCCGGTCAGGCTCGGCGAGAGCTGAAGGAGTCGCGTCGCGGAGTTGCCCGCCTACCCACTTGAGCACCCGGTTGGGGCCTGCGGAGCCAGCGATCACGAATTCGAATCGGCCGTCCCCATCAACATCCAGCACCGCAACACCCGCGCTCCGCGCGGGCGGGTTGTGCATAATCCAGTCGGAGATGTCGGTGAACATGGGGTCGTTTAAAGTTTAAAGTTTAAAGTTTAAAGTGGTAAAAATCATCCCCACATCACAGGATGTATTCTTAGACCAGTGGCCTGTAACTTTAAACTTTAAACTTCTTAAACTTTAAACTTTTATCGAGAGCTGTCGTGGTCTTTCCCGGCCGCCTGGATCTGGGCTAAAGTCACCCGGCCGGAGGTTTGGCCGCCGGGTCGGCAGTAAGACACGTATGTGTAGTGAGGATCTAGCCCCTCGGGGAGTCGGTGATCTGTGCCGACCGGGGCTGGGGACTCGGAGCCGGAAACCTGAACCATCCACCGGCCCGACCCAGGTAATTCGTAGAAAGTCAGCGTTCCGGCCTTGTACACGATCCGATCGGGCGCGGGCAGGGGCAATCGCCGCATGATTGGCCGATACGGAGCCGGGTCGGAGTTGGAGTTTGTCCCCGTTTCACTGCCCGGCGGTCCACCGCTGCACCCGGCTGCTGCGAGGAACACCACACCCAACCACACCATCAACGTCCGTGGGACACCCAGTAGCCACTGCGTGTGGCGGCCGGGATGTTCGTGATCGAGAGCCGGTCGAGTCGTCCGTAACACCGTCATGAGAGCTCTCCTGACCGACGAGAGAGGGAGAGAATGGCGAGTGTGAAGGCTGTGAACCGCGTTTCCACCGAATCGCGGAGACACAGAGAACCAGTGGGGGCATGGTTTAAGGTTTCGAGTTCCAAGTTGAAGCCCCCCTGTGCCTGGAAACGATCTCCTGGATCGCAGGAGGGAGCTATCAGCAACTCGAAACGTGGACCGCTGAACTGGAAAACCACCCCCCAGTGTGGACGAGAACTGGTATCAGAACCCGCTCACTCTCAACAGATAACCTAGCATCCGATTTGAGTGGTTGAAAGTCCAGCCCTTCTGATCCCGCAAGCTGTCTCAGGGTTTTGCCGGGAAGCCCGATTCCACCCGGGGCGATACTCTGCCACCCCTTCGGGATTCAAGCAGGGATCGATCTGATCTCGGATGGGGAGACGCTCCGCTCACGCCAGTGGGGTCCGATTGGCCCCGTGCTCCTCCATCTTCTGGCGGAGGTCGGCGAAATACGCGGTGAGGTCTGCGGCCGAAGCCACCTTGCCGCGGGAGCACGAGCCGGTCGAACACCCTCCGCCAGTCCCACACGACGAACAGCCGCCCCCCTCCGATCCACATCCGGGCTTCCCACACCCGGAGGTTGCCGGCTCGGGTGGGTCGGGTGGGGCAGTCGGTTGGGAGAGATCGAGAAGCCGGACCGGCCGCCCGAATCGGGCCGACAGGTCGCTGAACAGTAGGGTGGCGTCGCACTCCGCCCACGGGACGGCGTGCAGCACCACCGATGCCCCGTCCAGCGGGGTCTCCGCGTCGACGAACACGAGCGGAAGGTTGGCCTCAGCCGCCGCCATCTCCGCTGCCGTGAGGATCGCTTGCCCAAGCGCGTTCGCACGGTCTGCCGCGACCGCGTCTTCGGGGGTTGACCGGCCGACCACTTCCCCGTCGACCACAGTTGGTTCGGAGAACCGGTCCGCCGGTTCGCACAACACCGTGCCGAGTTCGAGTCCCCGCAGTCCCCGGACAACGACCCGGTCCCCACGGGTGAGCGGGACGGCCGGGTCCGATCGCCGGAATCGGCCGACGAACCCTGGCCGACCATATTGGATCAGGTAGGTGGAGTTCATCGTGTTGACTCGTCTTCGAACCCGAAGAATTCCCGCATGTGCCGATCGTACTCGGACTGCCCAAAGTCGGAACTCAGGTCGAGCCGAAGTTCGTTGATCACCTTGATACTGAGGTCTTTGAACCACAGCGTCCAGCATGTTGTGCAAATCGCTCCCGCAATACGCTCACCAATCTCGTCAGGGATGGGAGGGGCAGAGAGCCGCTGAGCACGGCGTCCTGCCGGGCACCCCGGTCGCTGGCAGCGGAACCCGGTGTCCGGGCCGTCCTCGGCCACGACTGAGGGCGCAGCCTGCGGTTGTGGGATGGGCGCTCCGAGGGTGGTGAGCAGTTTGGCGATGGCGTCCCGGGGCATCTTATCCCCTCGCTCGTCGGCCATCTTCCACCCGGCCGTCAGAACCTCGATTGCCCGGTCGTGCTTCTGAAGCTTGATGAAGCACTCGCCGAGCAACTGGAAAACTTTGGAGAACTGGGGACTGAGTTCGAGAGTCCGCTCGAATGCCGTGGCAGCTTCGGCAAACTGGCCATCATCCATCAACAACTGACCGAGCCGGAAGTGCCCCAGTTCATTGTCCGGGTCGTCGGTCGCCATCTTCCGGAACTGGGCGATTCGCTCGGCAAGCGCACTCATATGATGATCCGTGTTCGGGTGAAGATTCTCTGACGTTTGGCGAGTGGTTGAAAGTGGAAAGTTCGAAATCGAGAACTGTTCTGCAGTTCAGGTGCCGGTTTCCTGGCTCCGAGGCTTCCACTTTCAACTCGAAACTTTAAACCACGTCCGCCTCACAGGATTGTACGGCGGGTTTGCAACGGTCAGTCAGTTTGCTGGCGAGATGCTCACCGGCAGTTCGAAAGTCGACTTCTTGTTCGCGACTTTGTCTGTCGCCGTGATCCTCACGGTGAACTTGCCCGGCCGGGACATGTAAAATGGGAATCGGACCGGGAACGCTCCGGCCTTCTCTTCCACCTGAGCCGAGGCCGCATCCTGGATGTGCCGTGTTGGCTTGATGAGTGTGGGTTGCCCCTTGTCGTCGAAGATCTCGAACAGGAACTCGACATGAGGCTGCTTGGTCTTCGGATCCCTCTGGAAGCTGGCGACCCTGAACAGGATAAAAATCCTTTGGCCGACGACTCCGCTGGCTGGCGCAGCGAGGCGCCCCGCATCGTCGTGGCTGGTAATGACGTCCACAATTGCAAACTCGGGCTTGAGCACCTCGAACTTCACTGCCAGACTGTTCGATGCCTTCGTCTTCGGGTCAGTGACGGTGATTTTGCAGGTGTATGCTCCGGGATCCTGGTCAAGCCCGATGTTGATTAACGCCAGGGCCGGGAGTTTGCCCCCACGGAGCGGGACAAAGTCGTTCAGCTCTTGTGGGGCCTGTTTGAACATCGTTTTGCCGGCAGCGTCCGTCACTTCCATCGCCATCGTGTAATTGACGGTTCCGTCCTCCCCAATGGTAATCCCATTGACCTCGTACGAGATGTACACATTGTCCCCGGCGATGAATTTGTTGTCCTTCCGGGTCGGGCCAAGTTCGCCGACCGTCATCCTCACGTTACCCAGTTGCAACCCGCCACCGGGCTGGGCCGAGGCAAGGGAGACGGCCGCGGCCAAGGCAAACGAACTCCACATGGCAGTCATCCTGTCGAGGGGGGGCGGGACGCAGGTGCGTCCCCATCACGGCTTCTCACAGCGTATTGTTGCAGCCATCGGCCGGCCTGACCAGTGGAAGCGAATCGCTGCCGCCTCCATAATCCCTGAACCCGCACTGGCCAGCCCTGGACAGTATCCGGACTCCCCGACCCTGGACGCTGCCCCATGCCACCACAGCCCCCATCGAATAGCTACGACGACATCCCGTATGACAGCCACCCCTACCCCCAAACCCACCCGTCGCGGCTGTGTACCGTCGCCACCCTGTTCGGACTGAGCCCAACACCGATCGAGCGGTGCCGTGTTTTGGAACTTGGGGCCGCCGCCGGGGGAAACCTGATCCCGATTGCCGAGACGTCCCCGGACAGTCGGTTCGTCGGGATCGACCTGTCTGCCCGCCAGGTGTCCGACGGAGAGCGGCTGGTCGAGGCCCTCGGACTGACCAACATCGAGTTGCGGCACATCAGCATCACCGATGTCGACGACTCGTTCGGCGCATTCGACTACATCATCTGCCACGGCGTCTTCTCCTGGGTTCCGGTCGCCGTGCGAGCCAAAATCCTCGACATCTGTGCCCGCCGCCTGACTCCCAACGGCGTGGCGTACGTGAGCTACAACACCTACCCCGGCTGGCACGTCCGGGGGATGATCCGGGACATGATGCAATACCACGCGATGCGCTTTGAAGAGCCCCGCCAGCGGCTCGATCAGGCCCGCGCACTGCTCGACTTCCTGGCCCGGTCAGCCCGGGCCGACGGACCATACCCGGCCATTCTCAAGACCGAGCAGGAGCGGCTTCGGCACCAGGGGGACCACTACCTGTTCCACGAACACCTGGAGGAGGTAAACGACCCCCTCTACTTCCACCAGTTCGTCGGAATGGCCGCCGAACACGGGCTGCGGTATTTGGGGGAAGCCCGGATCGAGACGATGATCCCGGGCAATTTCGGTCCGGAGGTGCAGAAAACACTGGCATCAATGGCTGCGGACCAGATCCAGACCGAACAGTACCTGGACTTCCTCCGGAACCGGACGTTTCGAGAAACTCTACTCGTCCCCGCGCAGACCACTCCAGACTGGGAGATTCATCCGGACCGGATTCGCGGGTTGCACATCGCCTCCGAGGGGAAACCAGCCGGGAAGAGGGCACCGGACATCCGATCCCACTCACTGGTCGATTACCGGACCCGTAGCGGGATGGGGCTGTCGACCAGCCAACCGCTCCTGAAGGCTGCGATGCAGGTGCTCGGCGACCGGTGGCCGGGGACAATCCCATTCGCCGAACTGCTTTCCAGCGCCCGGACACTGCTCGGGAGAATTCCCGGTGGAGCAGCCGAGGAGGAGGACGCCCGCACGCTCGCGGGGAATCTGGTGAATACGTATGTGTCGTCGGACCTCACCGAGTTGTACAGCTCACCCATCTCCCTCCCGCGCGAGGTGAGCGAACGGCCCGTCGCCCTCGGTTCCGCCCGTGCCCAAGTGGCCGCCGGGGCGACCGCAGTCGCGAACCGGCGGCATACTCTCGTCAAACTGACGGATGTCGACCAGCGACTCGTGCCCCTGCTGGACGGCACCCGGGATCGGTCGGAGCTGTTGGAGCACCTGACCACCCAGGTCGTCGGTGGCGGCCTCCAGATCCAGCGGGATGGGAAGCCGCTGTCTGACCCAGCAGCCATCCGGACCGCCCTGGCCCCGGTCCTCGGCCGCGCCCTCATCAGCCTCGCCGAGAACGCTCTCTTGGTGGGGTAGGGGGCTTCACGTCAGAGCGATCTCCCGATCCTAGGCAGTTGGTGAGAGGAAATCTCCTATTGGGATCGGGTGCCACGGGCGGCTAGTCCGCCCGTGAAGGCGTCACACGGTCGGGCAAGCCGCCCGTGGCACCCNNATCGTGGTAGGTCATTTCCTGGCCTCTGCCCTACGACTTCTCGCTCGGGATCGAGCCCGTGGGTCAACCGGCCCGGCCCGATGCCCGGGCGTCTCCCAGATCAGGTACGCGCGCGACCGGATCACATCTTTGTCGACCCCTCACCGGGCGGGATCAGGAGGTTCGCGCGGTTACTGGGTGGGTGAGAGCGGTCGGAGGTCTGGCTGTGTGCGTGCGGTCGTCTTGGTGTTGGGTTGCTCAGGTACTGGGCAGTGGGGTCAGACGCGGCAGAATCTTTTGCATTTTTCCTTGACATCAATTTGACGCTGATTTCTAGTAGGAACTGATTTTCCAACTGGGATGGCCGGCCTCGACCGCCGGACACGGGCAGCCCCGTGGGATGCTCCGCTGTTTTCCCATCTTGTCCCATGCGCCTGGGGAGTCTGGCCCATCAGGGCAGTTGCCCCACTCGCCTCACGTGAGATCGCCCATGAATCCGGTTTCTACCGACCTCGCCCGGAAGCAACGGATCCTCGCGGGATTCCGCGGCCGGACCCTCCTCCAGGCCATCGCCGACCCGGCCCTCCGCCAGGACATGGAAGAGGAGGCCCGCTCCACCACTCTCGACCGGCTCGTCACCCCGGATCTGGTCGCGGTCGCCAATGCGGCCAGCCGGGCGAGGCAGGTGTCACCAAGACTGTCGCTCTTCGCCCCCGTTGCTGATGTGATCGTTCTTCCCGGGTTGCTTGCGAGCCAGTTGACCGACACGAGCGGAGGGAATGGGCTCATCTGGATCAACCCGACGCTCATCTTCAATTCCAACCCGTTGCTCGCCCTGGGACTGAAGCCGAACAACATCGATCAGGACAGTACGCCCGGCGTGTCGATCCAGCCGGATGGGGCGATCCCGGTCGTTTACGCCGGGCTGCGAGCCGTCCTGGAGTTGAATCGGTTCAACGTCGTGGAATTCGGATTCGACTGGCGGAAAAACTTCGATGAGTCGGCCCAGCAACTCGCCGACGTGATTCGGGACCGGGTCAACCAGCCGTCCCGGCCGCTTCACCTCGTCGCCCACTCCCAGGGCTCACTTGTCGCCCGCGCGGCGTTGCAACTGCTCGGACAGAACCTCGGCCTCCAACTGGTCAACAGCCTCATTCTGCTCGGGCCGGCGACTGCTGGCTCGTTTTCCGCCGCGACCGGGATCGCTGGCGACAACCAGCTTCTGAACACCGCCCAGGAAGTCGGGATCACGCCCCCCCCGGGGTTCACTCAGGTTCTCCAGTCGATGAGCGGGCTGTATCAGTTGCTGCCGTGGCGGACCAATCCGGTGGACGGGGCTTCCCCGGATCCCGCAATCCAGTGGGTTCAGGAACATCCGGAGTTCCATACACCCGCGTTTTGGGCCGCCTCCGGTGTGGACGCTGATCGCTTGAATGTGTTGTTCGGGTCAGCGGCGGGAATCGACTCCAGTTACCTGAACGGGCGGACATCGATCATCCTCGGGGACCAGCCGACCGCCGGCGGGGTGAAATGGGTGCCGGACGCGACGATGCCAGGGGGGATGCGGCTCGACAATGACGATGCGTTCGCCACCACCGGGGACGGAACGGTCCCCGACTCGATGGCCCTGGTTGCTGGCGTGACCCAGGTGTTCAAGGCCCCCGGGGCCGAACATGCGATGCTCCCGGCAACCTTGTCCGTGATCACGGCGGTCCTCGACATCCTCCAAGGAATTCCTCCCACTCTTCCGTCGTTTCCCGTCGGGTCGGCCGCCGCGCCGGCCGCCGCGCCGGTGCTGCCGGCCGCTCTGCCCCACCTGTCGAAGCCGCTCTCGGCGGACGATTTGTTCCGGTTCCGCCCGGTTGTCGCCCCGATTCCGGCTGGCTGATGCATCAGCATGGTCAGGTTGTTCGGGTAGTTATGGGATCAGGTGAGAGTCGGCGACTTGCCCCGCGAGTCGCCGTTTCTGCTCCACCGATGCGGATCAACTCGCACACGCTTGGCCACTCCCTCTGCAATCCAGAGTCGATCAGTCAGACTGTCGACGAAGTTTCTCCAGGATCTCGTACGCGGCGACGGCTTGCTGATGGGCCGGGCTGTCGCTGGCTGCGCGGACGGCCGGCGGGTCGCCTGCGAACGGGTCTGTGGGCCTCTTGGCGTGAAACCGGGCGCGAGCCTTCATCTGTTCGATCACGCTTGGGGAGTAGGGCACAGAGAAATCGTCGAGCAAACCCGACCAGACAAGGTCAGGGAGTTGGCTGGCGTGGACCAATCGCAGCTTCCCTGCTGCTGCAAATCGTGCCGCAGCTCGAAAGAAGGAGGCAAGCACCCGGGCACACAATCCGTCCAGGTCGGCAGGGTGAGAGTCTCCGTGGAGAGTGTCCAGCATTGCCGGAGCGACCAGACTCGCGACCATATGCCGGCCCCGCTGCCGACGGTGGGAGGCGAGGATCTCGGCCGGGCGGCGGTACAGGAATACGCATGGTGTTCCCGGAAAGATGGCCCGCAGAAGCGGGAGGGAATGAATGTGCCAGCACTCGAATTTGATAAAATAATGGCGGTCGTCCGGGCTTCGCCGCTGGCCCATCACCCGGATCAGCCCCGCCAGGGCCGAGTGATCGAACAGTCCGGTCGGCTCCTCGGCCGCGCAGCGCAGAAACGATTCGACGGCCGGAGGCTCGGACAAAACCACTCCACCCGGCAGTGTCGCAAGCAATTGAGCCAGAAGCGTGGAACCGCATCGGGAGGCGTGGAAGAGAAATGCAGTCGGGCTGAGGCATTCCAACCCGCCGGCATTGCGGAGTGAATCGACGGAGGTGAACCGGGAGACCCGCCGGTTACCGACGAGACGGCCGAGGGTATCGCAGAAGAACGGTTCCGTGAGTGGTTCATCTCCGACGAACCGCCACCACACCCCCGGGTTCCCGTTGCCCCGGGTTACCACGACCGGATACCACCCACGGAGTAAAACCGTCTCCCCGTCCGCCACCTGGCGGCCCCCGATCAGGGCACGGTCATCTGGAGAGAGATATGAGGGGGAACTCCGGATACGAGATCGTTGGCCCGCCTGGGTCGCCAGCCACCCAAATCGTTGACTGCCCGCCGGTTGGGTGAGGGGCGGGTAGCCCGAATTTCGGTCGGATTCTGGGGTGATTTCCACGATTGGATTTCTCGCATTTGCGGCATCACAATTGCACAGTATTTCAAAGTGGATGGGTACCACGAGCATTTCACCGGGTACCCGCCAAGGAGAAGTCTTCGCCGAGGTCGGCGACGACGGGTTGTCGACGGAGGCAACCTTCTGGATCGGCACGTATCCGTGCGGATCTTCTCCCAACCCCAGGACTGATCACGGACGGGATCGCTTACGGGCCGTTACCCACGGAGGTGACCGGGTCCATTCCCCTCGCCCCGCCTTCGTGGGTGAGGTGGCTGTGCCATTCCAACCAGTTTGAGGATCTTATTATGAGTCCGCAGTTTAGTCTGAATTCGCCGCGGTCGACCACCTCCGAATGTCGAGCCCACGACCTGGAGTGTCGACTGGCGAAGATTGCCGACGGCGGCTCGCACGCTATTAACGAGCGGCTTGTTGCGCTGGATACGGAGTGGAGCGCTGGTCGGGTCTCGAAGGCGGCAATGGCCGTGGTCATCCTCCTCGGGACCATCCTGACCCTCACCCTGGACTGGTGGTGGGTGATTCTGCCGACCGCCGTTGGGCTGCTCCTACTCCAGTACCTCTTCACCCAAAGATCCTGGCTGATCCGGATATTCGAGGAGTTGGGGTTTCGGACCAAGGCCGAGATCGAACAGGAGAAATTCGCCCTTCGGACTCTCCGGGGGGACTTTCGACATCTCCCGACCGTCCACGACATCGAGGAGATGCACGACATTTCCCGGCTGGAAGGGGAAGGCGGAATCGTGGTCGAGCCGGAGGCCCAGAAGGTCGACTCGCTGGCCGCTGCGAAGGAAGTGATCGAGGCCACTGCCGTGCAGACGGCCCACCACAATCCGGCGGAATGTCACACATCCTGACCTTTTAGAGAATTTTTTAGGTCGGGTCGAGGCTTTGAGAGACCCGACAGAGCGAAGGGTGCGGCAGGTTTTCCAGGAGCGTGAATTGTTTTCAGCCTGAAAGGCTGAGATTTCTCAGCCCAGGGCAACGCCCTGGGAAGACGACGCCCCACCCTCCTACAGCCTGAAGGGCTGGGATCACTGCGCTGACAGTTGTTATCCCAACCCTTCAGGCTGGAATCAAAAAACCCTTGGAAACCCAGGGCGTTGCCCTGGGCTGAGAGATCTCACCCCTTCAGGGTGAAGAATGATAACTATCGACTGAGAACTTCGACTAACAACCACTCTGGCCACTTCCTGAAACATTTGCAATACCCGGAACATAGCTCTCACGCTCGGCAGGAGCCTCGCCTTCTCATACTACGGATACTTCTCCTGATATCAGACACATTCAGCGGGTAGATGTATCAGAAATCGAGCATCGGGGCCGGTCGGTGGGAACCCGTCCCGGCGGCCCGCCGCTCCTCGGCGGGCCGGCGAGTTGTCACGCTGACTGCGCGACGAGGCGTCGCAGCGGCTTCTCGCTTGGCCTCGGTCGTGGTCAGGAACGGGTCGAGCAGGAGGGCGGTCAGCAAGTCGAGATCGCGGTCCATGATGGGGATTCCTGTTCGGAGGCGGCTCGTAGCGGGGCTTGAGCCTGGCAGGTTGAGGGGTCCGCAAGAACTACACTTCCGGGCTGAAATCACCCGGCAACGATTACACGGCCAGACCAGCGGGAAGGTCCACGCAACCGAGATCGAGCCAAAACGCGCCCAGATCGTCCGGGCCGGTGGTGTCCAGTCCGACTGGGTATTCAGAATCCAGGTCGATAACTGTTGAACTTGGGAGGTTGGCGTTGAGTTGGGGGGCCTGAATCGGGGTCATTTCGCGTTCCTCGCCGGGCTGGGGGACCGGACCGGGGTGGTCCGGTTCAACCCGCGAGGAGGATACAGGCATCCACCGTGCCAGAAGGCCACCGATGCCGGTGATGCAGGATTGAGGGTCGGGGTCAGCGTCGGCAATTGCGGAAAAGCGACCGCCTCCTCCGCTGTTTCCCAGACTTCTCCGGATTCACTTCTTGACGGCAGGGTCCGGGTATCGCAGCTTCCGATCCGGGTCGGTGAGTCGGGCGTAGACCACGCCCCCGCCGGTCTTCGCCACAACGGCCACCTTGTGCGTCCCCTTCGGGAGGACCACCTCGAACCCGGCCTGGTCCGGGTCGACCTTCTTCCCGGTCCCCTTTCCCGTTCCGATGGGCTTTCCGTCGAGCCGGACCTCGTAGTCGGCCGACGCTCCGACCAGAAGCGTCGCCCGGACATCGTCCGGGGCCGTGACCTCGGCCTCGACCACCGCTGGCCCGCCCTTCGTGTCGGGCAGGACCACCCGTCCTGGCGCTCCGACGGACACCTTCGCCCCATTCACCGAGAGGTCCGTCAGGAACGGGTTCGCCATCAGATACCGGACGAGGTCGCGGAAGTCCTGGGGGGTCATGTTGTAGCCGAGCCCCTCGGGCATGAGGGATTTCTCGACCACCAGGACCGGGCCATCCAGGTCGGCCTTCGGGATCTTGCGGAGTACCCCGTTCTCCTGCTTCAGGGTGATCGTCTTGTCGTCCTCCTCGGCGAGCACCCCCTGCTGGACCGTACCATCCAGGAGTCGTGCGGTGCGAAGGAAGTAGGGAGCGCCGATCACCCGATTCGGATCGATCACGTTCACGAGAATGTACTCGATATCCCGGGCGGCCCCATCCAGCGGCGGGCCGACATCGGCACCCTTGCCATCGAACTTGTGACACTTCGCGCAGGTGGCCTCGAACACGGTCCGGCCGCGGGCGAATGACGCCGGGGCCTCGTGGAGCGACGCCCGGGTTTTGTCGATCGTCGCGGCCAGATCCGCGGGGGTGGGCCGGGTCCGACCCCAGGCTTTCTCGATGAGCTTGTTCAGCTCGGCATCGTTGAACGCCTGGATGCGGAGGATCGTGTTGTCGGTGACGGCGGCCCGGTCGACCTTGCCCGCCGCCATCGCTGCGAGGAGCGCCTTCGCCCACTCCTTGCGGGTGGCGAGCGTATTCACCACGTCGGGCCGGAGGTCTTTCGGGTAATCCTTCCACCCTGCCAACAGTTCGGTCGGGACTTTCGGATCGCCGAACGCTGCCACCGCTCGCGCGGCTTCGGCCCGCACAGTCGCGTTCTCGTCCTTGCGGAGAATGTTCAAGAGAAGTGTGAGCGTCCCCGGATCGCGCAGGAGCCCGAGTTGCCGGACGGCCTCGGCCCGCGGACCTGCGGTCAGCCCGGTGTTGGCAGCGATATCGACCGCCCGCTTGATCGCTGCCGGATCGCGGAAGCTGACTGCGAGCTTATCGACGAGTCGGACCAGTCGCGGGTCGCCGTCCTTGCGAACCGCAGCCTGCAACTCGATCCAGCCCTCGGGAGCGTTCACGGTTTGCCCGGCGAGTGCGATGCTGAGTCCGTCGAGCGCTTTCTCGCGGCTATTCGTGTCCTTCAGTGTGCTGACGAACTGGATGCACTGCTTGAGGTCGTCAGAGTAGCCAGTGGCGACGAGCCGGCGCATCACCTTGGGAACGATCTGATCGCGGACGAAGATGTTGTCCGGAGATTGCTCAGCGAGCCAGGCAAGTTCCTTCTCAATCGTCTTCGCTTTATACTCCTCCTTTCTCGAGATGACCTTCTCATAGGCGAGCCAGACAAGCTGGGGAATGACGGGGTCTTTGGCGTCTTCCTTGTGGGAGAGCAGGGCGTGGAGCACTGGCATGACATCGAACCTGTCCGCGACCCGTAACGCATCCGATGCGATCTCCGACCGGACCATCGCACTGGATTCCTTGGCGGATAGTTCCGCAAGTCCCTCGTCCGCAAGGCAGCCGGGAATGAATTCGGTGAGTTTCCGTATCGCCCACGCGCGAACGATACTGTTTGAGTAATTCTCGGGCGTGCCAGACGCTACGAAGAGGTTGTGGGTCCACATAGCTCGCACCTGTCTCGCGCTGGCTGGACCCCCTGACATTTTACGATCTAGCTGTAAGGCGAGCCTCACGTCGCCAGCCATTTCTTGACATCGCTCGGCGAGAAGTCGTAATGCGGATCGGTTCGACCACGGGTTGTCGTTGTCGACGGCGATCCGGGTAAGCTCCTCGATGGTTTTCTTCCCCAGATCCTCCGCCTTCTTCGTCTTCGTCCCCTTGAGCTGGATGCGATACACCCGCCCGCGTTCGTAGTCCCAGCTATCCGCGGCAGCCTGGTGGCAGGGGTTCTGGTCGTGCCAGTCGATCAGGTAGATGTCGCCATTCGGACCCCACCGCATATTGATCGGGCGCACATTCTTGTCGCCGCTGACCAGGAAGTCGTCGCCGCGGGTGGCAGTGAAGGTGCTGCCGTTGGGCTTCAAGATATTCTGTTTGATCGAGCACCCGTGGATGCTCCCGAAGATCACACTATTGCGGTACTTCTCGGGCATGTGCGGGACATCCAGCGAGATGAGCCCAGCGTGTGCCCAGCCGCTCTCCTTGTGGAAGGTGTGGTCGCAAATCTCGTTCAGGTAACTGTAGGCGTAAGGGTTGAAACTCGCTCCGGCCTGTCGTTTATAAATGCCGCCGGGCACGATGTGGTAAAGGTGCGGGATCACACAGCAAGCGAGAATGAACTGCCCATCGGTGTTCCGCCAGTCCATGCCCCACGGGTTCGAGGTGCCCTCGGCGAAGATCTCGAACTTTTTCTCGGTCGGGTTATAGCGCCAGATTCCACCGTTGATCCGGGTCTCCGGCCCATCCAGTTGGGCCGACTTCACGGCCGAGTTCGTGAAGATCCCGTGTAGCCCGTAGAGCCAGCCATCCGGCCCCCACTGGAAGGTGTTCAGGGTCTCGTGGGTGTCCTGGCTGCCAAACCCCTTCAACAGCACCTCGAACTTCCCAGGCTTGTCGTTTTTGTTCTCGATGAACCACAGGTAAGGCGGCGCGCCGACGAAGACCCCGCCATGCCCCACCTCGATTCCCGATGCCATGTCGAAGGCCCCGAGCCCGGCCTTCTTCCGTTCCTCGGGAACGGGGAAGTCCTTGCCCTCGGCGAACACCGTCCGCTTGTCGCAGACACCATCGCCATCGGTGTCTTCGAGGATGACGATGCGATCACGCGGGACATTCTTCCCGGCCTTGCTCGGGTACTCGAAGCACTCGACCACCCAGACCCGGCCTTTCTCGTCGATTGTGAAGGCAATCGGGTTGACGAGTTGAGGCTCTCCGGCGAAGAGTTTCACCTCGAACTCGGGAGCCACCTTGAAGCGGGCGACGGTCTCTTCCGGTTTCAGGTACGGTTGGCCAGACGGCTTACGGTTGTCGAACCCGAATTCCTTCTGGGCGAATGTGGCGGGAGTGACGAGGAACAACCCGATCAGCGCGAGGGAGAGCCGTCGCATGGAAAATCTTCCAGGAGGAACGAAGGGGCGGGTCTGGAGATGATGGTACGCATGGGAACCGGGGGATGCAATCGACCGGGACAGGCACGCATCATCGAGAAAACAGTATTGACTTTCCAGTCACCCCGACCCCGGAGGGGTCGAAGCCATTAGCCGGTGGTTGAGCGCAGCTCTACCACCGGTTTGCGGCGGCAACCACCCCAACCCCAACACCCCTGCCTTCGCTGGTTTGTCCGGCTTTGGGGTCAACTTGTGTTCGTCATCGTATCCGGCACCGCCACCGGTGGTTGAGCGCAGCTCCACCACCGGCTAATCGCTTCGACCCCTACCGGGGTCGGTCAGGCCATCGTATTTACGTCATCGCCTCCGGCACCGCCGCCGGTGGTTGAGCGCAGCTCCACCACCGGCGGCGGTGCGATCCCTACCGGGGTCGTTCTCTGGTCCCGACATTCCAACCGATGCCGCCTTCGCTGAACTCGCCATTCTGACTGGGATCCATTCATGTCTCCGATGCGGTCTCGTACACAGCCACTTCCACGAGGTTGTCGAAAAAGGTCGCTCCGCCACCGAGGTCGGTCAGCGCGGTGCTGGTCGTGGTGTTGCAATTGGCACCGTCCGCAGTGTACCGGTTCCACCAGATGCCCAGGGTCACTACCACCCCCGGCTTCACGGTCTCGCCGACCAGGGCCGTCGCCCGAAACCGGCCACGGTCGTTGAACACGATCACCGCCTGACCGTCGGTGATACCCCGGGGAGTCGCATCGAGAGGGTGAATCTCGACGGTGACCTGCCCAGCTTTTTTCCTGTGGACATCCACATTCACGAATGACGAGTTGAGGAACGAGGGGGCGGGCGGGCAGATCATCTGGAGAGGGTACTTCGCGGCCAGTTCGGGCCGGGTCTGCGGATCTTCGTGAGGCGGCGCGTAGTGGGGGAGTGGGTCGCGGCCAGCCCGACCCTCTCGCTCGCTATACAACTCGCATTTGCCGGATGGGGTCGGGAAGTTCCCCTCGGCAAAGGGTGCCCAGTTTTTCGGCAGGTTCATCCGCACCGGACCGGCCTTGATATCGTCCAGCGAGATATCATCAAACGCTGCCCCCTGCGGATACCCATAGCCACCCGTACCCCTCATGGCTCCCGCTGCCAACGTCTCGTCGCTGATCTCGAACAGTTCCGGCTCGAAGCCCATTTCCCGGGCCAGGAGTCGGAAGACCTCGGTGTTCGGCTTCGCCTCCCCCGGTGGTGCAATCGCCGGATTGTTTGCCTGGACGTACAGATGACCGTAGCTACCGTGGATGTCGAAGTGTTCGAGCTGGGTTGTCGCTGGCAGGAGGATGTCTGCGTAATCTGCGGTATCAGTCTGGAACTGCTCGTGGACGACGGTGAATAGATCGTCACGCCGGAGCCCCGAGAGCACTCGCGACTGATCGGGGCAGACCGCGGCAGGATTGCAGTTGTAGACATACATGGCCCGCACCGGCGGCCCGGGGAGTTCCCCGTGCAGGGCTTCAGCGAGTTGGGTCATATTGATTGTGCGAGTTCCCGGGCGAATGAGATCGGGCCGGGTCAGGTACGCATCGTCGAACGGGTACGCCTTGCTCGTACTCAACAGCGCTCCACCACCGGAGTGCCGCCAGTCGCCGGTCAGAGCCGGCAGGCAGACGATCGTGCGGACCGCTGTTCCCCCACCCCCGTGACGCTGGAGTCCATAATTCAGGCGAATCAGGGCCGGGCCTCCGAATAACGCCTGGCTCCGCCCGTATTCCCTGGCGAACCGCTCGATGTCGGCGACCTCCAACCCCGTGATCCGGGCGACTGTGGACGGAGAGAATTCGCCAAGCACCCGATCGCGGAGTTGTCCCCCGCCAACGCAGTAGCGATCGAGGTAGTCCTGGTCCTGCCAGCCTTCCCGAAACAGGATGTGCATCACACCGAGGGCGAGCGCCGCATCGCTCCCCGGTCGGATGGGGAGCCACCAGTCCGACTTGGCTGCGGTCGAGGACTTGTACGGGTCGATCGTCACAATCCTGGCCCCCCGCTTGCGGGCCTCGAATTCGACTTTCCAGAAATGGGTGTTGGTGACCGCAGTGTTCGACCCCCAGTTGACAATATATCTGGCGTGGATGGCGGCTTCGGGGTCGATCATGGCCCGGGTGCCGAGAGTGACGTCGCAGCCGGCAGAACCGGCGGAAGCGCAGATCGTCCGGTCGAGCAGGCTGGCCCCGAGCCGGTGGAAAAACCGGCGGTCGAGGCTCCCGTACATCAGTTTGCCCATCGTCCCGGCATAACTGTAGGGGAGGATCGCCTGGGGGCCGTCGGGTGAGGCA
The DNA here is from genome assembly GCA_003136315.1 of Gemmataceae bacterium. GTDB lineage: Bacteria > Planctomycetota > Planctomycetia > Gemmatales > Gemmataceae > Urbifossiella. The sequence continues at coordinate 12,466 of PLDW01000387.1, read as the reverse complement.
GCGATCCTGCGGAATCGGGTCGCAATCTCGCGAGTGGCGTCTGCCCAGGTGATCCGCTCGAAACGCCCTTCGCCCTTTCGGCCGATTCGCCGCTGAGGGTAGAGAAGGCGGTCCGGATGGTAGACCCGGTCGAGGTAGTTGGCGACCTTCTGGCACAGGAACCCGCGTGTGAACGGGTGGTCCGGGTCGCCCCGAAGGTCGACTGCGCGGCCAGTGGCCGGGTCCACACGGACGACGAGTCCGCAGGTGTCGGGGCAGTCGTGTGGGCAAACGCCCCGGACGGTTTGCAGTTCTCGCTTCATGCCGCTCCCGCCTCTGTGGTGGTTTGGCCGATATGATACCACAGGGGGGATACCTGCGGTGGGCAGGCCGGGGGGAATCGGATGCCGGGCAGTACACCCGTCGGATTCCGATTTCTCGGCAAAATTTCCGTCTCTCGCTTGCGATCCCCAGTCATTCCAGACAGAGTATCCCTCAGACACCGGACGTTGTACCGACCTTGGTCACGCGCCTTGATCGGTGATTCCAGGCGGACTGCCCGCTCTGTCGGCCCCGCTCGCCCTCGGGGACGAGGACACGCAAACATGCCGAAACCCGCTACCGTCCCGGAGTTTCTTGACCTCGTGCGCAAGAGCGGGCTCTTGCCCGATGCCCGTATCGACGAGTTCATTGATCGCCACCGGGCGGCCACCTCCTTGCCATTGACCGTCGACCCGTTTGCGGCCGTCCTGGTCCGGGAGGGGCTGCTCACGTTTTTCCAGGCTAAGCAACTCAAGGAAGGGCGGTATAAACGATTCACGGTCGGTTCAAAATACCGCTTGTTGGAGTTGATCGGGGCTGGCGGGATGGGAGCGGTCTACCTCTGCGAGCACACCCTGATGAGGCGGCTCGTCGCCCTCAAGGTGCTCCCGGTCGAAAAACTCGACGATCCCTCCAATCTGGAGAGATTCCATCGGGAGGCCCGTGCAGTCGCTGCCCTCGATCACCCGAATATCGTTCGAGCGTACGATATCGATCAGCATGAGAAGCTGCACTTTCTGGTGATGGAGTACGTGGACGGGAACAGCCTCCAGGATATCGTTGCCCGGCATGGCCCGATGGATCCGATCCGGGCCGCACACTATACCGCACAGGCTGCGGTCGGGCTGCAACACGCCCATGAACTCGGAATGGTCCACCGCGATATCAAGCCCGGGAACCTGCTCCTGGAGCGAACCGGGGTCATCAAAATTCTCGATATGGGCCTGGCGCGTTTCTTCAACAAGCCGACCGATAGCGTGACCGAGAAGTACGACGACAAATGTGTTCTCGGGACAGCCGACTACCTGGCTCCGGAACAAGCCGTGAGCAACACGGTCGACATCCGGGCCGACATCTACAGCCTCGCGGGTACGCTGTACTTCCTCCTCACCGGCCAGACCCCATTCCCGGAAGGGACGATCGCGTCCAAGCTGGTGGCTCACCAGACCCGTGAGCCAAAGCCGGTCGAGACGTTTCGGTCGGACGTCCCACCCGGGATTCTGGCCGTTTTGCGGCGGATGTCGGCCAAGGACACGACGCAGCGGTTCCAGGAACCGATTGAGGTGGCGGATGCCCTGGCTCACTGGGCCGATATGCCCGTCGACCCACCTCCTCAGAAAGAAATGCCCGGACTCTGCCCGCTAGTTCTAGGATTGACCGGGCACAGCATGGACAAGACGGGCGGGAGCGGGACGTCGGTTCCACTGGGGCGGGCGCTGTTTGGGCCAGGCCGGGGGGTGATGCGGTCCGGGGGGAGTTCGGCCCGGAACCCGGCCGTTGGAACGGTTGAGACGACTCGCCCACTGGCCCCGGTCGGACCCAGCCGGGGGTACGCAAACCCTGCGGCCCGCAATCCGGTGTCGACAGCGCGCAACGCTGCCTCCACCGCACCGATCCGTCATCGGATCGAGCCCAAACCGGCAGGCAGTGACCCCCCGCTTGCTCCTCCGGCTCCCGCTGCGGTCCCTGTCACCTCCCACATTCCGCATCGTACCGGACTGTACATTACCCTGGCTGTGGCATTCGCACTCCTGTTCGCGGGAGTACTCGCGGTTGGGGCGTTTTACCTCGGGAGGGCAAATCCGTCCGGACCACCGGCAGTGGATTCCCGACCCTGAACCAGTGGCCGGTGGGGAACGGACGGAATCGTGTGCGTTGACATGAGGTCTCGTGTGGTCGCAATCGCTGGTCAACACACCACTTCCAGGCCATCCCGACCTCGGCGGGGTCATTCCACACACTTTTACGCCCACTCACTTCCACTTCCCCAGTCATGGCGTCTTGCCAGGTCACAAGAAAACGCTCACACTAACAGGATGGGAACTCCCCCGAGTGCGCGAGTAACCTATACTTAGAGCGACCCGATTCCCCTATCTCGACCCTCGCACCCGGTTCCTGATCGCCCCAGTCCTGGAGAGGCCCTTCGATGCCCCCCCCCGCCACTGCCGCCGAATTGCTGGACCTGGTCCAGAAAAGCGGCGTCACGGATGAGGCGCGTCTGAAAGCCTATCTCGCCCAATTGGCCGAGCAGGGCGGCCCCCCGGCCGAACCGACCAAGGTGGCCGGCTTGTTGGTCCGGGACGGGCTCATTACGTACTTTCAGGCCGAGCAACTCCTCCAGGGGAAGTGGAAGCGGTTCAGTATCGGGAAGTACAAAGTCCTGGAGAAACTCGGATCGGGTGGGATGGGGCAGGTGTTCTTGTGCGAACACAAATTGATGCGGCGACGAGTCGCGGTGAAGGTCTTACCAACTGCAAAAGCGGCCGATGGAGCAAGCCTCGAACGATTCATCCGGGAAGCCCGTGCAGTCGCTGCGGTCGATCACCCCAATTTGGTCCGTGCCTACGACCTGGATCAGGACGACAATCTGCACTTCCTCGTCATGGAGTATGTGGACGGAACGAACTTCCAGGATTTGATCAAGAAGTTCGGACCACTCGACCCCATTCGAGCATGCCACTACATCTACGGAGCGGCGGTTGGTCTTCAGCACGCCCACGAGATGGGGCTTGTCCACCGGGACATCAAGCCAGGCAACATCCTCGTCGACCGAACCGGAGTCGTGAAGATCCTTGACCTGGGGCTGGCCCGGTTCTTTCACGATACTGACGACGTGCTGACTAAGAAGTACGACGAGAATATCCTCGGGACGGCCGATTACCTCTCTCCCGAGCAAGCCGAGGACAGCCACACCGTCGACATCCGTAGCGACATCTACTCCCTCGGGGCCACCTTCTACTACCTGCTGACCGGAAGCCAACCCTTTCCGGAAGGGACCATCCCACTCAAACTCATCTGGCACAAGAACCGGGAACCGCGGGCGATCCGAGAGATCCGCCCCGAGGTTTCGGGCGAGATCGTGGCGGTCGTCTCGCGGATGATGCGGAAGAACCCGGCCGATCGCTACCAGACCCCGGCCGAATTGATGGCTGCGCTCGCCCCGTGGGTCACCACTCCGATTCCGCTGCCTCCGGAGCGGGAGATGCCGCAACTCTCCCCGGCGATCCTCAATGGGACGGGCCGCAACCCGGGAATCGCCGCGCGATCGATGATCTTGCCCGGGCCGGCCCCGGCCGGCATCAGCCCCGGCAGTGGAGTCCGAATCTCGGTCTCGCCGAGCATGGATAACCTCAGCGGAACTCCGACCGTGGTTCAGGGCTCGGCCTCGCTCCCAGATACCCCCGCTGACGGTAATGGGGTGTGGGAGTCGCTCGACGAGACCCCTTCGGCCACGGGTGGGGACACCGCTCTAAGCCCCGAACCCCGGTTGCCTCGTCCACTCCCGTCCCACCCGCGCCGCCGCCGGACCATCCTCCTGGCCGCGGCCGGACTGATCCTGACCGGGGCGGTCAGTGTGGGGGTGTATTACCTGGCCTTCAGGAAGGGTCCCGAACCTCTCCCGCCCCCGACTGTCACAACCAAACGGCTCGTTGTCTCGAAGGCGAAAGCCGGGGCGGAAAACACGCACGCCACCCTCGCCGCCGCACTCCGGGCAGCATCCTCGGGAGACACGATCACAATCGAGGAATCCCCGCTTAGCGAGTCCTTCCTGCGGGTCAACAAAAAAGATCTGACGGTCGAGTCGGGACTGCCTGACGGGAAGCCAGCGTTGATCGAGTTCGCCTCGGCGTCGGCCACCACTGGTACCGCCGCGATGCTCGATCTCAACGAGGCACTGAACGTCCGGTTCAAGGATCTCGAATTCGATGGCAAGGGAGTGGCTGACTTCGGGGTCCAGTTGAGCGGCAATGTCGCAGGAGTGACGTTCGAGGGGGTCACCGTCAGGGGAGTCAAGAAGACGGGGTTCTTGCTTCACAACGCCGCCGGGCAGTCCGGGAAACCGGTGATCCTGAACCGGGTCCGGGTGATCCTGTCGCAAACGACCGACTCCGGTGTTCGGGTGGAGACGGGCGGAACTCTCCAGTCGAAGTGGATTGCGATCCGAAACAGTCGGTTCGAGGGACCGGGAAAGTTCGGGATCGTGTTCGATGGAGCTGTGGTCGATTCGGAGGTGACCGGTAACCGGATCTACAAGTCGGAAGTCGGGATTGCCGTTGGCGGGCAAGTCCCCGATGGACAACCGGTTCGGGTGCAGATCACGCAAAACACGATCGCGGATGTTGGAGTCGGAGTGTTGTTCATCGGCCCAGGCAAATTCGAGAGCGTGGTGAGTCGAAACTACTTCTGGAAAACCAAGGCTCTGGCCCGGTCGGATCTCGGTGTGGTGACCGGGGTCAACTCCACAGACAATGGATACGACCCCCAGTCTCAACCTGGGGCCTTCCCATTGGCCGGGACGAAACTCGACACGCCCACCCTGCCGCCGCCGAACGAAGCCGACGATGCCACGTTCCTGCGATTCCCCGGCGGCAACGGGCCGGTCGTCGGGCCGACTCGGGTCGGGGCAAACTGAGCCACCTCAGGAACATCGCATCAATGAGTGTCAAGTTTATTGTTATCGTCAATTCACCCCCCCTGCCCCCCTTCAAAAGGGGGGGAGAAAACATCTATTGCTCGACTCGGTTGAGGATCGGGGGCCTGTTCATCCCTTTACCCCTCTCCTTTCTCTCCCCCCCTTTCGAAGGGGGGCAGGGGGGGTAGATTGGCCAATGTAAATGAATTACGACACTTGTTGATCCACTATTGCCAAACGACCGATGGACCGGTTACGGCTTCCACGTCCCGGCGACGGTGATCCCGAACCCGAGCGTTGCCGCGGTTGCGCCTGTCTCGACTGGCCGCCGCGTATTCACGACCCACACCCCGTTCCCCTTGTCGGCCAGTTTCGGTCCGTCGTCCTTCCCAAAGTTGGGGAAGAGCAGCAGCACTGCCGGGTGCTTTCCCTCGTTGACATCGCTACTCATTCGGATCAACTCCTTCTTCTCCACCGGTTCAGCGGTCGTGTCTTTTGCTGCCGGACTCATCAGGCAGAAGTCCGGGTGCGGGGCGGTGCCAGTGTGATCGCCGATATCCGGCTGGACAGCGAACCGCAGGGTGTACACCCCCGCCGGGATCTCCTGTCGGCGGTAGTCGGTGAACGTGTGAGGAAACTGGATCACACCGACCACCTCACCTTCTGGGATCTCCCGGTAGGTCAGGCCGTTCTTCAACTGCTCAGCGGTCGCCTTGACCGGGATGGCAGTCCGGAACCAGACCGTCATCACCACCTCGCCACCGTCTCCACGGATGACAAGCGAGTCGGCGGTCAGGATCTTGCGAATCGGTTCGGCGACCCCGGCCGGCGGGTCGAGGCGATCGTATTTCGCGGTGAAACTCGGATCAGCCGCAGGCAAAGTGGCAGTCAGAAGTATGGCGAACATTTTAGTCGGATTTAGTGTTTAGTGTTTGGTGTTTGGTGTTTGGNNGTGTTTGGTGTTTGGTGGTTGGTGTTTGGTGTTTGGTGTTTGGTGTTTGGGGTTTGGTGTTTGGTGTTTGGTGTTTGGTGTTTGGTGGTTGGTGTTTGGTGTTTGGTGTCTAGTAGGTCTCCCAGGGTTGCGCCGGAAACCCGGCTCCACCCTGGGCTATTGTCCGCCGACCCTTCGGGGCGAAAACACCGATGAGCTTTCGACCAGCTTGTAAGCCTTTTCCTAAACACTAAACACTAAACACTAAACACTAAATCCGACAACACTAAATCTGTTTTATCCCACCACGTCTTCGCCGAACTTCTCGATCAACTGTTGCCATGTTTTGCCGCGAAGACGGTTCCCCTCGAACAGGTCCAGGCGTCTGAGCCGGACGAGATACTGCGAGCGCACGAGTGCCCGTGCGGCGTCGTTATCGAGGTTATTGTGGGTCAGGTTGAGGGCGTGGATGCGGCGAGCTCCGCGGTGGTTCACGAGGGCCTCGACCCCGGACAGCGAGATGACCGGTCGTTCATACAGGTCAATCAAGGCGAACGCGCCAGCGTCTCCGGTTTGGGGTCCGGCAGCGATCTCCTCAACATGTCCCTGGAGATCCCACTCGGTCACCTGCTGGGTCCACGGCAAGGCGAACAGCGGATCGACGTGCTGCGGGAACAAGTGGCGGCCAGGAGCAATGGCCAGGGTCTTCGCTCCAAACCATTCCGGAGTGTCCCGCACCACGGCAGCGCGCAGGGCAATGGGATCATCCAGTTTGGCCGTTGCGAGGACGATCCGATCGATCAGCGGAAAACCGCGATCAGAGGTCTGTTGAGCCCACTCATGGCGTTCTACGATGCGGGCCAACTCCTCCTTCAGTGTCGCCAACCGGGGTTGGCCATCCTCTTCGTGGAGTCGTGCGAGTTCGCAGCCAATGCGGATGAACGCAGCGCGGTCCGGAGCATCGTGTTCGTCAAGAAAGTCGGCGTACACGAGTCGGGGGGTATCGTCATCCGGAGCGTCGAAGATCGCCCGGAGGAACGCCTCGTGCTCAGCCAGTTCATCCATTGCGTGTGTGTCAGGTGTGTCGGGAGAGGCTGGAACCGATCGATCAGGGAGTATCCGTAGGAGTCAAACCGCCCTCCGGCTCGCCCTTCCCTCCCAGGGAAGGGGGTTGGGGGATTAGGTTTTCTCCGCACATCCTCAGTCTATCCGATCTCCAGTCTCCCTGACATCCCCTGCTCTCTCCGACGGCTCAGCGCACCCACTCGTCGATCTTCAGGTGCCGGTAGCCGCCATAGCTGGATAGCGGCTGGTAATACTGGCAGTTCTCGAAGTAGTAATGGGTGACCTGACTGTGCCGGGTCCGGCCCTTGTCTCGGTGGACGCTCCCGCCGTGCAGCAAGTTCGATGCCCAGATCAGGGCCTGCCCTTTCTTCAAAACGGCGTAGTGGGGGGTCAAGCCGCGGTCCCGAATGAGTTGCTCGACATACGCTTCGTACAGGTGGTAGTGCTCTGGCCCGGGTCCGGGGGCGACCGTCTCCATACTCACTTCCGGCAGCTTGTGGCTGCCGGGATAGTAGACGAGCGGACCGTTCTGGAGGTCGATGTCCTCCAGCGCCACCCACACCCCACACATGTATGTTGGGGGATCACTTGCGAAGTGGATGAAGTCCGAGTGGACCTTTTGTTCGGTCCCGATCGGGAAGTTCAGGGTCTGAAACGGCCGCGGTCGGCGGCCGTAGAGCTGACGGAGAAGTCGCAGGATTCGCGGTGCAAGGGCGATCGTTCGTACCGCCCGGCTGAGCTTCCAGCCGTTGAACACCCGACTCCCGTGATGCAGATCCTGGACCATTTCCGGGTGGTCGGCCAGGTCAGTGATCGCCCGATCGAGGATCGTTTCTGGTAACTGAAGGTCGAACACCATGTACCCGTCGTGGTGGTACTGGGCGACGACACCCTCGCTGACCACCGGCGTCGACCGGCGAACGTAGTCAAGGATCGGTTGCACCCCGGGAATCTGCCGGAGCGACCGGGTCAAGGTGTGATTGAGGCCATGCGTGATTGTGGGCGGCATTGTCGTCCTCCATCTGTCACCGGCCGCACCCGGTACTCGGTTTGAATCCGATCGCGTCTCAGTGGCCAGCGGGCGGTTCGACTCCGATCCCATACCGGGCAACCGGCTGGTCGCAGCCGGGCGGGGGAGAAGGTTGTGTTCCTGCGATCGATTCCCACTCGCCGGATTCGGTCAGCCGGTAACTCGCGTATTTGGTTCCCGGCGTGAGCGGGTGGTAGATCGTGAAGATCCCGAATCGTTTGGCGAGCCGGTACACCACCCGGGTCCGGGGATGGCGGATCAACTCCGGGGGAAATTCACTCCCGATGTCAATCACCACATCGGCAGGACGACCGACCGGGGGTGAGCCAGAAACCGGATAAAAATATCCGATCTGCGGCGGGTCGCCACCGGAACGCAGTTCGAGAGCGATCGGGTATTCCCACGGAAGGGTGGGCTGGTTGATCAGATCGACCGTCCGGGGATGCATGGCCTGCACCGTTTTGACCACTTCCTGGCTGTTGTCCCGGAGGTTGGGGTTCCCGAAGTAGCGGAGCAGCTCCTTGTCGTCCTGGAACACGGTCACCAACCCCTTCGGACCCAGTGAGCGGGACTCGCCCTGGGTGGCTGCGGGGATCACCGACAGGATCAGCCCAGCGACAGCGAGCGGCGCGGCCCAGCGGATGCCCGGACGGGTGAACAGCCAACCGACTGCGACCCCGCCCAGGGCCATCAAGGGGATGTGCAGCCGGGGATGCCACGGCTGCCACTTGAAGACCACGCAGAAGCAGGCGAATCCTCCGATCGTGGTGAGCAAGTAAATCAGCCAGGGGGTACACCCCTCGGAACCCGGGAAGGAGCGGGTCGCGCCGTCCGGATGGGCCAAACCCTGTTCCCGCGCAGATCCCGGCCGCAGCTTCGCCCGGGTGAGCGCGAGCAGCAACGCGGGGAACGTCGCGAGCAGAAGGAGCGCGTGGGCCGGTGCGGTGGCAAGGTCTTCGTATTGCGGCCGATACAACACCTGGAAGGGGAAGCCCTGCCAGCTTGTCTCCCGGTTATTCGGTTCGATCCCGAGCCCTCGGTGCATTCGGCGGACATAGCGTTCGATTTTGTAATTCCACGAATCTTTCGGAAGAGCGAGGTGCATTCCAATGTTTCGGATCACCCCCGATGCCCATACACGTGGTCCTTGCCGTTCGTTGCCGAGCCCAAACGTCCTCCCGCTGACCGACCCGTACGCAGCGACATTCCGATACCAGTGACAGGTGTTCACTGCCACGGTGAGGATCGCGACCATCGCCGCAGCCAGCACCCAACCCCGGGGCCGGCGGGCCGCGAGTCCCAGACAGCCAAGGGCAACGGCCGGTGCGGCATACACCCCTCCAGTCCCCTTGGTGAGAACGAGGAGGCCGACCGCCAGGCCGGCAAACACCCCAGATGCAAAGCGGATCGGCCTGGCTTTCCACACCTGGATGACCCAGAACGTCGTGACAGCCAGCCAAAAGCTCACCAGCCAGTCGTTCTTCCCATTGACCGCTTCGTGAAACCCGACGGGGATCGTGACCGCGAACAAGGTCGCCAGGAGTTGTCCCCGGCGGGTGAGTCCGACCTCACGAGCAACGAGTGAGACCGCAACCAGTGTCAGCACCATTGCGGTCCACGACTCGACTGGTGCGAACCGGTCGGTCCCCGAGAGGATCAGCAGGTGGAGGCCGACGAATTCTGCAAACGGCGGGTTGACTGTCAGGCGATAATCCTGGGTCGGGAAATGCGCGACACTCCCTTGTTGGAGCCACTGGAGTTGCCGGGGCAAGTGGTAGAGGGTGACGTCCCAGTTATTGGGCGGGCAAGACACAGCCAGCAGACCGGCGGCCAGGCACACCGCCATGAGGAGTGAAATCAGGACGGCGTCGATACATCTGAGGGGAGAGCGGACCCAGAACCCAGCCAGAGCCCGCCGGTTGAACCAGACTACTGCTGCGAGCCCAAGACCGGCCAGCACCCAGGCCGCGAGAACGGGACCGAACCGGAGTTGCCCGACAGCACCGAGGCTTTCGGTCGTGGCGACCACGAACGCGCCACAGAGTGAAGCCGACCCGAGAATGGCTTCTCGGATCGAGTAGCCGATCCCGAGTCGGTTGCGGGTAGCCACGACAGCAAGTCCGCCGAGCAAGAACACCACCCCGCAGGCCACAACTGCCATCCGTGCAGCCCTCCGCCGCGAACGTCTCCGCGGCCACATGACACGCGGGTACGCCACTTCCGGGAGAGCGGACGATAACCTCCGGTCGGCGGGGGTGTCAATTCCAGGGCTGATTCCGGGAAAGCTCCCAAAATTGTTTGAGCCTCCGGGGTATTCAGCGAGAAATTTGGCAAGCACGCGGGGTTGGCTGAATGTACAAACTGGGCGGGGGGTGCTAGGCTTGAGGAGAGAGAGCCCGCGTCGACCCACCCGCCACACCCGTCCGGGACCAGCCATGCCCCGTACACCCACTCGTCCCACTGTCGCACCCTTCCCGATGCCCCACCCCGAGCCGACCTCATCGGCCGTCTGGCTGATCGGCTGGGGGATCTACGTCCTCCTGGTCCTTCTCGGTTTTGGGTTCGGGGTCTGGGCCGGGAATCAGAAGCAGAAGCCGACCGAAACGGCCCATGCCGACAGCCCCACCTTAACCTCACAGCCCCCAGCGTCACCTGCCTCCTCAACGACCCCGCCGACGACTCCACCGCAGAAGAGGGAGTCGCCCGGCCCCGTCACCCAGGAACCGCCCAAGAAGGTCACCGAGACCAAACCCCCAGCGCCGCCCCCGACGCCGGAGCCCAAGAAGCCACCCACTCCTGAGCCCAAAAAGCCGCCTACTCCTGAGCCCAAAAAGACCGAGCCCACGACCCCATCGGTCAAGCAGGTGTCGTTCACCACGGAGGTTTTGCCGATCTTCCGGTCGAAGTGCCTCAACTGTCACGGGGCTGTCGGTAAGCCCAAGGGCGGCCTCGACCTTCGCACGATTGCCAGCATCATGAAGGGTGGGGACGGCGGCGCAGAAATCAAACCGGGTGATCTCAAGAGCAGCCCGCTCTGGACCAGCATCGACGAGGGGGCCATGCCGCCGGCCGGCAAAGAGCAGTTGACCGACGCCGAGAAGATGATCGTCCGGAACTGGATCTTGTCCGGGGCGAAATGAAAATCAATTGCCATCATCGCTTCATCGAAATGGCCCGCAGATGACGCAGATCTACGAACGCAGATGAAATCTTGATCAAAACGAATTTGGTCTGATCTGGATTTCATCTGCGTCGAAGTCTGCGTCATCTGCGGGCCATTCGATACGAACTGCCGCTATGCAGCCTCGTTGCGGCGTTCCTGCGGGGGCTGGAACAGCCACCCGCTTGGTCGCGGGAACGCCCCGGCCCCCACTGGGCCGTCGGTCGTCCCATTCCACTGGTGGCAGCGGACCGCCGCCAGGATGCGCTCGGCCAGTTCCAGCGCGTCACGGCCATCCTCTCCGCTCACCCGCGGTCGGCGCCCCGTCTTCACGCAGTCCACGAAATGCCGCAGTTCCGACGTCAACTGGTCGCACTTGCGGTCTTCATCCAGATGCAGCACCTGAAGATAGCGACCGAATACCTCATCCTTCAGCCGGGCCTTCGCCGCGGCGTCCATCTTGTCGACGCGGAGCCCGTGTCGCCGGAGTTCCTCACCCGCCTGGACGAGCGTGAGCTTGCGGCTGACAAAGTCGATACCCGCGTACCCCTCCGGTGCCCACACTCGCAGGCGTCGCTTGGGTCGCTGGCTAATCCGGCTGGCCGTCACATGGGCGACACACCCGTTCTCGAATTCGAGTCGAGCGTTCACCATGTCCTCGTGTCCGCCAAACACCGACGCTCCAACCGCCGAGACATTCCGCACCGGCCCGCCGATCAGTGACAGGAGCAGATCGAGATCGTGAATCATCAGGTCGAGGACAGCCCCGATGTCGGTACTGCGACCAGTGAATGGGCCGTGCCGTTCGGCCTCCACGAACTTCGGGACAATCGGTCGCCGGGCGAGGTCTTCAAATGCCGGATTGAACCGCTCGATGTGCCCCACCTGGAACGGCACCCCGGCCCGTTCGGCCAGGTTGATCAAGTTGTCCGCCTCGGCCACCGTTCGGCAGACGGGTTTCTCCACCAGGACCGGAACCCCCTGCTTCAGGAACGCAGCCGCGACGTGATGGTGGTAGATCGTGGGGGTGACAACGCTGACCGCATCCACCCGTTCGAGAAGAGGCTCAAAATCGTCGAAAGCAGTCGTCCCAAGCCGGTCGGCGATCAACTGGGCCTGATCCGGATTGGCGTCAGCTACCCCTACCAGTTCCACTTCCGGCAGATCGGCGAGGATACGGGCGTGGTGCTGCCCCAGATGCCCAACCCCGATCACCGCCATCCGCAATCGCGTCATTCCAACCTCGAGTGATCAAGTCGCCAGGCAAAGTGTCGGTCGTCAGGTCATGCAGCCAAAAGAATGCAAGGCTTCCCAGTGCTTCCGCCCTGGGCCAACACACCAGCGGTG
>PLDW01000476.1 GCA_003136315.1 Gemmataceae bacterium | reverse complement strand
CCGCCACAACCTTCCGGGACAGATTTTCGCCGCGACGCGGTGCATTCCGCAGCATATCGTCGGCACGAGGGATTCGGCAACCACCTTGACCTGGGATTCGTTCGGAACATGGGTCTACCGTTTGACCGGGAACCGATTCATCAGTTTCTCAACGGTGTCAAGGCTCACCTCGCCGCGGAAAACAATCCTGGAACCGTCGGTCGTGAAGCTCAGTCCCGTCACTATTTCGGCGACGGGCTTGAGTGTGTTATCCTTCTCCGCGTGTTGACGCACGAGCGTGAGGAGGATGCGGAGAGCACCGTTGGCACTCTCCGCCAACTTCTTCGCAGTCTCATCGCTGTCCGCGTTCGAGACCAGTTGAAACTGAATCCCCCTGGCGAGAGTGATGCCCCCCGAGACGGTGTCGAGCGTTTGCAAAAAGGCAGTGGCGCGTTCGATGTTCGGGATGGAAGTGCCTTCCAGGCGACGGGCGAGGGTGGCACCACTCGACACGAAAGTCACCGACTGACGGACACCGGCCGATTCCAACACCGTCCTCACTTCTTTCTTGAGAGCGGATGGCTTGGAACCGGAGGCGCGGGCCAGGGCGTTGATGAGAGAGTCCTCCGTGGCAGCCGCGAGCAACGTGGAGGGGTTGACCAGGGCGGCATAAAACCGCTTCTCACCCCGAGGGGTAATCTCGTAGACGGTATCGCTCCCCGACTTGCTGACGCGGACCGTGGACCCAGCGGCCCTGGCAGCGTCAGTCATTTTCACAGCGCTGAACTCGCCTTCCAGAATGAGGAAGTTCGGTCCAGAGTCCTTGCCGGGGGGGTAGGCATACGTGATGCTTTCCAGATCGCGAAACGCATCAATACCCACCTCCTTGAGATACCTCTGGACACGGTGGATTCCGGCAAAATGTCCCAGCACATCGTTCAGCTCGCCGACGGCGTCCGGCTGGCTTTTGACGAGTTCGGAGTTGAAGATCTGTTTCAGGTTCACAACGACAACCAGGTCGGTGTCGTCTGGCAGGCACTTCACCTCAGCCGCGCCCGCGGGGGCAGCGGATAAGAACGCGACGACGGCCCATACGATGGCTGCTGGATAAGACAGGCATGATCTCGACATACTTTTCTCCGTCATAATTTTTGTATTGCACCCGCTCAGCGCGAGGGATCCGCTGCATCCGGTCCATCGCCCTACGATGCGAAGGAGTCGCGGACAATCACGACCCGCGGGATGGTGTCGATGATGTACGTTGCCTTGCGGTCCGACACTTTACCGTTCTTGTCCTGGAGTTTGAGTTGGACCACCCATCGCACCTGTCGCCCGTCGAGCGAACCGGTGTCTGCCATTTTGAAATCGAGGAGTCGGTTGCCAGAACTCCAGTCCGACTCGTTCATGATGATCGACGGCTTTTGGTCTGCGAGGTCCGCCGTGGTCATGCCACCCTTCCAGGCTTCCAGGGCAGTCCGGAGAAGGGGGCCAGCCTCGTCGGGGTTGACGTTCTCGGCCAGGGTCGGGCGGCAACCAGTCAAGAAGCTCACGCAACAAATCAGCAAGAAGAAAGAATATTTCATGGTTAGACCTACTTGGAAACAGTCGTTACAATTTGTCATACGAACCCCGAGTGATCCCCAGTTCCGGCTGGGACGGCTTCCCCTGCCGGACGTGGGGTTAGGCAATCAGCAGATGGAGGATGACCCCTCGTCATGGACAACCATGCCGCCATCTTAAGTTTAAAGTTTAAGGTTCAAACAGTTTAAAGTTTAATATGCTCGGCTTTGTCGCGAGCCTGTTTCTTGGCTCACTGTCTTCAACTTTAAACTTTAAACTCCTTAAACTTTAAACAGATTGTGGCGGCCCGGCGTGGGCGATTCCCAAGAATGTGTCAGCTTTCTTCTGCTGCTCGCCTTAGTGATCATTATTTTGCCGGTATGACCGTGCCTCCTTTGGGCTGCGCGGGAGATTCGGCCGTCAGCAGCAAGAGAAGGGCCTGCTCCATCTCCAGCGGCTTGTAACCGAAGGGACCCCGCCCGCCCTTGTAGACAACCCGGCCGGACGTGTCGAGAATGTACAGCCGGTCCGGCATACCGCAGTACGCGATGCCAGCGCGGTCGTCGATTTCGTCGATGACCATCGGGATCGTCGTCTTGAGAGAATTGCAGCAGGTGCTGGCGGCCGCGCGGCGATCCTCGAACACCCTGGGTTGGGCGATCGAGATGCCGACCCTTTCGTTAAATGCCAGCGACCAGCCGTCGGTCGGGTGGGCTTCACGGACGTAGACCGCGACGAAATCGGCCCTGTCCTTATACCGGCGGTAGACGGTTTCCACATCCCCTGACTGGGCGCGGAAGCGGTTGCAGGTGAAGCTGCCGAACACCAGAACCTGCGGCCTTTTCGTCCGGTGCTCGGAGAGGGACAACTTGCCCTTCCCATCCACAGTGGAGAGCGCGAAATCTGGGGCCATCTCACCCAACCCCGGGCCATCGCTGGCCGGACCGACATCTCCCGCGAGGTAGGCGCAGATCAAGGATAGCCGACTCCGTCGGACGGGCATTTTTCCCGTCCCGCCGCGTTTCTGTTCGAGGAAGAGAGGGATCAGGTCGTCCTGGCCGATATAGCCCTTGCTGCCAGCAAGGGCATCGAACCAGAGCTTCCATTCCTCCGGAGTGGCGCGGCCGTTACCGTCCCGGTCGATCCTCTCGAACAGGGCGGAAGCCTTGGAGCCCGCGGCGGCCAAGGGGGAGCCGGCAGACCAGTCGAAATCGTCCTTGGTCAATACCCCGTCGCGATCCTTGTCGAGTGCCTCGAACCACTCCCGGGGGCCGCCGAATTCTGAGAGCGAGACGGTACCGTCGCCGTCGCGATCACACCGCTGTCGCAACCACTCCCAGCCGTATTTGACCTGACTGGGGTGGTACATCCCACTGCTGACGATGTTGCCGCGGCTGTCCGTCGCGAGGTAGAGGAGGTGGGAGACATACTCGCGATTCAGCAGCCAGTCGGTGCCCAGGCGGGTCCATGCGTCTCCGTCCTGCTTCAGGGCGGACAGAACCCCGCGTAGCTGCCCCGGCCGCGCTGGCTCCTGGGAGAAGCCCCCACTGGGCAGAGCCATGCCGAGAGCCGCTGCCAGAACAAAACCTCGGTTCGATTTCATGATCTCTCTCTTTCGTCGCCAGACATTGCCTGCTGTCGATATTTCAACACCAAGCAACGTGATGTGAACGCCATGTGTTGTAAGTGATTCCGACCACCTGTTCAGTGCGACATTAAGGGACTACCGGAGAAAACCTAACCCCCCAACCCCCTTCCCTAACAAGGGAAGGGGGAGCCGGAGGGCGGTTTGACTCCCCTCTCCCTCCCAGTCGAGGGTTTTGTCCCGTGGTCCTTGGGGGCTATCCCGCCTTCGGATATCAAATCTGAAATACTGCCGGACAAGATCCTGGATCGATCAGATCAAGGCAGCGAGACGATTTCTCCCCCCGCGCGGGTGCCCAGCCCCCGCCAGGTCGGGAGGTCGATTGAGCTTAAGATGAACCTGACAGAACCATCGCACAGAAGCACGTTGACCCCGCCGATATGGTAGCTGCTGGCATTGACATCAAACGTCAAGGTGGCTGGAAAGCCGCAATTGATGCTGTTTGGTAGGCCGACGTGCGTGTACGCAGTGCCGGTGTTGCTGTCGTTCAACCACTCCCCCCCTGCTGAGAGCCACTGGTAACCAAGATTCGACGTGCTGATGCCCTCGCAGAGTGCATAGGCTTGATCGGGGGTCGTTGGCGCACCGAGACTGCTGGCGTTCAGCCAGTCGGCCGGGCTGTAGACCGCGTTGTTGTAATCGCCTTTCTTCAACTCCGAGAACGCTGCAGTGTTGCTCGATCCGTCGGTGATCCCGAGGACGCTGATGCCCTTCGTATCTCGGAGGGCAAAGACGCCGTTGGCGATGCTGGAGTTTTGGAAGAACTGCACCGCTGTCCCGTAGTTGGCAAAGTAGTTGTTCCCACCAAGCCCAGGGGGTGGGAGCGGGATGATGTCCGAGGGACAGAGCAAGGTTTTGATGGTGGTGCCGGTGGGACCGCTGTTGGAAGGATCGGTGGCTGACACCGTGAAGTTGATCTGGTTGTAAAGGTTGTTCTGCTCGATGTAGGGAAGCAATTGCGAAATCACGGTAAAGCCCAGCGGGGTCGACCCCACGGGGAAGGTGTTGTAGACACTGTGGTAGTTATGCAGGGCAACGCCGATCTGCTTGAGGTTATTAGTACACGACGCACGTGCGGCGGCCTCGCGAACCTTCTGGACCGCCGGCAAGAGCAGGCCGATCAGGATCGCGATGATCGCGATGACGACGAGAAGCTCGATCAGAGTAAAGGCGTGACGGCGAACGTTCATGATCCCCTCGACAGAATGAGAGTGCGGTTGCGAATCAATCTACAAGAACGAATATCAGAATATTACCATTGCGTAGACCCGGTGCCTGACGACATCGGACGGATCGGAATCGGTCCGTGCGTAGGGACATTGCGAGAGACTGAGAGAACGGATCTGTGCGGCTGTGCCCGCCGTCGGTCATCAGGCGACGCACCGCGATCGCGCACCCTCACACGGGATGAGGGGCGCGGGCGGAGGGCCTCGTCTGACGAAGTTGCAGCGACCATCCGACGCGACAGGAGGAGATTAGACCGCGCGAGGGGGGTGGAAGATGAGGTTCGGGAGGTGAATGGCCCGCCCGTGGGAGGTGGGGTGGCATGCTCGGCTTATTCCACCGTCATTCGACAGGTCTGAGTTGAACGGGGCGGCTGGGTCTCTGGGATCGGCTTGGGCACCGATGGGAGCAGTGATGGGTGGGATTGAGTCAGCGGGGAATTTTGAGCAACCGGGGCCGTGACACGGGACGCGAGGGCTGTCAGGGTTGCCTTGGCTCTCGCCCGGCGTCGTGACCGGGAGGTGGTTTTGGTGCTGGCCTGCCGGGGATTGGCCTGTGATCGAGAGGTAGTCGCCGCACGTGGCTGAGGCCCGCCCCGGAGTCAACGCCATTCCGGCCGCGATCGCAATGATAGCGATAACGGTACGGTTGACTCGGGGATGGGGAGAGTGAGTCATGAGCGGGACGCGGAGAGAGAGTCGATGAGATGACGGTAATCATGGCCATCTTCGAAGTCAAGGAGATTCCACGTCGATTTTCACCGATCTTTTCTCTCGTCGCAACGACCCCATGTTGTCCGGGACCACCCTCACCCAGCCAGAGCCTTTTCCCAGGTCTCACCGGTTGTCCCGAGCTGCGGCCAGTCTTCGGCTTGTTCTTCTTAGGAAATGGCCCAGGATAACTTCCCGAAGTGGACACCCCGCCCCTCACAGGTTTACAAGAAAGACATCCCTCTCGTGCACCCGGAGTCCCGCCATGATCTGCCGCCTCTTCCTCACCGCGGTCCTTCTGGCTGCCGCCAGGCTGGCTACCGCAGCCGACCCGCCCCCCATCGTCCCAGACGTCGAAGGCCAACCCCTTGCGGCCAACGCAACGCGGGTCGCCAAGGCTCTGGACGTCCTCGGCGCTCCGCTTGACCCCGCCACAGCCCGGGCACTCACAACCGCAACCGATGCCAGAGACGCACAGGCCGTCCAACAGGTGCTCGACCGCCGGGTGCTGTTCGTTGTGAACATTAACCCGGAAGCTCGGGTGAAAGTTGCCCGGGGACCGGCCGACGCGATCCTCCACCAGGCCGGGTATGTGCCGGTTCTTGTCAAGATCGTCAACGAGAGCACCGTCAAAAAGCAGATGCGAGTCATCAGTCCCCAGGCCGGGGCCGTGTACAGCGGGGCTGGGAGGTCCGAGAAAGATCCGAAGGCTGATCCGAAGATCGTCGACCGGTTCCTCGACGCCGAGATGTACACGGCCCCGCCGATGGCTGCGGACCTCAGTGGCCTCAAGGTCGAGTACGCGATTGCTCTGCTCTACAGCAGCGAGGCCGGGAAGCGGGAGGCCACCGTCGGGTTCGACATCGGCCAGGGGAACCAGGATCTCGGATTCCGGGGTGAGGTTCCGGTGCTATTTGAGGTGAAGCCGGCGATTCCGGTCAAACTCCGAGTTTTTGATCACGACGGCAAACCGACGGTCGGCCGATTCACATTCACCGATGCGGCCGGGCATGTATACCCGCCCCAGGCCAAGCGGTTGGCCCCGGACCTGTTTTTCCAGAAGCAGATCTACCGGGCCGATGGCGGCACTGTTCTGCTACCCCCCGGTGAATTCACCGTCGAATTCGGTCGCGGACCCGAATTCCAGGTGGTCACCCAAAAGGTGAAAGTGGGGCTACTGGTAAACACCGAGATCAGGCCCGGGGTCTTCACCAACCCTCCTCCGGGAACACCAGGAACGATCCCACCAACGTTTGAGTTCAAACTCACCCGATGGGTCAATCCGGCCGATCTCGGCTGGTACAGTGGAGACCACCACATCCACGCAGCCGGCTGCGCCCACTACACGAACCCAAGCGAGGGGGTGCTCCCGCAGGACATGTTTCTGCATGTGAAGGGCGAGGCCCTGAACGTCGGCTGCTGCCTCACCTGGGGGCCTTGCTACGACTACCAGCGGCAGTTCTTTGAATCGGGCCCGCACCGGCTGACTGAGCCGTTTACCATTCTCAAATACGATGTCGAAGTGAGCGGGTTCGGATCGCAAGCCCTCGGGCACGTCTGCCTCCTGAACCTCCGCGACCAGACGTATCCGGGGTCGGCCGGAACGAAAGTGAAAGGCTGGCCGACATGGACCACGCCGCTGATGAAGTGGGGCAAAGAGCAGGGGGCGGTCACCGGGTACGCTCACTCGGCCAACGGCCTTGGGGTCAACCCCAAAGAGGCGACACGACGACTGTTCATCGCCCTGGATCGGGGGGCCAAAGGATTCCTGACCAAAGACGATGCAACCGCTGGAGCGTGGCCGCTCCCCGAACCGTTCGAGGCGATCGATGCGAACGCGGACGGGAAGTTGACCGAGATCGAGCTGGCTGCGAGTACGCTCCGGGTTCAGGCCGCACTACCGAACCTCGTCATCCCAGAAATGAACGGGATCGGAGCGCAGGAAATTTGCGTGACGAGTGCGATGGGGGTCTGTGATTTCATTAGCGCTATGGACACGGCCCGGGTGCCGGAGTGGAACTGTTGGTATCACATCATGAACTGCGGATTCCCGCTGAAAGTCAGCGGGGAGACAGATTTCCCTTGCATCAGCGGCAGCCGGGTCGGACAGGGTCGAGTGTACGTGCAACTCGGCAAGGTCGATCACGTCGATTTCGCGGCCTGGTGCAAGGGCATCCAACAAGGCAAATCCTATGTCTGCGATGGCTATGCCCACGCTCTGGATTTCCGGGTGGACGGCGTAGCCCCCGGGTTCGGAGAGGTGAAGCTTGAGCAGTCCGGCAAAGTGAAAGTGACAGCGAAGGTGGCGTTCGCTTCTCACCCGGTGCTGGGAACGGCGGTCGGCGCGCCGACCCCGAACGGGGCGTCCCGCAAGGTCGAATTGATCGTGAATGGGAAGGTCGCCGCGACACAAATCGTCCCCGCAGACAATCGGCCACACGACCTCACCTTTGAAACCCCGATTGATCGGAGCAGTTGGGTGGCCCTGCGGCAGTTCCCGCAGATGCACACCAATCCGGTGACCGTGACTGTCGGTGGGAAGCCGATCCGGGCGAGCCGGGCGAGCGCGAAGTGGTGCGTGGGGATGATCGAGCAGTTGTGGAAGGTGCGCGGGGCCGGGATCAAGGCCGAAGAGCGGGACGAAGCCGAGAAAACATTCCGCAAAGCGCTCGACATTTACAGGGCAATCGCCAGTGAGGCAACCGACGGCTCATGACCCGACAGCCGGGCCGTGGTCAGCCTTTGATTTCGCAGGTTGATTTCGCCAATTTTGTCTTGGTTCCGTGAGTTATCAGGCATGGTCATTGGTGATGGCTCCCCCGGGCGGACATCCGTGGCCTCTGGCCGTAGACTGGCAACTAGCCCAGTCAGTGTGCGGAGGGGGGACAGATGGGAGTGCCGTCCGGGGAGATTGTGGCGCGGCCAATGGTGGCCCGAGCCTGCGGGTGTGAACAAGAATTCCAGCACTACGCGGTGGACAAGTACCGGGCCCAGCGGCTCGCGAAGTTCCAGAAGACGCGATGCAGCGCGTGCGTGGCGAAACTGAATGAGGAGCAACGGCTGGCAGCCGCTGCTCTCCCGAGCAAAGGGGAAGCGTTCCAGCAACTCCCCACCGGAGCGCAGGTCACCATGACCCGCAGGCCGGATGGGAACTGGGCGGGGACACTGATCGCAGGCGGGACAACTGTCGAAGCGGTTGCCGACGGACCCCAGGGGCTGGCTGTCTCGCTTGCCCGGCTCTGGGTTTCGGCCCGAGGGGCCAAGCCTGCCGCAGCGGCCAAGCCTGCCGCAGTGGCCAAGCCTGCCTCAGCGGCCAAGCCTGCCGCAGCGGCCAAGCCTGCCTCTCCGACCACTGGGGCAGCCAAACCCGCCCCAAAGTCCGGGTGATCGGGTGGGGCGGCCTCACCCAGCCTCGAACACGGGGTGAGGCGACTCGCGATTGACTCCAGGCAAAATGGTCCGGGTCGTCACTTGTGGACGACCGGCAGTGGGTTCTTGTTGAGCCTGTTGGAGAAGGTGGAGTGGTGTGCGACTCGGTGAGTGGAGGATCATCAGACCTCAAACCCACGAAGTAGGTGCTTGGGTGAGCGATAGGAGAATGCTTACCCACTCTTGGGACTTGCCCACCCCGGGCCGCCACAGAGGGCGGCCCGGCTGTCCCTGACGGGTGGTATTCCTTCGTCTACCGCTCGCCTTGGCAAACCATTCCCGCGGGTGAGGTCGATGTTCTTCTGCGGACCTGATCAATTCCCTGACGGAGGTGCTTCTGCGACGGCTGCCGCGACCCTCACGACGACCGGACCGGATTCGGCCGCGTGCCGGAGGATCTGTCGAGCCTCGTCCTTGGGGATCTCGACCAGCCCAGCGAGTGTTTTCCCACCTGACCAGCGGTACAGTGTGGGCTGTGGAGGATGAGAGATCTCTGTGGCCGAGGCAATCGCGGCACCGGCAATCCCCGCAAGCGGATCGGCCGGACCACCTCCGGGCTTCGTCTTGCCTGCTGGCTCTTTCGTAGGAGTCTTGACTGGCCCCTTTGCGTTCTTCGGTGCCGGAGCTTTTTCGGCGGTTTTCGCCTCCGGCGCTTTCAGATCAATCAGCACCAGCGAATCGTGGGCAACAGCGACTACCTTCAACCGTCGATTCGTGCTGAACTTCTCGTCCGAGATGATCAATTCGTCCGGCGTGCCATACTCCACGTCTCTTTTCCGTTTCTCGCGTTGAATGATGAACCACTTTGTCACCTTCACTCGTCGCGGAGACGCCTCGATCTCGTACGAAGTATGGGTCGCGTTATCGTTGATCAAAGCCGTGGCGGTTCCCTCGGAGGTGGTGACAACCTTCACCAGTCGCACCGCCCGGGAGATATCGTCCTTCTTCGCGTCAGCCGCCGCCGACTCTTTCACCGATACGGTAAACTTGGTCCTCGCCTCCTGCCCGCCCTCCGCTTTTGCGACGATCGAGATCGTCGCCTCTCCTTTCTCCCCCTCTTCCGGCAGAAGGCTCAGTGTGTGTGTCGCCTGATTCACCCTGATGCCACCAGGAGGGATCAGACGGCTGTTGGAAGTCGCCGTGAATGTGATAACACCGACGTAGGGCAAGTCGCCGGTGAAGGGAACCTTCACGGGAGGAATCGTGTCATCGGGTGCAACGACCAGATCAGCGATCTTGTCGATCTTCAGCGTTGGGGTGGCCAGCGGGCCATGAAACATATCCCGCACGGCGAGGTAGGAGTAGTTCCGGTTGCGGGTCGAGACGACTGGCTCGAATGGGATCGGGGTGAGCGAGCGGGAGGCTTCGGGAAACTGGTTCAATGCCAATAACCCCGCCCCACCGAGCAGCGCAGGGAATGCGCGTGAGACCGGCAGGAGGGTGCCACGGTCCTCGGCTCCATCGAGGATGATCGCCTCACTGGTCAGACTCACTGTCAAGTCTCGTCGATCCTCATCCGACCGCTTGGGCCGGCCGGCCCCCCCCCCACCTTCACTGTCACTCTTGATGGACAACGAAGTGATTTGATGAAGAATGTTCAGCCGGTAATAGCTGGTCAGAAAATCCTGAACCTGCCACATGTCGGCTTTCTTGAAGTCGATCGTGGTGACGATCCGCGTGTAGGCTGGATGCCCGGTGTTAGTCACCCGCGAGGTTGCAGGCGACGGGGTCGACGTTGTTGACGATGTTGACACCGTCAACTTCTTCTCAGGGAGTTGGGGGACCGATCGACTGTCCTGGGTCAGTTTGGGTTGGACGGAGATCCCTGTGTGGAGATCGGCCTGGCGGAGCAGGCGGACCATCATTTCGGTGTACTCTCGCCGGGCGAGATTTTCGTCCGCCGGGAGGCTCCGTCGGCGAGCCTCTGCCAATCGCTTGGCGTTTTGCCGGATGGCAGTGACCTTCCCCCGGAGTTTTTCGACCTCCGTCTCAAGGTTCGCGACTGCTGTCTGCTTTTGCTGGATCGGCTGAAGGATGAAGAGGTAGCCGCCAACCCCGCCGCCCCCAACAAGGAGCAGCGCGAGGAGGACGATCGCCATGGTACGCTCGCGGGTGCTCATCGGTCGCGGGCCTTCCGTACAGGGGTGGTGCAGTCCGTCGTCGGGGAGTTTGGATCCACTGGGTTGCCACACCCAGCGAGGAGGTCGCACAATGGAGGAGGAATCACGGGTTGTCAATAACCTCGTCTTCTTCGATCGGTGCCGGTGGTGGAGCCACAATCCGACGGGGCAGAGGTTTGAACGGCGGTGACTCGGTGTATTCGCTCGGGGGCCGGTGGTTCACCCGGGTCTCGATCTGGAACTGGTCCTTGAATGCGCTGTTGGCGTCCGGCGGAGCCGTCCTCGGCAGGGTTCCAACATAATATTTCGTTTTCCCCGTATTCGCTCGTTCGATCGCCGTCACCACACTGGAGGCCGCAACGCCGTTCTTGGCCCCGATCTTGATATCCAACTTCGCGTGGGCCGGTTGCTTGCCATCCCGATCCGGTAGAATCGCATCCCCTTTAAAACTTCGCACCCGGACCTGATCATCTTTCGGAAGACGGTTGGTCAATTCGAACAACTCGTCAAGGTAATTGATCTCCCGGGAGGCCCACTTGTCGGCGGCCTCAAGCAACGCACGGTCGGGATCCAGATCGGCCAGAGTCTTATCCAGGTCGGCCTTCTCTTCCTGAAGGGCTTCCAGTTTCTGATCCTCCGCAGCAACTGCCATGTAGCCGAATACTGCTCCAGCAAGCATGATGACAGCGGCGAGAACACCCGCCATGATCAGCTTTTTCCGCTGGGGGTCGGCTTCGGTGGAGGGCTGGCGGGGGGCAGCAAAGTTGATCGGAAGCCCGTCGGCAGCCCTCCCAGCAAGGAGGAACGCCGCACAGGCGAATCTCCCCCGCTGCTCAGCCGGTACAGTTGCAACCGCGCCGTTGAGCGGATCGAAGGTCCGCACCGAGACGGTCAGGCCAAGCCGGAGCCGATCACCCCACCCCCCGACAGCCTCCTCGGCTTCGGGAATGTAAACCGTCTTGATCGGCTGGCCCGGATTCTGTCCGCTGTAGGTCGCCAGGCTTCGTCGGACCTCGCCAAGTAGCAATACCTCATTCGCGAGATACGGAGCCTGAACCGACTTGGTGTACACCATCTGCCCCATGCGGACAGCGGTGAACTCACCGCCCTGCGGCCCCAGGGTGAGAACCACCGCAGCGTCCGTCGGCGACTCGGGTGGTTGGGCCGCTCCGGTGGCGAACGCCCGGACGAGCCCAGCGGCAACCGCAAACGGCCGGGGAGTGATCGCGACCAGCTTCAACCCGGCAGCCGTACACATCGTCTGGATCGCGGCGAAGTAGTCCTTTCGGACGACCACCGCCATGGCTCTCTTGTCGCCATCCGGTGTTGAATCGGCCGGAGTCATCGGGGCATAATCGAGGACGACCTCGTCGGCGTTTTCGGTGATCTCCTTCATCGTCTGGAAACGGATCAGAGCTGGCTCGTCCGCGGGAGCGACGGGAGGGTAGCGAAGCTCTTTGAGAATCACCTTTTCGCGGCCGATGCCGACCAGAACCGGTGCTGCTGCGATTCCGGCTGCCTTGAGTTTCGCCCCGAGTTGCTCGCCAATTGCTGTGGCGGTCTCGCCAGTGAGTGCGGGTGGACCATGATCCGTACCCGGCACCCAGGCCAGGGCCTGATCAACGCGGACGACCCCACCGCGGGCAGTACCCGCAACGATGAACAATCCCTGGGGGTCGATGTCGATCGCTAAATAACGGGACAAGGGGAAACTCCAGGTGCCGCTTTCGGGAGCGAGTTATTCGTTATCAGTTATCAGTTGTTAGTTATCAGTGATCAGCCAAACCGACGCCACAGTGATCTGAACGCGATTCTCCTGTTTTGCCGAGGTTGGCGGTTTGCGTCTTATCGGTCCAATCACCTCGTCTGGCTGACAACTGACAACTGATAACTGACTACTGCTATTGTTGAGTCGGCGGAACGAACCCGCGAGGGTTATCGATGCCGCTCAGATCACGGAAGTACAGGAATCGAGGATTGCCTTGGTTCGTATCGACCACCGCCTCCACTCGTCCGACAGGTCCGCCCTGGCCAAAGTACCCGATCGACTGCACCCGGTAAACCATCGTCCGTCCGGTGATGAACGGTTGGAGGGCGATGAACTGGGCCGGGGTCACCACCCCGCTGATCAAGAGCCAGGCTCCTGTCAGTGTTGCGGGGTCAGTTGGGTTCTGGGCACTTTGCTGGGCAATAATGTTGTCGACATCGGTGGAAGCCAGGATACCACTCGTCCCGACAGAAACCGCCGCCGCCGCACTCGTGGCCGCCGCTGAGGTCGTGGCAGCGGCTGAGCTTGAAGTCGTACTTGATCCTGTGGTTGTACTTGATCCTGTGGTCGCAGTTGATCCTGTGGTCGTAGTTGAACTCGTGGACGTTGAAGGACTCCCCGTGCTCGCCGCCAAAGCAGCAGCAGCACTCACGGGGACTGTATTGGTGAAAAGCATCAGCACCTCATAAGGGGCGGTGTTGATGTTCAGGCGAGGGGGCAACTCGATGGCCGAGGTGGTGGTCGCCTTGTCCAGCAAGGGGGGAAGCAGCGTTGGGAGTTGGGCGGGATCATTGAGCGGGCAGGGGACCACCAATGGCTGTGTACCTGGCATCGCGTTGGCGGGCAATGGCAGGGTCACCTGCGTGTTGTACATGTCGAGAAGGGTGACAAAACTGCGAACGGCCGTTGGACTCGTTCCGGCAAGGGCTGTCGTAACGGCTGTCGTCAGATCCGCTGTGGTGCCCTGATTTGTGGTTGAGGTGCCAGTGCCCGAGCTGCCACTAGAAGACGCGGCAGCCGTCGTCGAGCCGGAGGTTGACGCGGCAGTTCCCGAAGATGTCGATGATGTTGTGGTCGTGGTAGGTACAGGGGAGACGCTAAACATCTTGTAGGCTATGATGTAGTCGGCGAGAGGCGACCCGAGGGAGCCCAGCAGGGTCGAGTACAGCGTGGTCAGGTCTTCTGTGTCGTTGATGTTCGTCCGCACCGCACCCGTCGAATCGAAGTTCAATTCCCGCCCATACACGGTGAGGTAGTCGTACCATCCACGGTCGAATTGGGAGTTGCCACTAGGATCGTCATTCGCCACACCATCCCGATTCCGGTCGTTCCCATAGAGCAGTTGCGGAGTCACCCCGGCGACCAGCAATAACTCGTCGATGCTGTTGAGAGGGCCGTTCTTGGCCTGGTAGGGTTGGCTGAGCGATTCGTAGTACGATGTCTCGTTCCCGTTGGCCCGCGGAGTATCGTCGGTATCGACCCAGTCGACGATCGAATCGGCGATATTGGCCGTCATATTTGGTAACATCATCAGGGCGTTGTAGAGCACGTTACCCGTCGGATCGAGTAAGATCAGGGCGTTGATGTTCAGCTTCCCGGCCTCGTCCGCGACGGAGCCGTAATTTTGCTGATACACCCCCTGAGAGGGCTCGTAGACTGCGACCAAACTGAACCATCCTTGCGTCCGCAAGCTCTGACCGGGCTGGACCATCTGGGGGGGGAAGGTTCCGCTGGCGAACGGACTTCCGAGTCCGCTCATGGTGTTCGGGTCAGCGAGGGCACCTGCCGCATAATGCACCCCCGAGATCGCCCACAGCCGAACCTGGGCCGCATCGTTCGCGCGTTGCGATTCCCGCTGCTTGGCTGTCATCAAGTCGGTGAACTTGTAGGCAGCCAGAGACAACACAACGATCACGATCAGAACAGCAACCAGCACGTATCCCGACCGCTGGGCGGGGCGGTAACGGGAACACCGATCTGTGGCACTACGCCTTCTCATGTGACAGTCTCCATGCCGCTGCATCCCCTGGTCAAGCCCCTACTCCTACTTCCCCCCGCTCTTGGACCCGGACGAAGCGCCCGTTCCACCGGTGGTCGCTCCTCCGCCCGACATCGTCCCACTCCCCATCGAACTGCCTGTGACCACCGTCCCAGTGGCGGTGATCGCATTCGTTTTCGTTGCACCAGTGCCTGCCGTGTTGCCAGACATCGCCGCTCCTGATGCCCCAGTCCCCGAACTCGCAGCAGTCCCACCACTCCCACTGGTCATGCTATTTCCGCTACTGCCACTCGAAGCCGACGCACCACCACCTGGTGTGATGGTGCCCGGGTCACTATCCGGAGTGATCAGAGTCGGGATATAGAGGCCTGGGGCTGCCCGGATCGGGATAATCTGGGACATCTGCTTTTGGGTCGTTGTCCCGCCGGTCTGTGTGGGAGAACCCTTGAAGAAGAGGGTCACCCGAATCGCCCGGGGAGGCCCCTGCGGCGTGACGCCGTCTGACCCAATGATCGACCCGTCCCAGGTGGTGTCCCAACTGGTCCCGTCGAAATACTCGAAGGTCAGATCCGAGATGCCGGCTACCAGCGTATCCCCCTCTTCATCACTTGTGTCGGGGGTGCTGATGTCGCGGATCGTGTCGGCCAAAACCCACGGCCGTTCCTGTCGGCATAACCCGCCGTTCTGGCCGAGCCAGTACGTGATGCGCACGAGGTCGCTGGAGATTTGCGTACTCGGATCTGGCGTCTGGAGCAAGGCTCCAGTCTGGACAAGAATATTTGGGAGGCGACTGACGTAGACCATCAGTTGCTTGTTCGTCCCGATCAACCCCGCCTGGAGGCCGAGATCCGCTTCGGCAGGACCAGATGTTGTCGAGGATGTCGTACTCGAATCGGTAGAGGAGGTCGTCGCTGCAGTCGTTGACGCTGCAGTCGTTGCAGCGGCTGTGCCCGTTGAGGTTGATGCCGTTCCAGTGGCGCTGGTGGATCCACTCGACGTACTGCTGCCGGGAGTGGTCGCGCTTCCAACTGCCGAGTTCCCACCGGATTTTGGTGGCAGAGGAGCGAGGGTACCTGCGAGGTCAATCGCCATGCGGTTGAACACACCCCGGGCCAGGTTGTCCAGGTCCAGGCTCTCACGGCTGTCGTTTGTCTGCTTCAACAGGATATGCATGGACAGGTATAACGCAGCCAGCAGGAACAACGCGATCAGACTCGAAAGCAGGACTTCGAGGAGGGTGAACCCACTCCGCCGTCGCGACCGAGGGGCCAGGCGGGACGACAATTCCCACATCTGCCAGTGCGAGGCTTTCACGGGGACGACCCTCCTGTTGTTCCGTTTGTTCCGTTGATTCCGCCAGTCCCACCAGTTCCACTGGTCGCGGTGGCTGCGGTCACGTCATTGGTGCTGGGTTGTTCCGCCTGCGACGCCGACCCCATCATTGTGGGGTCGAAGAGCATTTGGGAGAGGGTGATCGTAAACGGGGAGCCGCGATAGGCGTGCGACACCGTGATCGTCACCAGATACAAGTTCGGGGGCGCCTGCGCCTGCGGGTCGACTGTCCATGACCAGTCCGAATCATCGCCATCAAACGTTCCACTACCGCCACCGCTGATCGGGTAGACGCCGCCCTCGATTTCGGCCATCTTCGCTTGCGCGAGCCTTCCACCCCGGGCATTCATCCGCGCCTGGAGACCGTGATCCGAACCCATGTTCACGAGTTGGCCAATTGCAGCCAGGGCGATGAGCATGATCGTGAGGGAGAGCATCACCTCCATCAAGGTCATTCCCGTGCGACGGACCGGAACCCGCGCTGTCGAGAATCGTTGGCGAATCATCACGGGTTGCTCCCTCCCTGGGTGCTCGGTGGGAGAATGGAAGACCCGCCGGTCACACCCCGTAGACAAATCCGAATCGGGGGGAAACCGTTCTCGTGAACCTCAAGAAGAGCCTTGTCTTCCAGGCTTGTCCCGTCTGGCTGGAAGGTGGCAACGGTCATCCACCCGGCCGAGTCAGCGGTCGGAGTGGGCGAGTTGGCATCGTATTGAACCAGCGCGACGGTCGCTTTCTCGAGCTTACATTCCACCACTTTTGAGCCTGGCCCCGGGACATCCGTGGACGGCAGGTCGGCGAAATCGACCCCGTCCGGTGCGTAGCGGATCCGGATTCCATCCTGGTGAACCGCCAGACGGTAGGGGATGCAGTCGCACATCGCCAGAGAGTGAGCATCGGCCACACGAGCCCGGACCACGTCGGTCGCAGCCTTCTGGTAACCGTTCCCACGCATGCCCCTGAGGCTCGGGACTGCAAGCGCGCCGAGGATCAGCAACACCGCGACTACGGCAATCATTTCCACCAGGGTGAAGCCGGATCGGGCTGGGGCGTTTCGCACGGCGGCACCAGGGTCAAAGGCTGAGGGAAGGAGTCGGCCTAGGCGGTCTCACACAATCGTGGCGTCTTACCAACGGGCGTTAGCACCAGTCCCAAAGTTGGAGATGTGGGTTCCGTCATGGGCTGTGGTGGTCACCATGACTGTCTGGTTCTGACCGTCGGCCTGGTATTGCTGAATCTGGAACGGCTGGCCCCACGGAGAAACCGAATCCTTTTGGGGATCTTTCAGGAAGGATCCGCCCCCCCACTGCGGGCTGATGAGATCCTGCACCGATTGCGGGAAGTTCCCGTTGCTGTTCGGGTTCAAGAAATAGCTCTCACAGGCGTTGGCAATGGTCTTGCACTGGAGGACAGCGCTGTTCTTCCTGGCGTCTTCCAGGTACTTCGTGGTCGCGACGGTGGCAACGCCAGCAAGGATCACCAGGATGGCGACGACAACGAGAACTTCGAGCAGTGTGAAGGCCGCGCGACGAGCGGTCCGACGACGTGCGGTGGCGAGAATCATGATCCTCTCCTCAATGCCTTTGGGTGGGATGTTCACCGAGTCGGTGCCAAATTCACCCTCAGTATAACCTGAAGGGGGGTTAACTGGTCATGAGAGAACGTCCGAAGAAGGAAATCCTTTGCCCGAGCCGTGTTCGGCAAGCGTCCCCAGGCTCTCCAAACCAACACTCGACGCCGCGGCGAGTCGGATCGCGATTGTCGAGCGTTGTGTGGAACCGGGGGGTTCCGGGCTTCTGCACTGGGTCGATCCGGAGCGCGAGTAACCCCGGATTCTTTCGGGCGTAACCGGTCGGGCTCNNGGCCGAGCCCGACCGGTTACACCTGATTCTTTCCGCTGAGGTCACTAATCAATCCACCGCGCTACCCAATTTGAAGATCGGCAGCAGGAGCCCGGCGACGACGAGCAAGGTCATCCCGGCCATCACCAGCAGCATGATCGGCTCNNGCCACATCAATGAGCACCTTTTCCAGACTGTTCGCCTCCTCGGCGATGGCGATCATCTCGACCACGTCCAGTGGGAAGAATCCGCTTTTGCGGAGTGGGTCGGCGAGTTTTTCGCCCGCCGTCACGTTCTGGGCGGATTTCTCGATCGCTGCGGACAGAACCCTGTTGCCAGTCGAATCCTTGGCGATGTTCAGGGCTTTCAGGATCGGGATGCCGTTGTGGAGCATCGTACCCAGAATTCGGGTGAATCGCGAGAGCGCAAGACTCAGAAAAATGGAACCGAACAACGGGAGACGAATCCGCTGCCGGTCGGCCCAGGTTCTCCCTGCCCCACGAGTCCAGGCGACAAACCAGACCACCAAGGCGAAGATTAACGCAGCCGTGATCCAGCCGGGGGGCGACTGGAGAAATTCGCTGAAATTCATCAGGTAGGTGGTCAGAGCCGGGAGTTCTCCCTTCTCTTCCAACTTCGCGAAGACAGGCTTGAACTTCGGGACGAAGAAGATGATCAAAACATTCAGCACAGTGAATCCGGCGATCGCCAGGAAGACCGGGTAGGCAAGTGCCCCGATCACCTTGGCCTTGAGGTCTTCCTGGTGTTCCACGAAGTTCGCGATGCGTTTGAGAACATCCTCCAGAAACCCGCCCTCCTGCCCAGCCCGAACCATGCTCACGGCGAGTTCGTTAAACACCTTCGGGTGCTGAGCCATGGCCTGAGCCAACCCGGTTCCATCGGCCACCTTTCCGCGGATGTCGCGGAGTACGGACTGGAGAACCGGGCTGACGCTCTGCCGCTCAAGCAGTTCAAGAGATCGCAGCAGTGGCACGCCAGAGTGGAGCAAATCGGCAAGCTGGGCATACAGGGTGGCCAGGTGCCGGCCCTTCACCCGTTTGCCGAACCCGCCCCCTGACGCCTGGGTGCGCGAGAGGCCGATCCGCAAGGGAAAGAGACCCTTCGCATCGAGCGCCATGGCGGCCTCACGCTCGCTGTTTGCGGTGATCGTTCCCGCGGCTTTCTGGCCGGTCCGGCCCATCGCTTCGTAGGTATAATCTGGCATTTTTGGTGTTTAGTGTTTNNNTAAACACTAAACACCAAACACTATCCCTTAATTCACATCTCCCGCGGTCACGCGGCCGACCTCGTCGATTGTCGTTGTCCCGTTCAGAACTTTTCGCCACCCGTCCTGACGGAGAGTGACCATTCCAGCCTTCAGGGCCTCCAGCCGAATCACCCCGGAGTTGACTCGCTGGCCAATCAAGTCCTTAATGATGTCATTGTTGACCAGCAACTCGTGGATACCGGTTCGGCCACGGAAGCCGCTCTGGCGACAAGAACGACAACCAGTCCCCTTCCAGAGCTGTGCTTCTCCCCCCGGGCCGGTGCCCATCATCTCCATCATGCCTTGCTGGATCGCAATGTCCGGCCCGGGCTTCGGTGCCCCCTTTCGGAGGGGGAAGTCCATCGGAAGTTCGTCCTGGTCCGGGACGAACACAGCCTTGCAGTCGGGGCAGATGGTCCGGACGAGCCGCTGGGCCATTACCCCCTCGACGGTACTTGAGACCAGGAACGGTTCCACGCCCATATCGATCATTCGGGTGAACGCGCTGGGGGCGTCGTTTGTGTGCAGGGTGCTGAACACCATNNATTTCGCCGACCAGGATCACATCTGGATCGTGCCGGAGGATCGATCGGAGAGCATGACCGAACGTCAAACCGATCTTCGCGTGCGTCTGGATCTGGCTGATCCCATCTTGCTGGTACTCGACGGGATCCTCAACGGTGATGATCTTGGTACTCTCGTCTTTGATCTCGTTCAGGGCAGAGTAGAGTGTGGTGGATTTGCCGGATCCGGTCGGGCCGGTGACCAGGACNNAACGCCATCCGGCCCTTATCCAGGAGCCGCATGACCACGCTCTCACCGTGGACCATCGGGATGATCGAGACCCGGACGTCGATCTCCCGCCCCGAGACCTTCATCTTGATGCGCCCATCCTGCGGGAGCCGTTTTTCCGCAATGTTCAGGTGGGCCATGATCTTCAGACGACTGAAGATAGCGAGCTGGAAACGGTGGATCTCCTGGGGCAGGTTCTGGATCTGGAGCAAGCCATCGATCCGATACCGGATTCGCAGACCCTTCTCTTCTGATTCGATGTGGATATCACTGGCCCGCTCGTTGGCGGCCTCGACCAGGATCTGGTTCACGAGCCGGACGACCGAGGCTTCCTGGGCCTGCTTGGCGAGTTCGCTGTCATCGGTCTCCAACTCCTCAAGCAACTCAACATCATCGTTGGCGGCCTTCTCCGCCATGAGCGCAGAGATGGTGTCGCCGCCAACACCGAAATGCGCCTTGATGAGCCGGGCAATCTCCCGTGGCGGTGCCAGGACCGGCATGATGTGCAGGCCGGTCAGGGTCTGGAGTTCCTCCAGAGCGTAGGCGTCGAACGGATCACCGGTCGCAACCACCAGTGTGCCGTTGTGACGCGCCAGCGGCATCAGGTTCTTCCGGTGCGCGAGCCTCAGGGGCATGGCCGTGAGGACATCCGGGCTGATCGTTGTGTGGCTCAAATCGACGAGTTCCAGGCCGAACTCCTCAGCCAGGATTGGCAGCAAGGTGTCTTCCCGAATGAACCCCTTGTCGACGAGGATTTGGTGCGGCGGGAAGTCGGGCGCAGCCTTGATGGCGTCAGCAGCACGTTGGCGGTCGGCCTCGGGGAGGAGCCCGCGGTGAACGAGGGTCGTTAGCAATTGCATCGCGGAACTCGGTGGCTGCGGTCGGGCCGAGAGGGGGGACTCATTCGATTGTAAGCGGAAGGAAATGAGAATCTACTGAAACTGGTGAAGAAGGTCGAGTAGCGAGTGGGGCGGTTGTGCAGATGACAAGGATTGAGAGGTGAAATCCTCTGGTATCGCTGCGATCATCCACCGGCTCAGGAAGGGAGAGGGGTGCCACGATTTCCCAAAAGATCGTGAATAAGCCCCACTCTCCATGCGTCTACCTATTGGACACAGGTTACTCAGCAAAACCCGCTGGGGTTGTAAAAGTCCGCGGGCGGTGTGGTTCAGGTCGCAANNTGAGGGCTTGGGCCGTCTGTAAAACGGCCCCAAAAGCAGCGGGTGAAAACCTGGCTGCAAAGCTGCCAGCTTCAGCCGGCAGTCGTTTACGTCCCGCAACGGCATCAACTCTCACCTAGACCACCTCTGCCGACATCTGCCGCGAGGACGTACTCGATACGCTCAAGGAGATCGTTCCCGGTGAACTGTAAAACGTCGTCACCGGATAGCTTCCGACACCTGTTCAGGTAATCGCGGAGGTCGAGGAGTAGGTGTCGCCGTTGGGTCACCCGGTCGTACTCGTCACACCCCTGCCGGAGGGCTGCGACCAATTCGTCGGGTTCCCACGGCTTCGTCAGGTAGCGGTAGATCCGCCCCTGATTGATGGCGTCGATTACCGCCTTGAGATCGGCGTATCCAGTAAATACGATCCGAACCGCCTCGGGGCAGATTTCCCGAGCCTGTTGCAACAACTCGACCCCGGTCATCTGTGGCATCCGCTGATCGGTCATGAGGACGTGAATCGCGTTCCGACGCATAATGTTGATGGCCTCGACGCCGCTCTCGGCGGTGTGAAGTTCGAACTCCTGCCGCAAGAGCCCGCGGAGCGAGAATAGGATCTCCGATTCGTCGTCTACCACCAGAATCGGGTGCTTGGTCGTGGTCATGATTGCCTCCAGGAGAGTGACTAGTGAACAGTAACAATACAAGAATATTAGTATATTATATAATTTATATAATTGTATTGTAAATTATATCTGCTTATTTTGTAGGCGGTTTCAGTGGCAACCGGACACGGAACGTGCTTCCGCTTCCCACTTCGCTATCAACTTCAATCGCTCCACCGTGGTCACGGACAATTCCGAAACTGACCGACAGCCCTAACCCAGTCCCCTGGCCAACCGGTTTGGTAGTAAAGAACGGCTCGAACAGCCGGGACCGGTGAGCTGGACTGATTCCACAGCCGTTGTCTTGTACCTCAATCACGATCCCCTCGCCGGGTTCCGCCCGCGTACGGGTGGCTACCACCCCACCGCGAGTGCACGCCTGGATCGCGTTCATCAGCAGATTGAGGAAGACCTGATTGATCTTTCCCGGGTGGCACAGCACGGGTGGTAGCGGATTCGACTCTGACTCCAACCGGATACTCTTCGCCTTGATCTGGTGCTGCACAATCTCGATAGTGGACCTGATGGCGTCGTTCAGATCAGCCTCCTTGAACTCGGCTTCGTCGAGTCGCGCGAAATCGCGCAAATTGCGGACGATGTCGCGGACCCGGTGGAGCCCTTCCAGCGTTTTGTCGCACGTCCGCGCGAAGTTCTCACGGAAGTAGCCTATGTCCGCCTCCTGTTCCAGCCGGGCCGCCTCAGCCGAGTCGCCCCGGCGGTGAGCATCGAGAGCGGCCAGAGCTGCTTGTGTGTCGCGGCGGATGACGACGAGGTTATTGGTGACGTAAGCGATCGGGTTGTTGATCTCGTGGGCGATCCCCGCCGCAAGTTGGCCAAGACTCGCCAGTTTCTCAGTCTGAACCAAGGCCGCCTGGGTTTCCCGAAGGATCCGGTTCTGTTCGGCCAAACTCTGCTCCAAATTGACCAGCCGCTCGGCGGCACGGAGCCGGACCCGCAGCTCGTCCCGGTCGAATGGTTTGGTCAGGAAGTCGTCGGCCCCGGCCTCCATCCCCTCGACGAGATCCTCCTTCTGAGACCTGGCGGTCAGCAGAGTGGCATGGACGTATCCAGGGCGGTGGATCCCCCGAATTCGGCGGATCAATTCCAGTCCGTCTACGTCGGGCATCATCCAGTCGGTGATCACGATCGCGAAGGTGGCCCCCTGGAACAGCCGCCACGCCTCCGCCCCGTTCTGAGCAGCGGAAACCTCGTACCCCCACTTCTGGAGGTAACTTTGGAGGAGCCGCCGTGACACCGGGTCATCATCCGCGATCAACACCTGCATGGGTACACCCTTCGGCAGTGGACAGCGGATCATGCTCGGTAGCGAGCAAGAAGCTGAGGAGTGAGACAGAGAGTTTGCAGAATGTCAGCCGGGGCCTGCTCACCTGGTCTTTTCTGTCCACTGTCCCCCTTGCGATCCGTCACCGCCACTTCTGCCGCGAGGCGACAACCACGCCGAGACAGGCCACCGGACCCACCAGCCACTTTCCAGTCCATCCTAAACCATGCGGAGCCTTCGGAGTATCACGAATCCCCTCAATCACCAAGGATTCCCTCCACCAGGAACATCGGCTGGCCGAATCGCTCCTTCGTCATCTTCCCTGAATCATTCGTACTTCATTGGTCACTGTTGGGGCACTCATCAGTCCAGCCGTCTGCCGCAGTTCGGCGAGCGCCCGTTCCAGATCACCGATCGCCACTTCGAGCGCGTCGAGGGCTGGCTCCGCCTGGACCCAGTTCTTGCTGCGACCGACCTCCTCCAACCGTTCTGCCGCATCGAAGGCCGCAGCCGCGTCAAAGTTGCTCACCGACCCTTTGAGGGCATGGGACGCAATACGCAAGCGATCCCCGTCCTTCGAAGCGACGGCTGAGCGGATCTCCCCCAACACGTTCGGGCACTCGTTGAGAAACAACCCGATCAATTCGGCCAACAACTCCACGTCCCCGCTCACCCGGTGCAAGAGTTTGGTACCGTCGAGGGCTGGGGCGGGAGGATGGGGCATCGGTCGGGTGGGGTCGGTCGCGTCTGTGGTAGGCACCGCCCCCTCCAGCACAGCGAAGAACTCCTCAGGTTTCAGTGGCTTAGACACATACCCGTCCATGCCTGCTTCCAGGCAGTGTTCGTAATCCCCTTTCATCGCGTGAGCTGTCATCGCGANNTGGCGAGTGGCGAGTGGCGAGTGTTTGATTGGACATTGGATCTGTCGATACACAATTATGTTGATTCTCGACTCTCGATTGTCGGCTATTAGCGAGTCCGAGAGCCGCGATTGCTGCCCGGCCCGTGCCGACCACGGTCACCTGATGTCCGCGTTTCTCTAATAGACGGACTGCCAGCTTCTGATTCACCAGATTGTCTTCGGC
>PLDW01000523.1 GCA_003136315.1 Gemmataceae bacterium | reverse complement strand
ACCAACGACTACAGTAGAAGTAACCATGCCGAAGTATTTCCCACGAACGGGGTCTCAAGTCGGTCGGAGAGGTAATAGAGCCGATCCACATTGGTGTGATCGAACTGTTTTGGCAACTCCTTGCTCCCGCCACGGGGGTCATAGTACCAACGGCCACCGAGTTTGACGAGCGACTTGAGCGCTGGCGGGTTCCCAGCAACACCAGGCTTTGCGGGCGGGCTATAGTCGGCGGGGTCGGGGATCGGTGAGACCTCAATCTCGGCGACCCAGAACTCGGACTCCTTCCCCTTTCCGACCCCGTTCCCGAAGCCCACGCTCACTCGCAGAGTGTCAACCTCGGGGAATGGTGTCCGCACATCGATCGAAAAATTCCGCCAGGTCGCCGGCCCCACATTGCGGTTCGTGCCTGCATCCGCCAGACTTTTTCGCTCCCGCTCGACTTGCCCGTAGATCGACTTCTTGATGTGATCGAGCGAGTTCGTTCCCGCATCTTTGAAAAACTCGACCTGAATGAACAGGTCGTCCCGGTCAACGGCGAAGCCCTCTTGAGCCAGACCGCGGACGCGGACGCGATACCACCGACCCGACTGGGCATTCAATCCCTTGATCTGACAGGCAACACTCCCCGCTCGCAGGCCGTCTTTGTTCATGTCGTCACCGGAGAGCAGGCGAACCCCCCCTCCGGAATGCTCGCGTAGAGGGTCACCAAGCACACCGCCGACCGCATCGCCAGCGATGGTAAACGGATTGTCTTCCCCGACGGGCTTGAGCGAGCCGGTCGTGATCAGCTGTGGGAGGGAATTCGCCTTCGAGACCGGTCCGGGAGTCGCATCAAAAAGCGGGCGGTCTGGGCCAGATCCACCCCCGGGGCCTCCTGGCCCACCGGGTCCACCAGGACCGCGTGGCCGGAATTTCTCGGCGATTGCTTTCTGCTCATTGGTCAGGAGCTTGTTGATCTGGGCTTTCAGATCGCGTTCGATCGCATCGAGTTCTCTCTCCTGTTCCGGCGTCAGCCTCAGTTCCTCCCTCAAGGGGGGAGGGAAAGCCTTTCCGAGTTCAAACCGTGGCGGACCTTTCTCCTTCCCTCCAGACCCCTTTCCGGCCCCAGGAGGAGGCTGCGACCCCACTAACCCGACCAAGAGCGCCGAGAGAAGACAACTCGCCAGGATGCCGATGATACGCATAATCATCTCACTGTACGATCGGGCTGCGAGGCAGTTCAGGAGGGTGTGAGCGGTTGGTGCGGGAGTGCCCAGGGCTTCCGCCCTGGGCTAAGAACGAACGCCCCTTCCGGGGCGAAGAGCGAGCGGCCTGCGGCCGCACAGATCAGGGTNNTAAAGTCACCTTTATCCCCCTTGCCGCCCTTGAAGCCTCCCTTACCGCCCTTCTCACCCGGTCCGCCGAAACCACCCGGTCCGCGCGGCCGGAAATTCTCGACCGTCGTCTTTTGCTCGGCAGTCAGGAGTTTGTCCAGCTTGGCCTTGAGATCCTGCTTGATCGTTTCGAGTTCCTTCTCCTGTGCTGGGGTCAGATTCAACTCCACCAGCAGCGGCGGCGGGAAGATTTGCCCGAGTTCAAACCGCGGCGGGCCGAATTTGCCCTCTTTGCCATCCTTATCGCCCTTACCGCCGGGCGGCTGTGACACTGCCGTTGACATCACCAGCAGCGTCCCGAATGCGAATGCCACTATCCCGAGAGCGACGCGCTTCATCGGTTTCTCCCTGTTCGATTCTGGGTGTGAAACACCACCACACTAAGAGAAACGGCCATTTCCGACCGCAGCGACACTTCTCATCCCGTTCCGCGATCATTCTGACCGCATCGATTCCGTCACGATTCGCGACTTCGGCCAGGTTCAATCCGTGTGTGCAGAGGGTAACAACGTCACGTCAAGGAGCCGGAAGCGTCAGCGACGGACAACTTCCGCAAATGCTGACCGATTCCATCGTTTCATCTGGTCAACTGGCTTTCGGTGCTGTCCGTCGCTGACGCTTCCGGCTCCTTGGCTGTCACCCACTCGTGAACTGCCGCGGCTTCTCTTCCGGTTGGTTCGGAGGACAGACACATGATTCCGGGCCAGCGGGCTAGCTCGAACAACTGACCCAAGACAGTTACGCTTGAGGGGGTTGAAGACCGACCCCCCTTCAGGCGATAATTGTTGAGTGACCTGAACCCGACACGCCGAAACGCTGTCCGGCAAAAGCCCGCCGCTGGAGATGGCTGCATGGAACCGATCATCGGGATCGATCTCGGAACCACCAACTCGGCCGTCGCGCACCTGACTCCGACGGGGCCGGAACTCATCCCCAACTCACTCGGCGGTCGAGTCACCCCCTCCGTCGTCGGCCTCGACGAATCGGGGACAGTCTTCGTTGGTGCCGCCGCACGGGAGTTCCAGGTTCTCCGCCCGGACCGCTGCGCGGCCCTGTTCAAGAGGTACATGGGGACGGACCGGACCCTCCCCCTGGGCGGCAAGACATTCACCCCGGAAGAACTCTCGGGACTCGTCCTCCGCGCACTCAAGTCCGATGCCGAGGCGTTCTTCGGTCAGCCCGTGACCCGCGCTGTGATCACTTGCCCGGCCTACTTCAATGACCGCCAGCGGAAGGCGACGATCGCTGCCGGGCGAATCGCTGGCTTGACGGTCGAGCGGATCTTGAACGAGCCAACCGCAGCCGCAATCGCGTATGGCTTCCACGAGGCGGGGCAGGATCGTCGTCTGCTCATCTTCGACCTTGGCGGTGGAACGTTCGATGTCTCCATTGTTGAGTTGTTCGATGGCACTCTGGAGGTCCGATCATCGGCCGGGGAGACTTCCCTCGGCGGGGAGGATTTCACCCGGTCAATGGCAGCGCGAGTTCTGGAAATGATCGGTATGTCGTTCGAGCGTGCAGAGGCCACCACTCCGCTGCTTGTGGCTCGATTGGTACAACAGTGTGAGGTGGCCAAGTGCAGGCTTTCCCGGGAGGAGACAGCGGTCGTCCGGGTGCCTGATGCGGCCGGGGAGTTTAAGAACGCGAAAGATGTCACAGTGACCCGGGAGAATCTGGAAACCTGGGCCAACCCGATCCTGGCACGGATCGAACTCCCCATCCGCCGTGCCCTGGCCGATGCGAAATCCACGCGCGACCAGATCAACGAGGTGATCCTCGTTGGCGGGGCGACCCGTATGCCTCTGGTCATCCGGCGAGTGAAGGAGATGTTCGGGAAAGACCCTCATCGCCGACTGAACCCGGACGAAGTGGTCGCCCTCGGGGCTGCGGTCCAGGCTGGCTTGGTTGGCCGGGCCGGAGCTGTCGAGGATCTCGTTGTCACCGATGTCGCTCCGTTTACCCTTGGTGTCGAAGTCGCGAAACACTTCGGGGGCGATCTCCAGAATGGCTTCTTCGATCCGGTGATCGACCGGAACACTACCATCCCGGTCAGTCGGGTCAAGCGGTACACGACCGTCGCCCCCAACCAACGGTCGCTCGCGGTCAAGGTCTATCAGGGTGAGGGGCGGAAGGTCACCGACAATCTGTTGCTAGGGGAGTTCGATGTCGGCGGTATCCCGGCTGGGCCAGCCGGGCAAGAAGTCGACATCCGGTTTACCTACGACATGAATGGCGTGTTGGAGGTCGAGGCAACGGTGGTCTCTACAAAGCGGAAAGTGACTCACGTGATCGCCCGTCATGCCAAGGGTCTGACCGAGGAGCAGGTGCGCCGAGCCGTTCGTGAGATGGAAAAACTCAAGGCCCACCCCCGGGAAGAGGCCGTGAACCGCTTCCTCCTGGCTCGTGCGGAGCGGGTGTTCAAGGAACTCCCTGCCGACCTTCGCCGGGCTCTCGGGGAACTCCTCGACGGGTTTGAAGCAGGTCTGGAAACGCGTGATCCCGAGGCAATTGCCAAACACCAGGAAGCGCTCAACATCTTCCTCTCCCTCCATGATCCTGCTGGCGACGACCCGACAGGGAATGCCGAATGAGGACGACCACCGAACCGATTCACACCCACGCCCGGGGGCGTGCATTGACGACCCTCGGGGTTGCCGACAGCGCGTCGGCCGCCGAAGCCCGGGCCGAGCTTCTCCGCCGACTCTCGGTTGAGGAGTTCGCGCCCCCGGAAGAGTGTGTTGTCGCTGCCAATGCCCTGGCTGGGACCACCCTTCCCCTCTCAGAGGACGCGACGGCAAGCGAGACTGAGCGGGATCTGACGGCGATCGAGGCGTTCACCAGGGAATACTGGTCGCTTTCTCCGGCCGACCGCCGGATGCGGTGGACCAACTTCGACAGCCCTGGAGTGAGTGAGCCGGTCGCCGCGCGGCTCAAACAGCTCGAACCCGGGCTGGATCTGCCGGTCGTCCCGCATCCCAATCCACTCGCCGAGGAGGTGGCCGCAGCCATCCGCGAGTTGTTCCTGCTAAGTGGTCGAGCGCGTGCGATCCGCCGTGCGATCTGGCTCACCGAACGGGCGGGCTGGACCAAAGACCTCGGAGGTGCTACCCGCCGACTCCAGTGGGATGCCCCACGGCTGACAAGGCTCACCCCCGATTTCGTCGGCAAGCTCATCGAAGGGCCACTAGTGTCAGTCGTTCCAGCGATCAGCGACCATGCCCGACAAGAGGCAGAGGCGAAAACGCGTTTGGGACCAAGGGATGTGCCAGTCGAGCCTCCCATCCCTCAACTGACGGCCGGGTGGCCCAGCACTTCAGGGCTGTCTGAGCCTGTGAGTGCGGTTAACCTGGGGCGGGCCGCTGTCGCGATGATCGTCCTGCTCGTCGGGGTGGTCAAGGCACTCTTTTCTGGCAGTCGCACCGACCCCCCACTGCAGTATCAGACCCCTCCGCGGTACACCTCGCCCGTTGAGCGCAACACCCACCAAGGCGGCCTCCCTCCCCAGATCGAGCTGCCAGAGAGCCAGTCGACAGTGTGGACGCGGCTAGAAGTGTTGCGATTCGAGCTTTACGCCGATCAACCAAATGGATCACCGCCGAAGGGTTACTTCGATTGGTTGGCCGAAGGTTCTCCACCTGCTGGGACGAAGAAACAGGAGACCGTCGCACCTCCCGAACCCCGGGGATCTCGATGACCGATTCGCCCGACTCCGGGGGATCTGTCCGCGCTCGGGCCGCACGGACCCTTGGGCTGACGGCTGACTCATCTGCGCCAGCATCACGAACCCTACTCCTGAGCCGCCTGGCTGCGGAGGAGTTCGCTCCACCCGAGGACTGCATCGCTGCTCTGGACCGCCGCCTGTTCGACTGGTTCGCGCAGGAAACCACACTCGCTCCTGTCCCTCCGCAACAGAGTCCAACGAACGAGTTGGACTCTCCGAGGGAGGCTCCCCGTGAAGCTTGCAAGGTTCGCTCCTCGCAAAGTCACGTCAGACGATCAAATACACAAGCGAATCACTGGGCAGACTGGAGCGCCGTACATGTTGTGCTCTGGTTAGTGGTTGTCGTCATCCAGGGAATTTCATCCTCCTCCGGTTCAGCGCGACCCACTACTGCATATTCTCCGGGGCCAACGAATCATCAACCAATCCTCGACAAGCCCAATTTCAGTCGTACTCAAATCGAAGCATTTAAAAGATACGAGCAAGATCGAAAAGGTGATCAACCACCGGGCTATGTGCTTTATCAATTGTACTATGGAACGATAGATCTATTTTCAACCGGCGGACGGGGCCGCCCTGGAACCACGCCCACAACCCGCCGGTGATGCGATGAGTGCTCCGGACCTCCCCGACAACCTGCGAGATTGGCCGACCGACCCTTTCGCCCTGCTGGGGGTCACACGTGGGGCGGGCGAGATGGACATCAAGCGTGCTTACACTCGCCTGATCCGGCGATTCAAGCCGGAGCACTCCCCTGAACACTTTCGGCGTATCCGTCAGGCCTACGAGACGTGCCTGGACCAATACCGATGGTTCGCGTCGGCTCCGGATATTCCGGACGAGATCACGCCTGATCGTGTGCCCACCACCACGCCCAGCACGACGGAATCGACCTCGGACGATCAGGGACCGGTAAGTCCTCACCCCAACGTGGATGCAAATGAAAGCTTCCCGGACGAGGATCGGCCCACTGCCAACCTCCCACCACCAACCCCGATTCTCGATGAGGTCGCCAGCCTCTGGGCCGCCGCGATCGATGGTCGGGACGCTGAGGCCTACGCCGGCCTCATCGACCTGGCGGCGATTCGGTCAGATCGACTGGACCTCCCGCTTCGTTTGTACTGGTTGCTCGGGCTGAATCCCGCTCTGGATCCCACTCGCACCCGGCACCACTGGCTCGCCGACGCGCTACGGCGATCGCGTTTGAGCGGGTCGGCAGCCGAACTCTACCGCCGCGAACTCGACACCAACCCGGAGACGGCCCTTTACGGCCAGTACCTCGACATTCTCGCCTCAGACTCCCATCCGCGCGACTTGCTAACCGTCGCGCGGTGGCGACTCACCGCTGCCGGGCTCTCCCAGTCGTGGCATCCGGCCGAGGCCGATCTCCAGACACTCGCCCGGCGCTTGCCGGAACAGGACGAGGCCGGGTGGCTCAGATTCCTTGTCACAGCAATCGATTGGACTGCGTGGGACCGCCCAAACCCGGTCTACACCCGCGCCAGGAGCGAACTCGGACGTCTCAGCCATCTGGGACTCAGTCACAGTTACGCTTTCGACCGCGTCGAGGAGACGGAGCACATCACTGCCGGGTGGCGCGGGTTCCTGGATCGACTTGGTCCACCTGGCTTATTTGGCCTTTTGCCGGCGGTGTGGGCCGGAACCCTGTCGCGGGGAATCGTGGGTTCTGCCGTTGCAGCCGTCGCCTCTGACCCAGAACATCATCTTCTGCGACTTGACCGGGCTGCTCGTGAGCGCGGACCCGGATTCCTCTACCTCCTCATCCGCGCACTCGAGGAGTACCGCCGAACACATGGCCCATTCGATCACCCCGAGTTCCCGGCCGATCTGATCCGCGGCCTCGCCAGGCACCTCCCAAGCGGTTGGAGGCGAGAGTACACGAATTTGCGGACCGATCTGTTCAACTTTCTCCTCGCTGAGGCCATCCACCCGACCGAATTCAGCGCGGCATGCGAGTATCACCCGGACCCGCGGATTCGCGAAATGTCCTCTGCCGTCCGACAGGACGCGAGCCTCGGGCTCATCTGGTTAGCCTGCCGGTTGCACGCCGGATGAGGCCCGACTGGGAGGAACCAGTCAGGGCGAAAGAGCGCAGGCAAGACAAACGCAGTTGCCTGATGCTCGCCTTTCTGCGCCGCACGGGATAGCATCTCCCACACACCCCCTGCTCAGCACTCCTGCCCTCACTTCCGGAGACCCTCAATGTTCGGCCTACTCATCACATCGACCATCGCCTTGCTGACCATCCTCTCGACTCCCGCGGCCGACCCGAAGCCCATCGAACCGTTTAATGGGAAGGATCTGACCGGATGGATGTTCAAGGGTGATGCCAAAAAAAGCAAATGGGAGGTGACGGAGGTTCGAATCCACCCGTCCAAGCCGACCGAATTGCAGCCGACCAAACATGCAGAGGGGACTCCGTACTGGCTCGTCAATATGGGAGGCGGGGTCGACGCCTACACCGAGCAGAAATTCGGCGACTGCACGATTGCAGTCGAGTTCATGATTCCGCAGGGGTCGAATTCAGGTGTGTATGTGATGGGTGAGTACGAGGTGCAGATTCTGGACAGTTACGGGAAGGAGAAGGTCGGCCCAGGTGATCTGGGGGGGATCTACAATACCGCCGCTCCGAAAGTGAACGCGAGCAAGAAGCCGGGTGAGTGGCAGACCTTCGTGATCGAGTTCCGCGCACCGACATTCGAGGGGGGGAAGAAGGTCGGGAATGCGAAATTCGTCAAGGTGACGCTGAACGATACGGTGATCCACGAAAACGTCGAGATGAAGGGGCCGACCCCGGGGGGCCTGACCGGGAAGGAGGTTGCCACCGGACCGGTGCTGCTCCAGGGAGACCACGGGGCAGTGGCCATCCGAAAGCTCACGATCACCCCGACGGGGAAGTGAACTGAGGGTCAGATCGCCCGGGCGGATCTCACAGTCCGCCTGGACGAAACCCGGTCGTCCGCCTTCCAGCCCCGCGCGTCCTCTCCTAATATATCCCAAAAGCGACCCCGCTGGCCCTTCCTATCAGCACCCCGAGAACTATATGAGCACCGAACCCGAGTTCCGTCCGGGCCTGGAGGACATCCCGGCCGCGAAATCCGCGGTGAGCTTCCTGGATGGCAAAAAAGCCCGTTTGGAGTATCGGGGGATACCTGTCGAAGTGCTGGCGAAGGAGAGTTGCTTCGAGGAGGTGGCCTGGCTTCTCATCAAGGGTGACCTG
This sequence comes from Gemmataceae bacterium, assembly GCA_003136315.1. Classification (GTDB taxonomy): domain Bacteria; phylum Planctomycetota; class Planctomycetia; order Gemmatales; family Gemmataceae; genus Urbifossiella. Next base: position 3,175 of record PLDW01000523.1, on the reverse strand, counting down.
CCGAGCCAAAAGCAACTCGCCGAATTCGATCACGATCTACGTCAGCGGCGTGCGATCCACTACCGTCTCAAGGATCTCATCAAGTGCATGCCGGCCGACGGCCACCCGATGGATGCCCTTCATGCATCCGTTGCAGCGCTCGGGATGTTCTACCCCTGCAAGACCGTCGCAGACCCGGTGAAAAACTGGGACGCCAGCATGAGACTCATTGCCGCGCTCCCCACCCTTGTGACCGCGTTCGCCCGCACCCGCCGTGGGGACGAGATCCTCGACCCAAGGTCTGACCTCGACCACGCTGCCAACTTCTACTACATGCTAACCGGGAAAGAACCAACCCCGGCAACGCGGAAGGTGTTAGATGCGTGCCTGATCCTACACGCCGAACACACGATGAACGCGAGCACCTTCACTGCTCGTGTCACTGGGTCGACCCTCGCCAGCCCCTATCAGACGATCGCTTCCGCCATCGGTTCACTCTCCGGCCCGCTCCACGGTGGGGCAAACGAGGAGGCCCTGACCCAATTCGAGGAGATCGGCGGGCCGGAGAAAGTAAAGAGTTGGCTCGACGGCAAGCGCGCTGCCGACCCTAAGTACAAGGTGATGGGCCTCGGCCATCGAGTCTACAAGGTTAAGGATGCCCGCGCGACAGTGCTCCAGGAAATCGCCGAGCATGCGTTCTCCGAATCGTGCCGCCCGAGAGCCTACGAAACCGCCATCGAACTGGAGAATTACGCCGCGGGGATCTACGGGCCGAAAGGGATCTACCCCAACGTCGATTTCTACTCAGGGGTCGTCTACCAGAGCCTTGGAATCCCGACCGATGTCTTCACCCCGATTTTCGCCATCGCTCGGGTCGCAGGATGGCTCGCTCACTGGACCGAACAACTCGTCGGCAACCGGATCTTCCGACCCGAGCAAATCTCGATCGGGAAGACCGACATCGCGTATGTCCCCCTTGAGAACAGGCCATAGGGAAGCGCGGAGCGGGGAATGCGGAACTCGGAACTCAAACACCGATCTGCATTCCCCCTCAGCGTTCTTCGGATTTCGTTCCGAGTTCCGAGTTCCGAGTTCCGCGTTCCCCGCTCCGCGTTCGGCCTGCTCCGCCGCCTGTTCGGCCAACAACCCATCTGCTAAACCGACTCCATCCGTGCAGCGCGCGACCGGCCAGGCGATACGGACGGCCGCCCGCGGTTGCGCCTGCTGATCACACCGGGTTCTCCCATGCTCGATGCTGCTTTTATCCGCGAGAATGCCGAGGCTGTTCGGGCCAACTGCGCGAACCGGAACGCTCCCACGTTCCCGGTCGAGCGAGTCATCGCGTTCGACGACGAGCGGCGACGGCTCGTCCAGCTCCGGAGCGAGACCGCTGCGAAGCAAAACCAACTCTCCAAGGGATTCAAGGACGCCAAAACTCCTGACGCGAAAGAGGCTCTTCGCAAACAGAGTACCGAGCTGAAAGAAGAGATCGCGGGGATCGATGCCCAGTTGAAGATCGTGGAGGGAGATCTGCTCTCGAATCTGATCATGATCCCGAACATGACCCACCCGGCCGCTCCGGTCGGGACTGACGCCACGGCCAACACAGTGGTAGCGAAGTTCGGCGAACCCCGGAGGTTTGATTTCAAGCCGAAGGACCACGTTGCGCTGTGCGAGGCCCTCGACCTGGCCGATTTCGAGGCCGGCACCAAGGTTGCCGGGCAGAAATTTTATTTTCTCAAGAACGAGGCCGCACTGCTGGAGATTGCACTCGTCCAATACGCGATCCATACCGCGGTGAAGGCGGGATACACGCCGATCATCACCCCCGACCTCGCCCGCGTGGAGGTTCTGGAGGGGATCGGCTTCATGCCCCGCGACCCGAACCCGAACACCCGGCAGATCTACACAGTCGCCGATACCGACTTGTGCCTGATCGCGACCGCTGAGATCACCCTCGGGGGGATGCACAAAGACCAGATCTTTGACGAAAGCCATCTTCCGAAGCGCTACGTCGGGCTCTCGCACTGCTTCCGCACCGAGGCCGGCGCAGCTGGTCGCGACACCCGCGGGCTGTACCGAGTCCACCAGTTTACCAAAATCGAGATGTTTGCCTTTTGCACTCCGGACCACAGCGACGCGATCCACGAGGAGATCCGAGGTCTTGAGGAGCAGATCTTCCAGGGGCTGGGGCTGGCGTTCCACGTGATCGACACCTGCGCGGGGGATCTGGGTGGCCCTGCGTACCGCAAATACGATCTGGAAGCCTGGATGCCTGGACGGGGGGCTGCTGGCGAGTACGGCGAGGTGACCAGTACATCGAACTGCACCGATTATCAGTCTCGAAGGCTCGGCATCCGGTATAAAAGCAAGGCCTTCAAGGGAACCCGGTTCGTCCACACGCTCAACGGAACCGCCATCGCCTGCACGCGGGCACTGGTGGCGATCCTGGAGAATTACCAGCAGGCCGACGGGTCCGTAATCATCCCGGAGGTGCTCCGTCCGTGGGTCGGCAAGGACGTGATCTCGGCGAAGACGTGAGTCGACCGACAGAAGAAAGATTCCCACGCGTCTGCGAATCGGGGTGGGGGGGGGNNACCGGTCTTCCCGACCCATTATCCCTCCACAAGAGAGTGCGAAAAGAGCCGGCCACTCTTCAATCCCCACTCTGAAATTTCAACATCCGTACGAAGATAACCCTTCCTGATCCCGGCCAGTTGGCCGGGCTTTCTTGCTGGTGAAAAAACAACCCCACTCAATCCAGTGTGCCCTTCGATGCGTACGGCTAGAGAAGAGCAACCGCTTTGAAAACTTTTCGATGCTTTTCTCGTCTGAATGGGTAGAGCATTCCACCCAGGTGCAACTGGAGAAGTTCGATGTCATTGGGGAAGAGGCATTTCAGCGCTCGGCCGGACGATGAGACATGGCAACTCGCCGCCCGGCTCAAGCTCAGGGTCGCGGCNNGACCGGATCTCAGATACGGATCTGCTCCGCCTTGCCCTCCTGTCGCTCGATCAGCACGAATTCCCGGCCGAAGAACGGCCGACGCAGGGAAGAAAGAACCACACGGCTCCCCGTCGTCATGCGACCGCCAGCGCATAGGAGGACGCCCCTCCATTGGGTTGACGCTCCCTGACTCTGTCGGCGAATTGCGAAGACCGGCAGGCCCAATGTGCTTGGTTTCGACGACCTGAAT
>PLDW01000279.1 GCA_003136315.1 Gemmataceae bacterium | reverse complement strand
AAACCGCTTCATAAACGCTGCCACCCCAAGGAAAACGACCCTTAAGTTATGGGCATTGGGCTAACGCCGCGCCGCTCGCCCTAATCGGGTATCCTTTCTCCTGCTCACCGCCTTCACGCTCGGCAGGAGCCTCGCCCTCCCGTTAGACCGATGATCGCTCCGGGAATGCGACAGCCTCTGCGGGTTCTTGTATAAGACGGCATTCCCACGCGGAGCGTGGGAACGAGGGGGATGTCGCTCAGGCCGCTCCTGCCTGGCAACGCCCTTCGCTCACAGCACCCCCGGCGGCAGCCGCAGAAACCGCGTGTAGGTGGTGGGGTCGCTCCAGTTACCCTGGTCGAAGTGGAGTTTGATCTGGTCGTTGGCCCGCGGCTGGCCCGCAGCGTCGACACCCACGAGTGAGAAGATATACCGCTCCTTCCGCTCCGCGCCGCGGACCTTCCCACCCTTGCCCAGGTCGAAGAAGGGGGCTCGTTCCTTCGTACCGTCCACCGCAACGCTGTACAGGTCGGCGTAGTCGTTCAGCGCGTACTTGCGAATGTCCGTCTTGAGCGGAACCCGCACCCGGGCCATGCTCGCCAACCCCATCACTTTGTGATCTCCCGCCTTCAGGAACACGACCGGCCGATTGGGTCGGTCCTTCGGTTCATCCATCAGACCGGCCACCTCCCAGTCGATCTCCCCTTTCACCGTCCGCTCGACCGCGTAGGTCTTGTCCTTTTCCCGCGTACCGAATTGCGTTGAGGCCGCTTCCTCGACCCACCGCTCCACGAACACCTTGTGGAAGAAGCCGCACGCCGCGATTGTCTCGTAAAAGATCGGAGCGTTCTGCCCATCCAGGGTGACCCGCAGCACGCAACTGTCGATATCGGCATCCTCCAGGTCGATCGTCTTCATGCGCGGGTGGGCGGGATACCAGGCGGTGTACGTGAGCTGGACGTGGTTATGACCGTTGATCGGAACCTTCTGGTAGATCGCATAGACCACAGGATCGCCGCCGACCGACGACTTGAGAGTCCCGCTCTTGTCGCGGCGGAGCTGGGCGGTTCCGATCAGGTCGAACTCCGGTGGGTAGGGGTGGTTCAGGGTGGTGGGCTTCACCCGTTGCTGGATCAGGACCGGAGCGTAATAGGCAACCAGTTCGGCCGGGGGCAGTTTCACCAACTGCTCGCGCAGGAGCGGCCGGGTCTCGCCCGGGTAGAACACCACAGCATCGCCACCGACCGCAGCGATCGGATTCTCCATCGCGGTCTGGTCGAGCATTCGCCAGTGAGTCATCCGTTGCGACAGCACCTCGCACCCGAGCGATACCAATCCGACTCCAGCCGCGAGGAGGAGAAGGCGGACTGCACGGGCTGGACGACAAGGACGCATGGGGGAACTCCTTTTCCCGCAGGGGCGGTTCGACCCGCAGTTGCCAAGCAGATACCCGGCATCCTTCATTTATTCAAGTTCGGCATCGGATCGCGGGTCTGGGGAGCCTGGGCCGCGGAAATGGGCGAGGCATAGGGGGGGGACCGGAGGGGAAGCCGTCGCTTCTGCGGCTTCCCCTCCGGCTGTCCAAGTCGGTGCGTCCGTTCGGTGGACTCGCCCCACCAAACCATTGCGCCGGACCGGAGAAAGCGGGCGCAGGGCCGACACGTTTATCAGAAATGAGACTGACGAAAGCTTTGACAGATGCCAGGAACTGACTTACCACGAGATGGAGGGTGCCACNNCCTTCACGGGCGGGCAAGCCGCCCGTGGCACCCGATCCCACTGGTAGATTTTCTCTCACCAACTGCCTTTGAAGCAGTCGGCCCCCTCCCGCATTACCGCGCAGGGGGTGGCAAAGAAGGGTCGAGAGCCAGCGCCCGATCGAAGTCGGCGCGGGCACGGTCGGGGCGTCCCGCCTGGGTGTACGCGAGCCCGCGGTTGTACAGGCACCACGCACTGCCCGGCGCGAGCGCGACACACACCGAGAAGGATGCCGCCGCGTCGGCTGGCTCACCGAGTTGCAGCAGGCAAACGCCACGGTAATAATTCGCCCAGAGCGACCCCGGATCTTGCTCCAGACACAGGTCCAGCTCGACCAGCGCCCGTTGCGCATCCTTGGAGCCGAGGTACGCTCGACCGGCAAGCAGGTGTTCCCACGGGGTTCGTGGTTCGAGCGATCCCGCGAGGCGGGCCGATTGCTCCGCATGGGGGAAAAGCCCCAGGATACGGGCATGGGCCGCCCGCTCCTGGTAAAGCACGCCGCTGGGACCAAGAAGGTGTTCCGCCTCGACGAGGATCGTCAGCGCCCGCTGGTGGGCATCCTCGATTTGATCGGGCGATGCCATTCGCGGTTGGAGATGGGCGTAGACGATCCCGATGTCCAGCAGATCGGCCTGCCACTGTCGTTCCAGCTCGGGCTTCGGCTGGTTGCCCAGCCGCTGGACGACTGCCGCCCGCTCGGCCCAGATCTCCTGGCAGCGGCTGGCGGCAATCCGCATCTGTTCCGCAGTCACCGCCCCAGCAGCGTAGAGCGGTCGGACCCGGTCGCAGAAAGCATGGAGTTCGTTCGCTGCCTGTCCGCGCTCGGCGAGCCTTCTTGCTTCGCGGAGCCGCCCGGTGAGTGATTTCTCGAACGGCACCCCCGAAATCACCGTTTCGCCGCCTCGGAGGATCTCGACCGCCTCAACGTACCGGCCGTGGTCGATGTGGTTCTCGCCCTCGTGCAATGCTTCCGACGCCCGGTTGACATGCCCAGCCGCCTGAATCGAGAGAACCCCAGCCGCGACCGCGAGTGACGCCAAGACGAGTCCAAATGGAAGGGTATACGGTCGTCGACGCAGCCACTTCCGCAATCCCTCGACCAGGCTTCGGTTCGCCACCCCTTTGAGCGGCTGGTCGGCGAGGTGTCGCCGAAGGTCGGCCGCGAGATCGGCCGCAGTTGGATAACGGTCGGCCGCACTCGGGGCCGTACACCGAGCGAGGACATCCGCCAGTCCGACTGAGATGCGAGTGCCGGCCAGGGATTCGCTCAACAGCACGCCCAGCGAGAAAATGTCGGCCCGGGCATCGATATCCAGCGGAATGGGTTCACCGTCCCGCACAGCCTGTACTGCACTGGCCAACTCCGGGGCCATGTATCCCGGGGTGCCGCCAAGCCACGCGGGTGCCGAATTCCCCGCCTTCAGTGGCGGGCGGGCGAGGTGAAAGTCGAGAAGCATCGGGGTGCCGTCGCCAGCAATCAGGACATTCGACGGCTTGAGGTCCAGGTGCGCCAGCCCGCGGTCGTGTGCGTACTGCAACGCATCTGCAAGGCAGACCCCGATCTGGCAAACAGCGTCCAGGCGCGCTGACCCAGGCGGGAGACCACCCACGGGACTGTCCCCGGCCAGCAGCGCAGCGAGTGTTGCGCCGCCAAAGTACGGCAGACACAACCCCCGTAAGCCGCGTTCGGGGAACTCGTGGGCGGAGTACAGCGGGACAATGTGGGTGTGCTGAAGTCGGGCCAACGAGAGGTGCTCAGCCCCTGCGTCCGGGGCGAGTTTCAAGACGACTGGCCGGTCTCCCAGTGACGACTGGGATGCCAGGAAGACTCGCCCGTGAGCCCCCCGGCCCAGTTCGGCGACCAGATGAAACTCACCGAGAGTCTCGCCAAGAGTCGGAAACGTGACGGCACCCGGGCGCGACCCGAACACCTGCTGGCACTCGCACAGCGCCTGCACCTGGGCCGACCACTGCGGAAAGCGGCCAACCAGCTCCGAAGCCGAAGCCGGCTGACCGTATTCCTCGCGGAGGGCGAGTTCCTCGGCGATTAACTCCAGCGCTGCCTCGGGCCTGTGCCACAGATCCGGCCGTCGGTCGAGAAACTCCTCCGCAGCAGGTCGTTCGCCCCTACGCCAGCAGTGGTCCATCTCGTCGGCCAACCGACCGACGATCAAGGACAGTCCACTCGCGTCTGCGAGGAGGGGATTCACGTTGCAGCCCCCGTCTCGGCGGGAAGCGGCTTCGCACGCAGGGCCAACTCTCGCGACAGTTGGCGGAGGATGCGCCGGACGCTCCCCTCGTGTAACCCGGTCTGGACCGCGATCTCCGTCAGCGCGAGCCCCTCTCGCCGGAGGCGGAGCACATCCCGGTGCTCGGGTGGGCAGAGCCTGAGCATCGTCTGCCACAGTTCGTTCGCCTGGGCAACCTCGCTGGGCCGTGGCTGTCCCGTCGCGGGTAGCGCATCCAAACCGTCCCCCCTCAGTGCTTTTCCCGCGGCCAACGCGCTGGGGGAACGAGCTCGCGTCAACAGTCGCCGACGAGCGATCACCCCGAGCAATGCTCGGAGTTGACCCTCGGTCTCCACCTGGCAGCCCGCGGACGCGATCCGTCGAACGATCTGCACCCACACCGACTGCACGACATCGGCCGAGTCGAACTGAGTCCGCAACTGGGCGGACAACTGACGGCGGACGACGGCTCGGAGATACACGGCGTAGGCCGTGTACAACTCCGCCGCCGCCGCGGTCTCCCCGCGCGACAGCCGTCCCAGCAATCCTTCGGTGTGGTCGGATGTCATGCTGTGGGTTCCAGTCGGATCAGTCCGAGGCCGGTTTTTGCTCCAACACGGGCAATGCGATTCCGCTGGCGGTGGACCAGCATGGTGTAGGCCACCCCGCCCACAAGCAGCACACCGGCTGTGAGCCAACTGGATTCGGGACTGTCGATCCCTTCAGGCCAGTCCACCCCCAGATTCGCCACATGGCCCAGGAACTCCCGGGCCTCGCCTTCGAGGGTCGCGAGATCGACAGGGATGACTCCAGCCAGCAGACTCCCTGCGAGCGTATCTCGCCAGGTTGGCATGGTCCCGGTGGGCATTGTGGGTTCGGGTTCGGCGCTGGGGATCACTGTGATCGGGCACTCGGGTGAGGGCGGCTCGACCAGAGATGTGACGGAATCCGGGGCGGTGGAATTCTCCGCAGGAACTACCCAAAAGACCCCGGGTTGCCATTGAACCGACGGGTCTGCCACAATGGGGAAGACGTTCTCGGCCTCCGCAGCCAGGGAGCCCCGCGCGGTCCCGAAGGGGGATCTCGATGACACAGACGCGGTGACCAGGGAAGCGTCCGCAGAAACGGGAACCGCCCAGAGGTTGTCGTGCAAATCCTCCCGCATTTCCTCCCACCGGTCGACCATCTCAACCCAGACGGGGTTCACGTCGCGACCCTCCGAGGCAGCTTGGGAGAGGATCGCCTGCACCCTGAGAGGTCCAGGTAAGTCCGGTGGCGAGTTGAGCACGGAGGCAGTGTGATCAGTAATCGTGGTGACGGGAGGTGTTTCTGACGCCGTGCCTTCTGGGGTGTCTTTCACCACATCGTTGAGTCTGGGGTCTGCCGTTGAGGAGGTAGTCGGCCCCGCGGCGATCATCGCAGCCTGTGGGGAAGGCGCGGGTGAAGTCAGGTCGGGAGACCGGATGGCCAACACCAAAGCCGGCATCAACTCAGTGAGTGGATCGCGGGACCGCTCCACCGCCACAAAGGTCGAAGGGAGTGCGCGGCCTTCGAGTTGTTCAAACCCGATCAATGCCTGTCTGTGTTTTGGGAACCCCATTGCAGACACACTCATCCTGCGCAGCCTGCTCTCCGCCATCCATGACAGCCACGGAGGGAATTAGAACTCATCAACGGCGCTGTGGCAACCCCAACAGCCCAAAACAGTGCAGATCAAGACAAGACGTCTTGATCTGGGAACCCCATCGCGGTAAACTTCCTCGGTAGGGGGTTCATCATGCGAATCTACGCTCCACTTCTGTTTGTCCTGGTGGGTGCCGCGCTGGCCCTCGGCCTGATGGAGCGCTCCTCCGGGCGGACTCCACCGCCTGCGGTCATTCACATCATCGGGCCCAGCGACGGACCGCAGGCCTTTCGCCAGCTCCGGCGGATCCACGTCGAACAGGTCGTGAGCCCGGACGGTTGTGTCGAGGAGGTGAACCTCATCGCCGACTCCCCGGGACCGTGGTGGGAGATTCACATCGGGGACAACGTCTACCGTGGTGTCGAGCGGTAGCGATGTGACAGCGATCCGCAGGGTAGTACCATCCCGCCCCGTTCGGTGCATCCGACCCCAATCCCGGGACCGTTGGCGATCATCTGGTCCTGGTTCCCATCTCCCTCCACGAACACCCCGCAACCTGGGCGGCTCGAACGATTGTCCCTCTCCAGATATCACTGGCGCTGTTCTCCCGTTGCGCGACCGTGTTGGTATCGGGTCACAGGACGAGCAGGCGATGGTGTGGTTTCGCTGAAGAACGAAAAGTGAATGGGGGGATGTTGCCAGTCGAATCTGCGGCGGGACGGCACCTCGGGGCTGGGCTGAGTAATCGGAATCGCTTGGATATACTAACCTCAAATAACCCGGGGTGGTTCCTGGGAGGCAATCGCGAAGGGAACGGAATGGACGGACCCCCTTTGAGTCCCACAGAGATCGCTACGTTCGACGCTCGCCAGTTGGGGATCACTCGCCCTGGCCGGGTCGGGTCGGTGCATGCCAACCTGCCCTCGGCCGCACTCGTTGAACACGCCGTCCGCCGCGGAGAAGGGGTGCTCACCGACCTCGGGGCGTTCGCTGCCCTCACGGGCCTTTACACGGGTCGATCACCCAAAGACAAATACACCGTCCGCGATGGCGAGACCGCGGATCTCGTCGACTGGACCGCGAACCAACCGATGGAACCGGCCGTTTTCACCCGCCTTGCCAACCTGTTCCGGGACTACCTCCAGAACCGCGAGTTATACGTCTTCGATGGGTACGCTTGCGCAAAGCCCCGCCACAGGTTGCCGATTCAGGTGGTCACCGAAAGAGCCTGGCACAGTCTCTTCGCCCGATGCTTATTCCTCCGCCCCGCGCTCGCCGATCTGTCCGAATTCGCTCCGGAATGGACGGTCCTCCACGCTGCCGATTTCCATGCCGACCCGCGTCGCGACGGAACCCGGTCGGAGGCGGTCGTGGCGATCAGCTTTGAGCAAAAGTTGGTACTCGTCGGTGGGACGCACTATGCCGGGGAAATCAAGAAAGCGATCTTCAGCGTTCTCAACTTCCTGCTCCCCCAGCGGGGCGTATTCCCGATGCACTGCTCGGCGAACCTTGGTCGCGGCGGCGACACGGCCCTGTTCTTCGGCCTGTCCGGAACCGGCAAGACGACCCTCTCCGCCGACCCCGAGCGGAGGTTGATCGGGGACGACGAACACGGCTGGGGCGACGATGGGGTGTTCAACATCGAGGGTGGGTGTTACGCCAAGACGATCCGACTCTCACGGGAGCGCGAGCCGCAAATCTGGGACGCCCTCCGTTTCGGATGCGTGCTGGAGAACGTACCAGTCGACCCGACCACCCGAGCACCGGACTTTTTCAGTCAGAGGTACACGGAGAACACCCGCGCAGCGTATCCGGTCGAGTTCATCCCAAACTGCGAACTGACCGGGGTTGGCGGACATCCGCAGAACATATTCTTTTTGACATGTGACGCATTCGGCGTTCTACCCCCCCTCGCCCGGCTGACTCCTGCCCAGGCGATGGATTACTTCTTATGTGGATACACGGCTAAGGTGGCCGGAACCGAGACGGGTGTGAAGGAGCCGACCCCCGAGTTCAGCGCCTGTTTTGCCAAGCCGTTCCTCCCGCTCCCACCCCAACGATATGCAACCATGCTGCGAGAGAAACTGGAACGTCACGCTGCTACGGTCTGGCTGGTGAACACCGGATGGACGGGTGGGCCATACGGAAGGGGAGGAAGTCGAATGGATCTGCCCTACACCCGGGCCTTATTACGGGCGGTCCTTGCGGGGCAACTGGCAGACGTCCTGTTCTTCCCCCCCGACCCGATCTTTGGGTTGGCCGTGCCAGTTCGCTGCCCAGACGTACCAGACCGGATCCTCAGCCCCCGCCAGACCTGGGCAGACACCGCGGCCTACGACCAGAAGGCAGGAGAACTCGCTGGGATGTTTCGCGCCGAATCCCGAAAGTACCTCTGACCCTTCCCCTGTGGCATCACCGGATCGAAGGGTCTCATCGGTCGTGACGAGAGGTGAGATGCCTCCGGTGCGCGCGAATCACGAGAAACCCACGCAAAACCCTTTGGCCGCCTTCGCGGCCATCAACGCTCCGTGAGCTCAAACCCACGGGGAGCGAAGCACCTGGTCAGACCACCGGCGGCTTGCCCAGGCTCCGACGGATGGTCGAAAGCTGACCGACATGCGTGCTGATGTGAAGGCTGCCAAATAGAAGGCCCTCGCCCTGATTTGAGGCGATCCCGATGCGGCTGGCAGTCGGCCCAGCGAGGGTCTCGGCGGAGAGACTCTTCACCGCTTCGATGACGCGGTCAACACAGGTATCGAACAACTTCAATAATTCCGCGGGATCTCCCAGTTCGGGCTGGTCGGCGGCTGGCTTGCCGGTCTGGGCGAACTTCTCGGCCAGACCAACCGGGAGGGTGGGGAGGTCCGCCGCTTTGAGCCGCTCGGCCGTCCGCCACAGGGTCAACGCCAGATGCCCGACCACCCACGCAGCCGAGTTCGCTCCGGCAACGGGTTGGTGCCGGAACTCGCCTGGGGTCAGGTCGTCGGTAAACCGATGCAACAGCCCCTTCGCCATCCGGTATCCGCCCACGATCATATCGTTTGCTGTCATTCCCAAATCCCTCTTACGGCATCAGGTCGTCAACCGGGACTGTTCCGACCGTCACACCGTCCAGTTCGACCGGAACTGCCGCCCCAGACGGGAACACCCGCAGAGTCTGATAACGCGGATTGTCCCCGGGTCCGGTCGGGTCGGTGTGGACCTCCACTCGTCGGTCCACCAGATTCACCACCCAGTAGACTGGGATTGTGTCGCGGGCGTAAATCCGCGTCTTGTCCTGCTGATCGCGGTCAAGCGACGACTCCGACACTTCGACCACAAGCCCGAGGTCGGCAGGCCCGGGATGGCGGCTCGCATACGATCGCAGTGGACCTCGGGCGATTGCAATATCCGGTTCGGGACGGCTCTGCGTCAACCTCGCTCCGGCTTGACACCGGATCACCCAGCCACTCGGGATCACCCGAGTGAAGAGATCGCCGACGGCGGAGACGCTGAAATCGTGTGGGGGTTTACTGGGCAGTTTGTGTACCACGTAGCCTTCCAGGAGTTCCACCCGATCAGACTTCGTCAGGAATCCGGCATCGATTAGCCGATCGTACTCGTCAACGGTGAAGGTGCGGAAGGACGCCATTGCCTTGAACGGCAGTGCGTTTGTGGCTGGTGTCATCAGTACCCTCCGCGATTCTGCACGTTTCACGGCCAAATCGAAAGCGCTGGCGCGGAGATGACCGAACGCGGCAGAATCCCACCGAAACTGCTCGCGAAGCAGACTTCGACGCAGATAAGATCTTAGTCAGAACCCAGGCGACGGCCCACAGATGAATCGGCGTCAGTGACGCGGCAATTGACGATGCTCGGGCGTGAAGGGATCGCGGTGGGGGCTACCGCTCGCATCGTGCTGCTGAAATCCCTGCAACCGCCGACAAGAGTCAACGAGCATTTGGCCCAGCGTGAAAGAAAGTGGTAGGTGAATCCGTCGAATTCGACGCAGAGAAGATCCTGGCGGACCCCAAGATTGATTCTGATCCCGAGGAGAACGACTTCGGGGTCAGCGTCATCTGCAAACCGAATCGCCGGCTGGATCAAGATGTGGCCGGTGATGTTGTCCTGGAGTGGGATCCGATCGGAGTCAACAGCGACGCCCGGCCAAATCTTCGGCAGGGCGTCAGGGTTGATCGATCCACACTGCGGGCCGTGATCAGTTCTTCTTCTTGCCACGCTTCAGGGTGGCTTCCGTGATCACGCCGTCCTTGATGGTCAGCTCATACTTTTTGCCGACGGCCTTCTCGCTGCTGAATGTCTTCTCAAGAGCGTCCACCTTCCCGTCGGTTTTGTCCTCGCCCTTGAGGAAGTAGACCTTGGTGTCGTCGGTGACCTTCCCAGTGACTTCTTTGTCGTCCTTGTCCTTCAGAGTGGCAACCTTGTCCTTGTAGGAAACGAGCGTGTACTCAGCGGCGAGTACGAGACCGGTCATGAACAGCATGCAGGCGAGGGCGAGCAACAACTTGCGCATCGGGGAACTCCGGGGGGGACGCACTTATCACGGTCCACCACGGCACCATGCCGGGGGTCATGATTGATCTGATAGACACAGGGGCGAGTAGAGACATTCAATGGCGGGGCAAGTCTTCCGGCAATACCGTGTCGCCCAAACTCATCAGGCTTTCATCCACTGAGGACATCGGGGATTTTTCCCCTCCCCAATTGGACGCACCGGCATGTTATGATAAACCCGAACCTCAACCACGAGTTTCGCGCTGTCCAGGATTTTCCCCCATGACTGCCTACCCGCACCGTCTGCACCCCCTGGCCCGGTTATCACTTTTTGCCTGCTTCGCGCTGGCCGCGGCAGTGGTGACACTGGCGGCTCAGCCGCCCGAGGTCGAAGACCCCAAGGCGAAGCCGACCAAAAAAGTGGCAGTCGAAGATGAGGATCCGAAGGCATCGGTCAAGAAAAAGGTCGTGGTCGATGACCCCGAACCGAAGACCAAGCTTCCCGTTGGCGGGTCGGCCCCCAATGTGAAACTCGACGAACTCGCCATCGCTGCGGACGCCGCCGCTCACCCGGCACTGAAAGCCGTGTACGCCCGGTACATCGTGCCATTCGATCGGCTGACGCCGAACGCGGGGAAAGCATCCCGGATGCGGCCGATCCCGATCTTCTGGAAAGATGCCACTTTCCCGAAGCAGTTCGGTGTGATTGAACTGGATTCAAATAATCAAGATCAACCCACCAAGAATGTGTCGAAGTCGGAAGTCAGGAAGATCGATTACTTCGAGGAACTGGTGATTGCGGAGACCGATGCCCTGCTCAAGCCTGCCGGTGGAGTCGACGGACCAACTGTGGATGACCAACTCGTCGCGGCCGAGAAACTCGCGCTTGCAGCCCTCCGGTTCCATGACTACGCCCGGGAGAATGACAAGCGGCAGGGGAAAGTCTGGGATGACGTGCGTCGGCCACTCGTCGCCCGTGTTCAGGAGATCCGGTTGCTTCAATTCCGCAGGGCGGTGGTCGGAAAAGATTGGGCCAGGGTTCGGGTGTTTGGCAACACGCTGCTCACCGCCTATCCAGCAGAGCCGAAGATTGTCCAGGAGGTCGCTGAAGCCCGGGTGGCCGAAGCCGAAATCCTGATGCGGAGCAAATCGTACATCGATCAGGTGAGAGCTCGGGAAGCACTCGACGAGGTCGAAACTCGCTTCCCCGGCACAGGCGGCGAGTCGGCTCGAAAGATCCGCAAGGAACTCGCCGCCGAAGCTGCAAGATTGTATGAAAACGCAATCGCTCAAAAGAAGGTCGGTCATCTGGTTGATGCCCGCAACGATCTGAACCGGGCCGAATCCCTCGACCCAACCATCCCCGGACTGCGTGAACTGAAGAGGGAACTCGGAACCGGGTCCGCCGTCCTCTACGTTGGGGTGCGGAATTTCCCCGAGCGGATGTCCCCGGCCACCGCCCGACTCGACAGCGAACTTCAGGCTGTGGAACTCCTATTTGAGGGCCTTCTGCAAGAAGTGCCAGATGGAACCGGCGGCACCCGTTACCGGCCCGGAGCCGCCCAGACTCTTCCAGCCATCATCCCCGGCGGCCGGGAGTTTCTGATTCGCCAGTCACCCCGACAGCCGAATCAGGAAGGCTTCGATGCCAACGATGTGGTGGAAACGGTCAAACTTCTCCGGAGCCGGGCGGACATCTGGCCGGCGGCCGGACTTCCCTGGTTCGACGATCTCCCGGCCCCGGTCGGCGGGGGCGGTTTGCGAATCGCCTTTCGCCACGGGCACCCGGACCCCCGGTCGCTTCTCACGTTCAAGTTGCTCCCAGCCCACTGGCTGACAGGTCAGGGCAAGAAAATCGACGATCCGGAGTTCGCGACCAAGCCGTTCGGCACCGGTCCCTACCGGATTCACAGCTTTCCCGACCCAGGTGCCCCTGGCCCGCGTGAGCTGGTATTTGCAGACAATCCCGCTTTCGCTGGGAAGTGGAAAGACCGGGTCGGGCAACCGCACATGAGGGAGATCCGGTTCGTCGATCTCTCCCAGGTGGCCGACCCCGTCGACTTGTTCCGCAAGGGCAGGCTCCACATCCTCCCGGACGTCACCCCGACCGAAATGTCTCAGATCCTCAGTCCGGGGGGGGTAGCCGAGCCGGGTAGCGGCAAAGGACTCATCGCGACGGCCAGTACCAACCGCCGGGTTCACATCCTGGCGGTGAACCATCGTCGCGAGCCGCTTCAGAATAAGGATCTCCGGAAGGGGCTATCGCAGGCCATCGACCGGGAAGGCATCCTGCACGAACTCTTTGGCCCGGCCCGACCAGAACAGCGGCGATTTCTCGCGCCCATGTCCGGGCCATTCCCACCCGATTCATGGGCAACAGTGAAGGGGCCAGCCGGACAAGCGATCCCGCTCCTGAACCGAGGCGAAGGGCAATTCCGACTCCGGAAGTATCTGGCGACCCCCGGTGCAATCCTGGAACTGCGGCTCTCATTCGCATCAGATCCCCAGACGAAGTCGGTTTGCGAACGGATCAAGACGCAGATCGAGAGCCTCTTTCAGGATACCGCAGATGGGAAAAAGCTGACCATCAAGCTCGACCCCCAGACCCCCCGAGATTTGCTCCGACTCGTTGAGTCCGAGCATCTCTACGACCTCGCCTATCTCCCATTCGATTATCCCGACGACTGGTATCCCTACGGGCTGGCGGCGTTCCTCGATCATACAGCCGCTGAGCGGGACGGGCGAAACATCACCGGGTTCCTGTCCCCTGGAGCGAACCCCGACCAGGACGACCGGATACTCGATGGGGAACTGGCCGGGGTGCTGGAGCATGGCGATTTCACCAAGGACATCGCCCCACGGGCTGCCCGGATTCACAACGCCTTCAACGATTCCGTCCCGTTCATCCCATTGTGGCAACTGGACCGGCAGATGCTTGTGTATGGGGGTTTGAAGGTATTTGTGGACGACACCGACGAACCCGCTTCCCCGCACCTGCTCAACCAGACTGTGCTGTTCCACAACGTCGCCCGTTGGCGGCTAGAGTGACTCGCCTGCAGAGCGTTCGCCAGACTCAACGAATCGCGACGAAACCTAACCCCCCAACCCCCTTCCCTGGAAGGGGAGACGGAGGGCGAAAAACCTAACCCCCCAACCCCCTTCCCTGCAAAGGAAGGGGGAGACGGAATCTTCCCCGCTGGTCGAGCTGCGCTCAACTATCGGCTAAACACCAAACACCAAACACTAAACACTAAACACCAAACACCGATGGTAGGCGCGATCCTCCTGTGCGTCTTCGGAGTCGGGCCGAGTGGGTTCGCTGCTCCCTCCACACCGTTGCTCCGGGTCACCACGGACGGCAGTTTCAAGCAACACCTCCAGTGGTCGCCAGATGGGAAGCGGTTCCTGTTCACGCGAATCCATCAGGGGAAGATGTCTTTGTGGGTGATGAACCTTGATGGGACCGACCTCAAGCGGCTCATCCCCAATCACGACCAGCCTCATTTCGATGGTCACTGGTCGGCCGATGGGAAGCGGATCGCGTACGTGTTCGACAGGCTTGAGGGGACCGATGGGAAGCTCCAGATCAACACCTGCGCGGCCGACGGAACCGATGACAAGGTGCTGATCCCCCATAGGGCGTTCGAGGAGTCACCACGGTGGAGCCCGGACGGCAGGCGAGTACTCTGGGTCTCGACTCGCGACGGAAATCCCGAACTGTACACGATTACCACCGATGGGAAGGAGGTGCAGAGGCTCACCACCGAGGTCGCCTCCGACCTCCACCCGGCGTGGAGCCCGGACGGAAAGCGGATCGCGTTCGCCAGCGGACGATCTGGGCGACAAAAACTCTTTCTCATGAATGCCGACGGGACCGCGACGAAGAAGATAACAGACGGGGAGTTCCTCGACGGGTGGCCAGCATGGAGTCCGGACGGGAAGCGGATCGCGTTCATCTCAAACCGGACCGGGAACTACGACATCTGGCTGATGAAGGACGACGGGACCGGTCCCACGAACCTCACAAACCACCCAGCCCAGGACACTTCCCCGACATGGAGCCCCGACGGAAAAAAACTGGCGTTGGTGTCTACCCGCGACGGCGGAAGTGACATCTACCTACTGGACCTGAAATCACTCCCATGACCGACCGCGACGCCCTATGGGCCGCGATCCTGGCCAACCCGGACGATGACCTCCCCCGACTCGTCTACGCCGACTGGCTGGACGAGAACGGCTCGGGGCTACCATCTCCAGAGCGGGAGTCGGCTGCAGATCGGGCGGCGGCCATCCGCACCCAGATCGAATACGCACGGGCTGAGCCGTTTAGCCCGGTGGCGCGAATCGCTGATGAACGAACCCAACGGCTGGTCAAAGCCCACCGGCAGGAATGGGGCGGCCACCTCCGCGAATTCACCGAGACGTTTGAATTCGTGCGGGGGTTCATCGGTCACGTCACGATCGAGGCGGCACGATCGGCGCAGGTGCTGCCGACCGTCTTCGAGACCGACCCGATCCAAGCGATTCGGATCCTTCGGCCGGCCGCCCGGGATGTGTGGGTGTCCCTGGAGCCGGTGTTCGAAGCCGTCGAACTTCGACAGTTGACAACTCTCGAACTCCCATTTGCAGATATGGGAGCAACTGTCGAGTTTGAGGCGATGACCGACTCACCCTATCTCGGTGGATTGACCTCGCTCTCGTTGAGCGGAAACCCCATACCGCCCGAGTGGCTGACGGAGTTCTTGATCGGCCCTGACCTGCCGGCCCTGACCGCGTTGGACCTGTCCGACAACCCGCATCTCGGTCCTGCGGTAACAGCCGGATTGATCCAGGCCGGCCACCGCCATTTCACCCGGCTCGACCTGTCGGGGATCATCATCCGGTCCGAGGAGTTGAAGCGGATCCTGGGGAGTGATGCCCTCTCCGGGGTGGAAGAACTCTGCCTTCGCTGGGGTGGGTGGCCCAATCCTGGCCCGCTGACTCTCCTCGATCTGGGGTGGGTGCTCCCCTGGGATCGGTTGCGGTTGCTCGACCTGGACGGGCACGGACTTGGCCCGGACGGGGTGCTGGAACTGCTCCGGAAGCCCGCGACAGAGAACTTACGCTGGCTCGGACTCGCCCGGAACGAGCTCGGGTCCGAAGGAGTGCGGTTGCTCACTGCCTCCGGATTACTGAATCTGTATTACCTGGACGTCAGACACAATGGCCTCGGCCAACGCGATGTCGAACGCCTCCGCAAACGGTTCCCGGAGGCGGTGATCGAGTGCTAATTCATCAGGCCGGAGTCGGTCTCGACTTTGCGGACACCGTTCAAGCTTTATTGCTTCACCAGGGTCGCCACCGAAATGTGCGGCCAGTTAATTCCCAGGAAGTTCAGTATTACTGTTTGTGTGTATTGAAGCTGCATGAAGGTGCTGCCGTCTGGCTGCTGGACTTTCTCGATCCAGAAGATCGCGTCGAGTTGAATCGGGTTTGCGTTCAGGGTGACAAAGGGGATACTGACGATACCGCCGGTGGGGGTCGTCGAGATGACAAGCACAACCGTTTCGGTAATCGTCTGGCCTGCGATTGCTGCTGAAAGGGCGAGATTCGGATTCTTCACCCAAGGCAGGAGTATGCCCGGAGGGAGCGGCGGATTGACGAATGGCGTCAGGTAGCCCGGTGTGATTCCTGGCCCCGTGGGTGTCGAGTCGATGGCAGCGATGACCGGTCCCCCTGCCACAGTCCCTACGAAAGTGCTCTGAGCCAATAGCGAATCACCGTGGGGAATCGTAGCCATGCGCACCACGGTGGGGCCTTGAACCGGCAACACCGTTGTTGCTGGCACGCTAATCCAGATGCCCGGTTCGATGTGGAGCGCACCGTTCGTCACGAGGTCACTGACTTGCTGGAGGTAGGTCACTCCGAAAAGGTTGATATCGGGCTGTCCCGTGTTGTTGCCCAGTTCGGTCAAGACTCCGCGATTGGGAACGGGGCCACCGATCGCCTTGAATTCCAGCGTCTCGCGTGTGGCATTGAGCTTGAGCCGGAAATCTTTTGGTCCCGTACTGGGTGGGGTGGAGTCAAAGTCCGGGAGCGAGATCAGAGTGAATCCGCCTCCGACCCAGGTGCCCGGGAGGTCGGCCAGAGGCCCAAGAACTGGCGGCTGAGCGGGGTTGACCGGTGTCGGTGCGCTGGCGCGAACTTTGATAGTCGTGCTCATCGAGAGATTCTCCTCATCAATTGTAAAAATGTCTCATAAAATGAATATATGAGGCTCTATCATTCATCGGCAATCGCCCAACTCCAAGCCGTTTTCTGAATAAACGCAAGAGGTCGCCAAATCCGGCCAGGGAAATTGGCGAAAAAAAGAAAAAAGCGAACCCACCGACCACCAACGAACCATCACGAGGACGACCAGTTCGTTTGTCCTGGTGTGCCTGGACTATTGCGATGGAAGGCTTCCCGGCGTAATCTGGGGTTTCGTTCCCTCCTCACGGAGCCCTCCCCATGTCCCCGTCTGTCGACCGTCGCGAGTTCCTGGCCAGCGGCACTGCCGCACTCCTGGGCGGCGCACTCACCGAGTCTGCCCGCGGCTTCGCCGCCAACGACACCCTTCGCGTCGGTTGCATCGGAACCGGCGGCCGGTGCCGAGCCCTGATGAAGTCGCTCGTTCAGATCCCCAACGTCACGATCACTGCCGTCTGTGACATCTGGGACACTCACCTCGCAGAGGGGAAAAAACTCGCCGACTCGAAGGCGTTCGCCACCAAGACCTTCGAGGAGTTGCTCGCCCGCAAGGATGTCGACGCGGTTCTCATCGGATCCCCCGACCACTGGCACGTTCCCCTCACGGTGGCCGCCTGCCAGGCTGGGAAGGATGTCTACGTCGAGAAACCGCTGACCCACGACTTGACCGAAGGAAAAGCCGCCATTGAGGCCCAGAACACCCACAAACGGATCGTCCAGGTCGGCACCCAACAGCGGAGCATGACCCACATCCAGGCGGCCTATGATGTCCTCAAGAAAGGCACGATCGGCACCGTTCACAAGGTCCACTGCACCTGGAACCGCAACGCGGCCCGTGCCCAGCGGTTCAAGGAGGGGATCGACCCGAAGACGGTCGACTGGAAGCGGTTCCTCGGGACCGCCCGGGACCAACCGTTTGATCCGTACAAGTTCCGCCAGTGGCGGTGGTTCTGGGACTTCGGTGGCGGCATCTTCACCGATCTGATGGTCCACTGGATCGACGTTGTCCACTGGTTCCTCGACCTCGGCCACCCGGCAACGGCCGCGAGCGTCGGTGACTTTTATTCCGCGAAGGATGTGTGGGAAACCCCTGATACGGTGCAGACACTCCTGCGGTATCCGGACAAGGAAGTGCAGGTCTACTTCGAGGGGACGTTCAGCAACAACCGCAACGGAGCGATGGTCGAGTTCATGGGAACAGAGGGAACCCTGTACATCGACCGCGGGCGTTACGAGGTGATTCCGGATCGGGGGAAAAAACTGCTTCCGAGTGAGTTGATCCTCGGCACCGGCCAGAAGGGACTCGATTTCTACGATAAGCCGGATGGCGAATTGCTTCACCTGGCGAACTGGGTCGAGTCGGTCCGAACCCGGAAGGCAACCACCTGCCCCGTCGAGGCTGGGGTGATTGCGGCCTCCTCGGCCCACCTCGCCAACCAGTCGCTCCGGACAGGGCAGATCGCCGTCTGGAAGGGGTAGGGAAGAGATTTCACCGGCACTCCGCACCACGCACCCGTACCCTGGCGATGTCCCACCCCCCACTCTCTGCCGCTGACTGGCTCGCCCACGAGAATGCGTGGCTGGCTCCTTACGCGATGCGATCCCGGATGAGCCGCGGCCAGCGGCACCCGGAAGATGAACATCCGTTCCGATCTCTCTACCAGCGTGACCGGGAGCGGATCGTCCACTGTACCGCCTTCCGCCGGATGACCGGCAAGACGCAAGTTCTCGTCGCCTCTGTCAACGATCACCACCGGACCCGGTTGACACACACTCTGGAGGTCACGCAGGTCGCCCGGACCGTGGCTCGTCGGCTCCGCCTGAACGAGGACCTCACCGAAGCCATCGCCCTTGCCCACGATATCGGCCACCCGCCGTTTGGGCACGCCGGTGAGGCCGCCCTCAATGAGTGCCTCAAGGCTCACGGTGGGTTCGACCACAATCTGTTCGGTCTCCGCCGGGTGGATGAACTTGAGGAGCGCTATCCCGATTTTCCCGGCCTGAATCTGTCGTTCGAGGTCCGTTGGGCATTCGTCGCGCACAGCGGCCGCACCGATGCCCCCGAGTGTGGGGAATTCCGTGATGCCGGCAGTCCACTCCTTGAGGCGCAAGTCGTCGATGTTGTCGATAGCATCGCCTACGACACTCACGATACCGATGACGCCCTCGGCCTCGGGCTAATTAATCTAGACGAACTGGCGAATGTCGAATTCTGGAATCGGGCTGCCGACCGCGTCCGCAGGCATACCCCGGGCCTGTCAGGGCATCCGTTCCGCACCGCTGTCGTCCGCGAACTGTTGGCCTGGCAGGTGACCGACCTACTTGAAGAGACATCCCGACGGATCGAGGAGGCGAACATCCGGAGTGTGGAGGACGTAAGGTCAACGTCCAGCGTATTGGTCGGGTTCTCCCCCGAAGTCCGGCGATTGAAAGCGGTTTTGGAGCAATTCCTCCGTGGTCGGGTCTACAAGCACCATCGAGTGTTGCGAATGACGGCCAACGGGAAGCGGATCCTCCAGGCCCTGTTCGCCGAGTATCTCCAATCACCGGAACTCTTGCCAGAGAAGCACTTGCGACGATGGGCTGGGGCAGATGCAGTGGTTGGCCCACCGCCACCTGGGTGGGTCACCGCCAACCGCCTGCCCCTGCCCGGATTGGAATGCGTTGTCGGCGATTACCTGGCCGGAATGACCGACCGATATGCCCAGCACGAGTACCGACGCCTTTTTCTCCCGTCGCTCGAACTGTAAAATGGACCGTAATGCCGCTCGCCTGCCCGCGCCGGGCATGTGACCGAATCGGGTCTGGCCCATGTATCGCAGTCGGCCCCAAGCAAGGGACCGGCTTGGATTGATCATCCCTCCGCCGAGGTTCATCATGTTGTTGTGGCTCCTCCGTGGCGTGTACGCTGCCCTCGTCTTGGGGGTCGCTGTATTCGCTGCGAGTGTGTTCATCGAGGCTGAGCAGAACGGGCTGGCGGTTGTTGCTCCCCTCGTCGTCTTGGCGGTGGGCTCGGTGGTTCTGTTGACGGATGTGCGCGAGAAGCAGAAACACATTACCACTCTCTCAGCGATCTACTTCGGACTTCTCTTGGGGCTGCTGATCGGGTGGCTGTTCGGGATGGCACTGGACCCGATCTTGATCTCCGCATTCCCGGACAAGCCTCAATCCCAGCTCGCTCAAGCGACCCGAATCCTGATCACCGTGGTTTGTTGCTATGTGACGATTTCAACGCTTCTCCAGACCAAGGATGAGTTTCGCTTCATTATCCCTTATGTCGAATTTTCCAAGCAGGTGAAGGGTGGGAGACCGCTGGTTCTGGACACCAGCGTCATCATCGACGGCCGGATCGCCGACGTGTGCGATACTCGATTGATCGATACCCGCCTTTTGGTCCCCCGGTTTGTCCTCCAGGAGCTTCAGGCGATCGCCGATAGCTCGGACAAACTCAAGCGAAACCGGGGTCGTCGCGGGTTGGATGTGCTCAAGAGGCTGCAATCCAACCCCAAAGTCGATCTCCAGATGCACGACGGGAATGTCCCGGAACTGCAAACGGGAGAGCGGATTCGGGTGGATGAGCGGTTGGTGATTCTGGCCAAATCGCTCGGTGCCCGGGTGGTAACCAACGATTTCAACCTGAACAAAATCGCCCAACTCCAGGGCGTTGATGTCATTAACTTAAACGAAATCGCCAACGCCCTGAAGACGGTTGCTCTACCCGGGGAATCACTCCCCGTCCGATTAGTCAAGCCTGGCGATCAAATCGGGCAAGGGATCGGCTACCTGGAAGATGGGACGATGGTCGTGGTCGAGCAGGGTCGGCCACATATCGGGCAAGAGATCGCGATCGTGGTGACCAGTGTGCTCCAGACCCCGGCAGGCCGGATGATTTTCGGCCGACCGGACCAGAGGGCGTCGGGAACGCACACCCCATTCCCCGGACCGAGTGTGGGCACGCCGCCAACTGGCGATTCATCCCGTGGGTCGGGTCAGCACGATCCGCTCCGGGGTCCAGACGGCAGCAAGGGGTAATCTGAACATCCGTTCGGGCCGGACGAACCCACGGGCGGCCCGTGGGTTCGTGTGTTTACCGAGGTCGAGCTATGCTGTGGCTACCCACGACCACCACCTCACAGAGTTACGTGATTCGGAGAACTCGAATGCCACGCTCTCTCGCACTTCTGATGTTATGGGTTGGTCTGGTGCTGATGGGTTGGGCAGCCACCCCGACCCCACTCACCCGAGCGGCCGACAAGCCCGAGAAGAAGGCGGGCGGGACTGTCGAACTTCCCCCTTCGGCCGGACCGGCCGTGTCGGACGTCGAGTTGGTCGAACGCGCCATCACCGCCCGCAAGGAGTACGAGGCCAGTCTGAAGAAACTTCGCGAACACTACGATCGGACCGGAGACAAACTTCGGATGAAGTGGGCAGAAGATGAGTTGATGGGATTCCATATGCTCTTTAAGCCGTCCTATAACCTGGACGTTCAGGATGTTCCGCCACCCGGTCTGGAGGCAAAGGTTAATATCCGTGAGGCAAATGATTTGTATAAATCGGCAATGGAGTATAAAGGGAAAGGTCTGGGGACCGATTTCGTCCTGAATATGCGGCGGGCTGAGTTACTCCTGCGGGAAGTCCTGGAAAAGTATCCGAGCTCGGACAAAATCGGCGACGTGGCTTACCAACTTGGAGAGATCTACGAGAGCCGCGCGTACAAGCAGTACGACCGTGCTGCCAGGTACTATGAGCGATCGTTCCAGTGGATCAAGGGGAGCCGGACGGACGCCCGCCTGCGAGCGGCCATCTTGCACGACAAGCAGTTGAACGAACGGTCGAAGGCGATCACACTGTACCGGGACGTCGTCGAACACGACACTGACGCTGAGCGGATCAAGTATGCCGAGAAACGACTCGCCGAACTGACAGGGGCGAAGAAGTAGATTGGGCGTCAGGCCCAAGGGCTGGGACAGGTTAGGGTGCGATCTCCCCAATGCGCCCAAATCGTGAGAAAAAGCCTGTGATATCCGAGTGAATGTGGATCAGTCGGATGTTTTTACCTCGAAGAGGTTGAATACCAAAGCCCAGGGTCGCGTTTCGCGCACCCTGGGTACACGTTTGTCATACCCGTGTCTGTACCGCGAAGCGGTTAGACAGGGTGACTGCTTGTGGGCTCAATACCTCTCGAATGCGACGAACGCAACGTTTGGGACGAGGTCGATTTGTCGAACCGCTTCGCGGTACACAGACAAGACGCAATCGAGGTTCCCCAGAGTGCACGAAACGTGACTCTGGGCTGTGTTGTGAAACCTCTTCGAGGTACAGACAGCCCACCTCATAGTCTTCACCACGGAAATATGGACACTTCTCGCTGGACGCGACAGCAGATCCCCTGGTTCCCACGCTCCCCGTGAAGAT
>PLDW01000369.1 GCA_003136315.1 Gemmataceae bacterium | reverse complement strand
TCGGTCACTCTGGCCGATTGCGACGCTCAAGGCTCATCGTCGGGATGGATCGTCGAGGCGGCCCCAAAGGTGAAAGCGGTTCGTCTGACCAGCTCCGACGACATCTTGAACAAATTGCCAGGTCTCGGGAAGGAAGCGGACTTCGTGATCGCCGACGGACCGGGCAGCGATGCCGAGACCAGCCGAGCGTTACTCCTTCGAGTCGACTTCGCCATCGTGCCGTGCAAGGCATCGATGCTGGAGGTGCGGGCTCTCGCCCAGGCGACCGAGGTGTTACGCCAGGCCCAGGACATCCGCGAGGGCCACCCCAAAGCTATCATCGCTCTCAGCATGGTCGGCAAGAACTATCGCCTGACTGGAGAGATGAAGAAGGCGGCGGCTGACCTCAACCTGCCACTCGCCAGAACCGTCGTCTCCCTCCGCCAGATCTACGCCGACGCGCCGGGGCAGGGGGCTCTGGTCTGGGGACTCGGGGCAAGGGGCCGCGAAGCGGGCGACGAGATCCGCTCCTTGTTCCGCGAACTCCTCCCCGAACGCAAGGCAAAGAAGGGGAGAGGAGCGAAGACCAGGGCCAGGGTCGCCAGGAGGAAGAGGTAGACATGCCAAAGCGGCGATCCCTGGCCGATGGCCTGAAATCCACTCCGACGGCAAACCCCGAGAAGGAGGCAAACTTCGTTTTCGGCGATACGAACCCGAAGAGCGCGCCAGCGAAGAAGGCCCCAAAGCCAAAGCCTCAGCCAGCAGAACAGAAGCCGACTCCGCAGACTCCGCCAGATGCCCCATCGGAACAGCAGCCCGAACAGAGCCTCGGCCGATCCCCGCTTACGACCCGTCTGCGGTCGGACATCGGAACGGCCTTGAAGCGGGCCTCCCTGGAGCGGCAACTGGCCGGTCAGAGTCCGCATACCGTGCAAGACATCCTCGAAGTCGTTCTGGAGCCCTGGCTCAAAAGCCACGGCTACCTGAAATGAGCGATCCCGTCTGGACGAATCGCTTCCACTGGTGCTCGCTCGCCGCCGGTTTCCTCGCTGCGGCCGAGGGGCGGCTGGATGACAGTCGATACGTCCGGGAACTTGCCTACGAGTTCTTCGAGACCGGGGCATTCCGGGACCAGGCGGCATCCTTCGATCCTGATCGTCTGTCCTCTTCCTCTTCATCCGCTGCCCATCCCGACGGCCTTTCTGGTCCAGGGTCATAAGCCGCCCGTCCGGAACCCGCAATCTGCCAAGACCGCTTTCCGGAAAGCCGGAAGCCTTCGGCCTTTCGCTTGACGGGTGCGCTGTCGCTCCCGGTCTTAAGGCGGCTTGTAGTGGCCCCCGGAAAGGCCGTCATCGGGACGGCCTCGAACAAGGAGAAGAAAAACATGACTTATCAATCCATCAACCCGTTCTACGCCGCCCGGCTAAACCGGTGCTCCGGCCACAATTCCGCACGTCACACAGAGGCGTCAGCGTGCCGCGTCGAGATTGGACCGGCTACGCTCTACCGAGCGGACTGCTTCGATGTCTTGCCGACCCTCGGCCGCGTCGACGCCGTTGTGACCGACCCGCCCTTCTGTATCGGATTCCGCTACCGGAGTTACGACGACGCTCCGGCGAAATACCACGGCTTGATGACTCGGCTGGTTCCGGAACTCGTCCGGGTGACCAGCGACGGACCGTGCTTCGTCTGGCAAAGCCCATTGAAGGCTGACCAGTGGCACCGTTACTTTCCCGAAGGCTACCGGATTATCGCCGGGTGCAAGAAACAGTAATCCAGATCGACCGCATTTCCCGTGAGCGGCCAAAGAAG
Organism: Gemmataceae bacterium; assembly: GCA_003136315.1. Classification (GTDB taxonomy): domain Bacteria; phylum Planctomycetota; class Planctomycetia; order Gemmatales; family Gemmataceae; genus Urbifossiella. The sequence goes on along the minus strand of PLDW01000369.1, from coordinate 17,037 downwards.
CGGGCACGTGTAGCTGACGGGTTGTAGTTTGGGGTTCCAGTCGCCTCGGAAGTAGGCATGGTTCACGATGAGGTTGAGGAATTTGTCCTTCTCGTCCGCGCTGAGAAGTCTGGCGAGTTCGCTCTCAAAGTTTATTCGTTGCAACTCCTTGTCTTTCAATGGTTTTAGCCTCGACAACACTCCCTCTGGCAGATTCTTGTTCCGCAGCGTATCCAACGATTGGTCCGTCAGTTTGAACCATGTCCGGAAGTATATGAACACGGGGGTCCGTAGAAACGGTACGACCCGCGGTAGCTCAATACCCATTGCCTGCTGGACCAGCTGGGTAAGCTCCTCGTACGCCTGAGGCTCTCTCCAGAAGCTGACCATGCACAGGAGGACGTGCTCTGGCGAGGCCAGTCGGCGAATCTGCTCCAGTTCCCAACGTACGCCGGGCGTGCGTCCGGGTTGAATCACCACCGCGGGAGCTTCTGAGATCTTCTGGATAACCGACTCCCTAGAAAAATAGGGAGTCGGTTCGTTTTAGGAGTCGGTGCGTCCTAGAAAAAGTCCCACAAAAATACTCATTCAACCTTTCTTGGGTCGCAACACGTCTGCCATCTTGGCGAGCAACTTCCGCCCGTCGAGGGTTTCGGAATCGAGATAGTACTTGCGGGCTGTTCGCGAGTCGAGGTTGAAGGTTTGACGGGTCGCATCGGCGACCCTGATGCTTTGGCGAACAGCCCCACGGCCCATCACTTCGATGACCCTGGTTGCTGTCCAGTCGCAGGTCTCCCTAGGGTGTGACTTTTCTCTGACTTGCAGAAAAATCGAGATTTTTTTTTCATCTCCCATTGCGGAGGCATGCGCGACCTGATTAACTGCTACATCTCTCATAACTGTTCTGATACATCTCTCGGCTGGGGAATTGCCCATGTCCCGCTCCTGGATCCGCGCGCTCACCCACCGTTTGCGCGGGGCCGTCACTCAACCGATTCGCAACCACATCTCCCAACCTCAACTAGAGCATCTGGAAGTCCGGCTCGTCCCGGCTCTTCAGGCTCCCCCAACCGCTCCACTTCCGACCAATTTCACTCCGATCGCTGTCGCCCTCCCTAACCTCAACGGCGATTCACTGCCGGACTTCGCTGCTCTGAGTGCGAGCGGCACACTCACCACCGCCCTGAACTCTGGGGCAAATACCTGGGTGAACGCCACCACGACCTCACTGGGCGTCACCAGCGCGGCCGGGTTCGCCTTCGGAGCACTCAACCAGGATCCGTTCAACGACATGGTCGTCCAGGTTCCCAACGGATTGCTCATCGGATATGGGGACGGAACTGGCCGCTTCGCCGACCTCCACACCCTCACCCTCGGTGCCCCGGGCGTCTTTGTCGACCCGAGCGGGGCACAGATCCAGCCCGCGATTGGGCACCTGTTTAACGACACATTCTCCGACGTCGTCACTGTCAATCCCCAACAGAATCAAGTGATCGTGCTGCGGGGAGATGGTACAGGTGGGTTCTCGACACCCCTGGTGTTTTCGAGCGGAGCGGCCGATCCGGTCTCGGTTCTGATCGGTCAGTTCGTCGGAGATGCGACCCCAGACCTGATCGTTGGCCATCGCAGTGGAACGATTACGGTATTCCAGGGTAACGACAACGGAACATTCACCAGTCGACCCGACCTGACCATGTCCGGGCTCGGGACAATCACCGGTCTGAGCGCAGCCGATTTCAACGGGGACGGAGAACTTGATGTCGCGGTCAGCGGGACGACCCAGGCCACTGTTCTGCTGAATAAGACCGATCCTGCCCCAAATGCTCCGATTGTTAACGGTAACTTTTCCCAGGGTTTGACCGGCTGGACTGTTGCGAGTGGGTCTGTGGCCGCGGCGGGCGGCTACGCCCAGTTCCACGAGGATCCCAAGTCACTCCTGTCGTCCTTGCAACAGACCTTCACGGTCCCGACCGGGCCTTCGACGCTCACTTTCGACCTCGCTGCGGTCTCCCTGGAAGACCCCGCCGGTGCTCCCCCGGATGCGTTTGAGGCGTCCCTCCTGGATGCCTCCGGCAACTCGTTAGTTCCGACGTTCAACCCGGATGCGACCTCATTTTTCAATGTTAATCCGGGGAACCAGATCAGCCAGGCTGCGGGGGTGTCATTCGATGGTCAGCAAGTCACTGTGGATATCTCACACCTGACACCCGGAACCCAGGCCACGATCATCTTCGACCTGATCGGCAACGGGCCTGGGGGAACCTCGACAGCCACGATCGGGAATGTCGCCGTCAATGTGGTGACCCAGTATGCCGACGGGTTTACCGCCGTCCCGCTCCCAGGTCCGTTTACCAACGCCTCCGGGGTTGCCGCCGGGGATGTCACCGGAGATGGCAAGGCCGATGTGGTTGTCGCGGACGGGTCGAATGTTCTGGTGTTCGATGGGAATGGCCAGGGCGGCTTTACACGTGATCCCTACTCGGTCGCGAGCCTGGGGCCTGGAGCCTCTGCGATTGCCGTGGCGCCGCTGGTCGCGGGCAGTTCGGTCGACGATGTCGCGGTGGGGCTTGGGGGCACGGGGTTGGTCGCGACTCCGCTGACGGTGGTTGGCGGGGTGAACCAAAATACAGGTCCCCAGCTCCAATCGCTCACACCGATCACGGGTTCGGAGGGCTCAAGCGTCAGTCTGACCGCCACGTTCTCGGGTGTGGCCAGCGCGGGGCCGTTCACCGCCACCGTCGACTGGGGGGATGGGTACGGTGCTCTTGCTGCACAGGTGACCTTCGTCGGTGGCATGGGCACAATCACCGCCACGCACATCTACCCCGATGAGGGATCTTACCCTATCCGGGTGCGGGTAGTGGCCGGGACCACCGGGGCAGTCGATGTTCAGAACACCACCGCCACGATTGCCGCTGTCGCACCTGTCGTGGTCGCGCCGAATCTGGTCGTCGATCAGACGGGGTTGACTCAGGTCCAGGTTGCCACGTTCTCTCAACTCGGCTTCACACCCGCCAACCTCAGCACGCAGCAAACATTCCTGGCCACGATCAACTGGGGGGATGGAACCCCGACCCCGTATGGGCAGGTGCAGGTGATCAACGGTTCGCCTGGCGTTCCGACGACTGGTACTGTGTTCGGTCAGCATCAGTACGCAAACCCGGGTGTCTATACCGCCACGATCACAGTTCAAAACCACGATGGGCTTTCACAGACAATCACGTTCACTGTTACTGCCCACCCTCCGATCACCGAACCCGGGGTCTGGTGGGTTCCAGGGAACTCGGGGCAGATGGTCCAGGTCCAGTTCAATCTCACTGGCGTTCGGGCCGGCGCGGGGGATGAACTCGGCTATTACGTGGTCCAGAACGCGGCGGGCGAGGTTGCAGGGTTGCTCCCGTCATCACCCGGCTATGCCGCCGCGGTTCTGGCCGAATCGAACCGTGGGGTGGTTTTCCCCCGCGGTGACCAGACCGGAGCTGAGAACTGGGTCAACCTCCCGGCCGGCACATTCGTGGCCTTCTACCTTGTCCAAAACAGCACGACTGCGAACTTGCTTGCCTCCAACCCGACGGGCGGGTTGGCCCAGCACCCGCACGTCTGGTTCAGCCCGGCCGCAGCGAACGCCGATGGCGGGGTGGAACACTTCAAACGAACCGATCTGCCGGGTGGGTGGGTTTCGTATGGCATCGCCGATGCCGATGGTGGGAGTACCGCCTTCAATGATCTCACCTTCACCACCAGTCCGACGCGACCAGGTCCTGTCATCAACTCGGTTCTGCCGGTCACCGGGTCCGAAGGGCAATCGGTCACGCTGACGGCCACATTTGGCTCCTCCAATCCGACCGGTCCGTTCACCGCCTCTGTCATCTGGGGGGATGGAACGACCAGCGCTGGAACTGTGTCGCTCGTCAGCGGGGTGTGGACGGTCACCGCCTCCCACTATTTTGGGGAACCCGGATCGGACCCTGTGACCGTGACCGTGACCGATCCGGCTGGTCTCTCAGCCACCGGAACCGTGGTGGCGACGATCTCGGTGGTGCCACCAACGCTCACTGCGGCAACGGCCCAGACAGAGTCGGTTGGTGCGGCCTTCAGTCTTGTCCTGGCCGCATTTAGCGATCCGGGATTTCCGCCCCCGGGCGGGCCTGCGGACACCTTCGTCGGAACGGTGAACTGGGGCGATGGGTCGGCGACAGCGGCAGCAAGCGTGGCGGTCAGCCCCGGTGGACCGGGGATTCCCACACTCGGTGGCGTGGACGGCGGGCACACCTACACGACCCCTGGCACCTACACCGTCACCGTCGGGCTGGCCGAGAACGGGGGGGCCATCCAGACAATCACATTCCTGATCACGGTTGTAGACCATCCACCTGTGATCTCGTCGGTCTCGTCGGTCTCCGGCCAGGAAGGGTCTGCGGTCACCTTCACCGCAGCCTTCACCGACCCCGACCCGGGAGATTCCCACACCGCGACTGTGAACTGGGGTGACGGGACCATAACGACCGGTGTTGTTACCCAGTCGGGCCTCTCGGGAACGATATCCGCCAGTCACACCTATGCGGACAATCTTCCCGGTGGAGCTGGCTATCCAATCACACTGACGGTGACCGACCAGTATGGTCTGTCCGCGACCGCGACCGCTTCGGCATCAATCGCCAACGTTGCCCCCACTGTGACCTCGGCCTCGAACCAGACGGTCGGGGTCAACGTTCCCCTCAATCTGACCGTCGGCACATTTACTGATCCGGGTTTTACGTTCGCTCCTGCTGGCACACAAGAAACCTTCACCTCCACTATCAACTGGGGAGACGGGACAGCGACACAGTCGGTTACCCCGTCCGTCACACAGGGGTCGGTCGGGATCCTCACAACTGGATCGATTGGGGGCCTGCACACGTTTCAGACACCCGGGCTCTACACCGTCACCGTCACCGCGACAGACGATGATGGGGGAGCTGGAAGTGCGACATTCCTCGTGTCAGTCATCGACCATGTCCCCGTCATCACCTCCTCTCCGAACCTCTCCGGTCATGAGGGTCAGTCGCTGTCCTATGTGGCCACATTCACCGACTCGGATCCTGGCGATTCCCACACCGCGACAGTGAACTGGGGGGATGGGACCACCTCGGCGGGAGTGGTCACCGAGTCGGGTGGTACCGGGACCGTCACAGCGGCTCATACCTATGCCGATAATCTCCCAGGTGGGGCCGCCTATCCGATCACCCTGATGGTGACCGATCACTACGGCGTCTCCGGGACAGCAACCGGCTCCGCAGCGATCACCAATGTCCCTCCCACGGTTACTCCGGCCATGACTCAGACGATCGGTGTCAACGTTCCCCTCAATTTGACCGTCGGCATATTCACCGATCCGGGTTTCACGTTTGCTCCCGCTGGCACACAAGAAACCTTCACCTCAACCATCAACTGGGGAGACGGGACGGCCACTCAGTCGGTCACTCCGTCCGTCACAGAGGGGTCGGCCGGAGTCCTGACAACGGGATCAGTCACAGGCTCGCACACATACTCGACCGCAGGAGTCTACACCGTTACCGTGACCGTCACCGATGATGACGGTGGGACCGGTACTGCAACATTCGTCGTCACAACCGCCTCCCCGGGGCTGGGTAGCTACACGATGGCTTCCCCTGCCATCACCGCGGTGAGCCGGGCGACCACCATTACGTCTGGGGCCGCGACCACCTCGGACACCACACTGGTTCTGTCCGGAACCGGAGAACCGGGGGCCACACTCACGATCAACCAGCAAGGAAGCGGTGCGATCGGAACGACAGTCGTGGGCGGAGATGGCACCTGGCGATTCGACTATACCGGGACCACACTGGCGGCCGGATCGTATACATTCACGGCGACGGAGGCCGCGTTCGGGCCGCTCGGGATCGCCAGCGGGTTCAATGTCTTCGTCCTGGGGAATGTCAGTGGACTCCCCGACGTCGAGGGGCGACTCGCAGCCGGGGGATCGGTCACTCTGTCGAACTTCTCGGTTGGGGCCACTCTCCCCGTCTCCCACGCCACACGGGATGACCTCATCGCAGGGGGTGCCCTGTCCCTGACAGGCGGTTCAGTGCCCGAAGGGAATGTGGTCTATGGAACGACCCGGTCGGTGTCGACAAATACATCGGTCCCACAGGGGGCGGTCCGGAAAGAATCGGTGATCAACTTCACCTCGGCGTTCGCTTACCTGGACAGCGAAGCCGATACCTGGGCCGCTATCACACCCACGGGCACCACCACCTACACCCCAACCGGGAGTACCTACGGGATTACCCTGACCGGTACGAATCCGTCGTTCGATGCCTTTACCGTCACTGGGTCAAAACTCTCCAGCGCGTCGGGATTCACCATCTCTGCCCCCTCCACCGCGACGATCCTGGTGAACGTGACAGGAACAACCGGGAGCATGCAGAACTTCGGGTTCTCACTGTCGGGCGGCGCGAATCAACAGAATGTTCTTTTCAACTTCGACCAGTATACGTCGCTGACCCTGAATGCGGTCGGGGTGACCGGAACTGTCTTTGCGCCTCGGGCAGCTATCACCTTCACGAACGGGAACGTGAACGGCGATGTGATTGCAGCCAGCCTCAGTGGCGGTGGGGAACCGCACAACGACCCGTTCCTGTTCAACAGCCCAGCAACGACTTCGGCCGGGTTCATCGTGACTGTTCAGCCTGGTCCGGCCGAAGCCCACCCGAAGTTCGTCGTGGTCGGAGCGGGACAGGAATCCCGGTACACGGCTGCCGGAGTTCTTCTGGGAACGAGCCCACTCGCGTCCACAGCGGGCACCCCGGTTGGGGTTGCCGCAGCCCCGGCGGGGACGGGCATCTGGGTCGCGGCGGTTGCTTCAAACGGCACAACCACAGTGACCTCCTACGACACCGACGGATCGGTCCGGGGGTCGTGGGTCGCCTACGGGGTAACATCCGCCACCGATATCGCCACCAACGGAACCGACATCTGGCTGGTCGGCAAGGACGCCACCACGGGCGCACTCAAGGTCTTCCGGTATGCGTCCGGAACGGAAGTCCGTACCGGCGGTATGGACCCGATCTCGTCGTTTGCCCTGAATAGCGCAAATACCAACCCGACCGGCCTGACGACCGACGGGAATAATGTCTTCGTCACGGACAAGGGATCATCGGGCGGACGGGTGTTCGCCTACGACATCAACGGGAACCTGGAGAACGGGTCCACGTACAACCCCTGGAAACTCGATTCCCGAGATACCAACCCGACAGGTATAGCCCTGAACCCATCAGGAGGGAACGATCTGTGGGTAGTGGATGGGACCACCAACCAGATCTTCGATTACTCGGCTGGGCGGAACAACCAGTATTACAATTCCGGGGGAGCCCAGGCGGCGTCCTCGGTGTTGACCCTTGCCGCCGGGTCGCCCGCCCCGGTCGGGATCACCGACCCCGACCCAATCGTCATCACGCTCGGGGAGACAGTCAATGGGAGCCTCGTCGCTGCCGGGGACCAGGCGGTCTATGCGATTACCTTGACGGCCGGCGAGTCCGTTTACTTCGATGCCCTCCCGTCCCGGTACGACTTGCTGTGGCATCTGACCGACCCGTCCGGCGCGCTGGTCCAGGACGGCTACTTCGTCGATTTCGCGTTCACCGCCAGTCTGGACGGTCAGTACACCCTGGCCGTTGATAGCCCGTATGTCGACACCGCCAGTTTCTCTTTCCAGGTGGTCCAACCTCAAAACCCTGCCCCGGTGGCCATCACCACCGGGCAAGTCGTCACGGCGACACTTCCCGGTCCTGGCGTCGTCGTGACCTACCAGTTCTCGGCAGACGCCGGGGAACAAATCTTCTTTGAGGAGTCTGACGACACCGGTAGTGTCCTGGTCACACTCACCGACCCCAACGGAAATCCCGTGTTCGTCGATATCTCCGGTGATGTCGATGTGACTACTCTGACCCTGGCTGGGGTCTACACAGTCGCGGTGCGTGACTCCGAGGGCCTCTCGTCCGACTACAGTTTCAGTGTGATTGATGTGCCACCGGCGGTTCCCATCCCGATCTCGATCGGAGCCGATATTACCGGGTCGATTGATATACCCGGCGAAGTCAGTGTCTACACCCTCACCCCGGCGGTCGGAGCCCGGGTCGAATTCATCCCGGTGTCAGACACCTGGGATCCTGTCACGTGGTCGCTGGTCGATGCCAGCGAGAACACGCTTTTCAGCTCAGACTTCGACTCCGCTCCTGTCACCGCGTGGCTGGACGGTGGGGAAACGTACACGCTCACCGTGGACGCTCCGCTCGCACAACTTCCTGCCTTCGAGTTCCAGGTCGAGCCAGCCCCCCCAATCCCGCTCGAACTGGATACGGCCGCGACGGGAACCTTCATGGGTCCGACCGACACCTACAGCTACACAATCACAGCGTCAGCCGGTCAACTTGTCCTTCCATCGGCCGGTGGGTTCAGCTATGACTACGGGACTAGCGTGGCACCGGCGGTGTGGGTACTCAACGATCCGACGGGAGCCACCATCGCCACCAGTGTGGGGGATGCAACCTCCCCGGTGACTCTCCCAACAAGTGGCACGTACACTTTCGTGGTCAGTCCAGATAACGGAGTATTAACCGACTTCACTGCCGCCTTGTGGATCTACGGAACCAACCCACCGATCGCGTTGACACCGGGAACGCAGGTCACCGGTCAGCTTGCCAACAAGTACGATGAGGACAACTACACGCTCGATGCCGTCGCAGGGCAATGGTTCACATTCCAGCCCACCAGTGGTCTGGATAACGAGTTTCTGTGGCAACTGACAGCCCCGTCCGGGCAGGTCGTCTTTGCGAGCGATCCCACCAATACGGATGCCTGGGAACCAAACAACGCATTTCAGTTGCCCGAGACCGGAACCTACAGGCTCGATGTACTCGGCAATCCGAGCTGGCAGTTCTATGGTGGTGGTGGGGAAGGCCCCTCTTTTCACTTTGAATGGGGCGGAGAGTTCTGGCAGGGCAACTATGGGTTTCAGGTTGGGCTCCAGACCACCACCCCAACAGCAATCAGTGTTGGGCAGAACGTGACCGGAACGATCGCGAACCCGGGCGGGGTTGCCGTGTACACCTTTGCACCCACCCCCGGGGAGCGAGTCTGGTTGAATGTCGAACAGTCGGATGGATTGGAGGAACTCCAGCTCACTGGCCCGGAGGGTGAGGTTCTTGATGATGGTTCCCTCACAAGTTCCGAGGTTATTCAACTCACGTCCGGAGAGTATACTCTTACGCTCATCCGCTCTCCGTATCGCAGCTATTATCCGACTTCATCCACCTATACATTCGAGGTCACAGACGCCCCGATCACCGGCCCCGTGGCAATCACTCCGGACACGGTGGTATCCGGCAACTTCTCCGCCCCAGGTGGACGGAATCTGTACACGTTTGAAGCCACCGCCGGGGAAGAGTTCTACCTCCATCTGCTGACACCATTCGCACAAAATGTTGTCTACCGGACCGTGACCATCTACGACCCACAGGGCAACGTCGTCAGCGGTCCGGGGACGGCCGACGTTCCGAGTCTGATCGCTGCGGAAACCGGCGAGTATACGATCGCCATCGATGAGCGCCCGGCACTGTTCGGTTACCTGCCGGACTACCAGTTCGTTCTCCAGGCTGTGGAATCGATCACGGTCGGTGAGGATGTGCAGGGGCCGATTGGCGGTGGGCTTCAGGCATTCTCGTTCGTCGGGTCCGCTGGCGACCGGCTGTTCTTCGACATTACACCGGTCGATGGGAGCGATCCGTATCCCGCATCCTTCATCCTTTACGCTCCGGACGGTTCCACGGTGTGGGTCGACGAGGCCCGAAACGACGTCGACACCTTCACCCTGCCGACGACCGGGCAATATACACTGGTGTACGACGGGAATTCATACTACCAGACTGGGGAGTATGACTTCCGCCTCACGGCAGTGGCCCCGGACCAGTCTCTCACGGCCCAGATCGGGGACACGATGACAGGAGCCGTGGATCTGGGTCAGCGGGCACGATATGCGTTCGTCGGCCAGGCCGGGACGGACCTCTTGATCGACATCCAGTCGAACGCGGCCGGGGTCGACTTCACTCTCCTCGATCCCAATGGCAACGCCCTGTTCACCAACAGCGACGGTGGGTTAATGCCTCTGACGCTGCCGGCAACGGGCACTTACACCCTGGTGGCTGCTGGGTTTCGACCACAAAACTACCCCGCAATGGGTGTGAGCGGACCCTTCCAGTTCCGTCTCCAGGAAGTTCCGACCCCGACCCCCGAGGTTCCGGATGACACTGGGACCGAGTACTGGCTGGCGTTCCCGGACAATTATCAGCTCGTGAACGTCGGGTTCTTCAGCTACGAAGACCCGGCTGAGCTTACCCTGTATCTGACCGGGGACCAGCCGACAAGCGGGGTCGTGGTCATCCCGGGGATCGGGTTCGCGGCGTCGTACACGATCACCCCCGGCCAGGTGACCGCGGTCTCCCTGCCATCAGATGCAGAGGTCGACCGTGGGGAACAAGTCGAGAACAAGGGCATCCACATTCTGTCATTCGCCCCGATCTCGGTGTACGGGCTGACCTACTTCCCCTATGACTCCGAGGCGTTCCGGGGAATCCCGGTAAACGCCCTCGGCAATGATTATCTGGTGCTGACCGACGGGGGCTTCGCGTCCGGTGGGTTCTCAAGCGCGTTTACGGTCGTCGCCTCCCAGGACGATACCACGATCACAGTCACTCCGACAGCAGCCCTGAACTCGCACCAGCCTGGCGTGCCGTTTACAGTCACCCTCAACGCCGGCCAGTTGTACAACTACGGGGGAGATAACAACGCAGATGTGACTGGCTCGGAGATCACCTCCGACAAACCAGTCGCGGTCTACGGGTCGAATTCGTTTACCTACTTGCCTACCAACCTCGGCTACGGAAACCCGCTATTGGAACAACTCCCACCTGTCTCCACGTGGGGCAGGGATTACCTCACCGCCCCATTCGCTCCCCGAACCGCGCCCACATTGTATCGGATACTTGCGTCGGCTGATGGGACACAGGTCCAGGTCAACGGAACAACGGTCGCTGTGCTCAACCGCGGGCAATACGTCGAGGAATATTTAACCACGGCAGCCGAGATCACCGGGAGTGCCCCGATCCTCGTCGGACAGTTCTCACTGGCCGATACGGATGACGATACCGGGCTTGGCGACCCGTCATTCGCGATTGTCCCATCGTTCGAACAATATCGAGCCAGCTACACCGTCCAGTCAATTGATGAGCCAACATTCACTGTTCAATATCTCAATATTACCATTCCGACAAACGCGGCTGGAACGTTCACCATTGACGGTGTCCTGGTACCGGCAGTTCAATTCCAACCCATCCCGGGCTCTGAGTATTCCTATGCGCAGGTGGAGACTCAACCCGGAACGCACGCCCTCGCCGCCGCCGCCCCGTTCGGGGTGACAGTCTATGGGGAGGGGCTGGATGATATGTACTCGTACACCGGAGGGTCTGCATACGCTCCGATCAACACGATCGCATCCCTCAGTCTGGCCCCGAAGATTGCTACCGGGTTGACTGGTGTGGCGGTCCCACTGGCCGCGACGGTCCTCGATTCGGCCGGCAATCCTGTCGCAGGGGTACGGGTCGATTTTACGGTGACAGGCGCCAATCCCACTACCGGATTCGCGTTCACCGATGCGACCGGTCTGGCCGTGTTTGCCGATACCGGTACAGTCGTCGGGACCGACACCGTCACGGCGACAGCAGATGGATTCTCCGACACCGCGACCGTGACCTGGGGCCTCCCCAGCGCACCACCAACAGTGACCATCGACTCCCCGGCTGACAGCGGCACCTACCAGACTGGAGAGACGGTCGTGATCAGTGGAGTCGCCAGCCCAGGAGATCCGCTCGGTCAGATTACCCTGGTCACAGTGAACGGTCAGCCGGTCAACTCGATCGATGCGGCGGGCCGGTACTTCGCGCAGGTGATCCTGACGGCCGGGACGAACACGTTCACCGTTGTCGCCCTGGACACCAGTGGGCAGACCGCCACCGCGACAATGACCCTGACCGGTTCGACAATCTCCCTCCCTCCGGCTGCCGATTTCGTCGAGACTCCGGCTGGAGAACTGAGCTTCTCGGCGACGACTTTCAACCGGCGGACGAACCAACTCCTCACGTCCGTCAGCTACAAGAATCCCACTGCTACTACGATTGATGGCCCGGTGGCGGCAGAGTTTACGGACTTCGCCCCGGCCGATGTCACTCTCGACCAGGCTCCGTTGACCCTGGATGGGAACCCAGCCGAGGTCTTCAGCGGACGGTTCGTGCCAGGCGCGTCGAGCACAACGATTTCCATCGCCTTCGACGATCCTCGGGACGTGCGATTCATATTCTCCAACCAATTCATGGTCGCTGGCAATGACCCACCAGTCATCACCTCCGCGCCGAGGACTGAGGCCGTCGCCGGGTCGAACTTCACCGACACCGTGACGGCGACCGACCCGAATGGCGACCCTATTCAGTACGCGATCAAGGTTGGGCCATCAGGGATGACCCTCGATCCACTGGATGGAGTGATCACCTGGGCCGTGCCAGTGGACGACGATGGCCCAGTTCAGATCGAACTGGCGGTGACTGACGGTCGCGGCGGCGAGGCCGACCAGTCGTACCAGATCGATGTTCGGACCGGTCCGACGGGCCAACCCCCGGTCTTCCAGTCGGTCCCGATCACATCTGTCGTGGCCGGTGGTACGTACAGCTACACCCCGGAAGTGTTCGATCCGAATGGCTTCACCGTGTCATTCTCGGGATCGACCGTCCCGGCTGCCCTGAACTTCGACCCCACCACCGGCCAGGTGAGCGTGGCCGCAGCAGCGGCCGGCGTCTACTCGATCGATCTAGTGGCCAACGATGGCCACGGCGGGACAGCCGAACAGCAGTACATCCTCAACGTGGGAGGAGCGGCCGGGTCGGCCGTCGCGATTACCTCGACCCCACCGGACACAGCGACCGCCGGGCAACAGTACGCCTATCTCCCCGTCACCACGGATTCGGCGGGGGCCACTGTCACATTCTCGTTGCTGAACCCACCGCAGGGAGTTCTCTTCAACACAAGCACCGGGGAGATTCTCTGGACTCCGACGGTGGACCAAGTCGGGCCGCAAACCCTCGTGCTCAGTGCGTTTGACGGGATTGCCATGGCCCTCCAGACGTTCACAGTGACAGTCGCAGCGGCTCCGGTTCCCCGCCCGCCGGTGGTAACGTCGCAGCCCCCAGTTCTGGCCACACAAGGAAGGAACTACACCTATGCGGTTCAGGCGATCGACCCCATGGGGAACCCGGTCGTCTACAGTGTCGACGCATCCACAGCAACTCTGGGCGTATCCATCTCCGCGACAACCGGAGTACTCAGTTGGACCCCGTCCACCAACCAGTTCGGGAGTGAGCGGATTACAGTGTCGGCGACCGACACGGTGACAGGTTTGGTGGGTGAGCAATCGTATCTGGTGGTGGTCCGAGCCCCGGACACGGCCCCGACAGTCACAGCAACAAGCGCACCCAGTTCGGTGCTGGCAGGGAATTCCTACATTGCTCAGTTCTCGGCGACGGATGGGGCTGGGGACACGATCAGCTACAGCCTGGGGGCGGGCGCGCCTGTGGGAGCCCGGATCGATCCGGTCACCGGACTCCTGGTTTGGAACACCCGAAGTGGCCCAGCTCCGAGTGGCTTGACGATCATCCCGGTGGTGGCAACTGAGGAGCGTGGCCTTTCGACCACTTACCCGCTGACAGTGACAGTTTTGGCGGACACCACGCCGCCAAGCGTGGTTGTGGTGCCCACGCCAATCCGGGTGAATCCCGGTGAGCCCGTGACCGTTCAAGTGTACGCGACCGACAACGTGGAGGTCGTCGGGATGACGCTGACCGCGAACGGAGTGCCAGTGACGCTGAATGGGAGCGGCCAGGGAACCTACACCCCGACCTCTCCGGGTGCGATCCACTTCGTGGCGACAGCAACCGACCCCGCCGGGAATGTCGGCTCGGCAACGGCTGCGGTGAGCGTCAACGACCCGGCTGACACCGCTGCGCCCGTGATCATCGTGACGAGCCCGCAGTCGGACGCAACAGTCACGTACGTGACGGACATCGATGGCTCCATCACAGATACGGATCTGCTCGGCTACACCGTTCAGGTGAGCGTGTATGGGACAAACCAGTGGACGACGATCCAGTCAGCCGCAGCCGTCCCGACATCGGGAGTGATTGCAACATTCGACCCGACCGTGCTGGAAGACGACTCCTACATCGTCCAAATTACTGCCACCAATGTGAACGGGCTCCAGACGACGTACGATCTCCCCCTGGAAGTAAGTGGAAACAACAAGCTCGGGGATTTCACTGACTCATTCACCGACCTGAACGTGCCGCTAGCGGGAATCCCAATTACGATCACCCGGGTGTACAACACTCTGACGGCAAACCAGTCCGGTGATTTCGGCTATGGGTGGTCGCTTGGGGTGGGGTATGACCCCCACCTGACTGTGGAGGCCCCAGTCAACCCGGCTGAGCAACTGGTTGGGATGTTTGCAGCGACGCCGTTCAAGGACGGGACTCGGGTGTATATCACGTCTCCGGACGGGAATCGGGAGGGGTTCACCTTCGACCCGCAACCGTATCAGGGGGTGTTGAACGAACTGGCAACGGACGCGATCAGCCTCGACGGGTACTTCGAACCTTACTTCAAACCAGATCCAGGAGTCACCGACTCCCTGGCCGGAGAGTTCGATGGGAGCGGTGGTTTCCCACTGCCGCTCCAGAAGATCGGGAATTTCTATTACCTGCCGGCCATCGGAGTGGCATACAACCCACAGGGGTATGACTTGACGACCAAGGAGGGGCTGACGTACCACATCGGCAAATTCTCCGGGCTTGAAGACATTACTGACCTGAACGGGGTGAAACTCACCTTTACGGCCAGCGGGATTTCGAGCTCGCTTGGCACATCCATCCAGTTCGTCCGCGACGCGGAAGGGCGGATCACGCAGATCATTGACCCGACAGGGGAGGCGATCAATTACACGTACGATGCAGACGGGGATCTGGTAGGAGTGATCGACCAAGCCGGGACCAAATCCCAGTACGTCTATTCGACCACCCAACCGCACTACCTGATCGATATCAACAATGCAGCGGGCGGGTGCGGTTGCTTCCAATCGACCATCCCAATGCAAATGACGTACACTACGGATGGCCGGCTCGGGACAGCAGCCAACGAACTTGGGGATACCACCCAGTATAGCTACAACCTTGCGGCCGACACAGAGACAGTGTTAGATGCGCTCGGTAACCCGACCACAACGGCCTACGATAGTCAAGGTAACGTCATTCGTACGATCGACCAGATAGGTGATGAGACGACCAATACTTACGATGCAAACAATAACCTCCTCTCGACCACGGACCAAGACGGTCACACGACTAGCTATACTTATGACAGTAATAATAATCAGACATCGATCACCGATCCTCTTGGGAATATTACGTCCGCAACGTACAACAGCTTGAATGAAGTGACCGAAGAGGTTGATGCGGGCGGGCAGGTCACGCTCGACAATTACGATCCAGCGGAGAATCTGATTAGCGTTGTCGCCCCTCCATTGACATCTGGTGGATCACCGCTGACGACAGTATTCACCTACGATTCCTCTGGGAGAATGCTGAGCATTGTCGACGCCCGTGGGGCGACCACAACATTCGCCTATGCCGATGGTCTCTCAAGCCCAATCGCGGTTATCAACACGGACGGTACCGCCGGTGACGCGATTTATGATGCTGGAGGAAAACTGCTGGGCACCGAGGATGCGAACGGCCATGTCACTACGTTCACTTGGGACGGTTCTGGTCGGTTGGTCGGCGAAGCCGGCCCATCTGGCGAATCCATGTCGTTCACCTACAGCGGCACGCAGGTGACCTCCTCGACAGATGGCCGGAACCAGACAACTACGATCATGTATAACGGGGCAGACCAAAAGACCAGCGTCACGGACCCTACCGGAGCAACCACGACTTACGCCTATGACGCCAATGGCGACCTGATCCGTGAGACGGACGCAAACGGCCACACCACCACTTACACATACCTCGCCAACGGCCGTCTGGCGTCAGTGACCGATCCACAGGGTGGGGTGACCAAGTATGGATATGACGCAGCTGGGAACCGGACAACGGAGACCGACGCCGACGGCCATACCACCACTTACAGCTACGACGCGGATAATCGGCTGGTCTCCACGACGGTCCCCGACGGTGGAATCACGACAAATACCTACGATGCCGTTGGGAACGTGTTAACGGTGACCGACGCTTTGCACCATGTGACGACTTATGCCTACGATGCGTACAGTCAAGTGATTAAGATGACTGACGCTTCCGGCGGAGTGACGACTTACGCCTATGATGCGGACGGTAATCTTATCGCCACGACAGACCCGGGCGGCCATCTTACTACAGACGTTTACAACCTCCGCGACCAACTCATTAGCGAGACCGACGCCCTCGGCAACGACCCTACGTTCACATACGATGCGGTGGGAAATGAGACATCGGTGACGGATGCTAATGGCCATACAACAACTTATGTGTATGACGCTGACAATCGATTAGTATCTACCACAGATGCACTTGGTGGAGTAACATCATATAAATATGATACGGTGGGAAATGAGACATCTATAACCGATGCAGATGGTCATACTACAACCTATGCATATGACGGAGACAATCGATTAATCTCCACCACAAACGCACTCGGAGGAGTGACATCGTACGGATATGATGCAGTTGGAAATGAAATTTCGATGACTGATGCAGATGGCCATACCACAGCCTATGCCTACGACGTAGATAATCGCCTGGTCAGCACTACAGATGCACTCGATCATGTCACGACAGTTACCTATGATCTGGATGGGAACGAAACATCGGTGACGGATGCAGATGGCCACACCACGACTAGCTCTTACGACGCGGATAACCGCCT
>PLDW01000241.1 GCA_003136315.1 Gemmataceae bacterium | reverse complement strand
TTCACCATAGCACGATTTGTCCGCAAATCACTCTTAAATAACGACTTATGGCGGATTTCCCGATCCTTAAGTTACAGGCATTGGGCTGACGCCGCGCCGCTCGCCCTAATCGGGTCTCCTTTCTCCTGCCCACCGCCTTAGTGTTTAGGTTGGATCTGCGTTGCCCCGAGCCTTGCCCGCGTGGGAATTTGGGCAGGAGAATCCGGACTGCCGTTCCGTGACAGCTCAGATCAGCCGAAAGACGAGACACCAAACACTAAACACCAAACACCAAACACCAAACACCAAACACCAAACACCAAACACCAAACACTAAACACGAAACAACCCGCCCTGCCGACACGGCCGGCATGCGCGCCCGAAAGGTGCGCCAGTTGGTGGGGAAATGCCCACGGGGGCCGTCGGGGCATCATTCACCGGGAAAGCGGGTTCCGATACCTGAACCAGACGAGCGTAAAGGATCAACCAGGCCGTTCGGAGCTAGGGCTCGTCGTCGCGAACGGACGAGGACCAGGTTTTTCGGCCCCGTGGTGGCACCATTTCCAGACAGTCCGGCCCACTGGTCGGCCCAACTGGTGAAGGATCGGCCTCACGGTAACCGCCTGCGGAGTCGGGCGGATCTACCGGATAGCCTGTTGAGGAGGCGAAAAGTCATGACGACACGTTGGGGCACCGCCCTGGCGGTGGCCGCGGTTGCGGCTTTGTGGACCAGTCCAACGGCTCACGCCGGGGAGACGGGGGCGACGAAATACTCGTCCAGCAGCGAACCGACGAGTCCGGCTCAGACCAATTTTGGCTGTTGCCAGCAACAAATCCAGCCAGGAAATCAGGTTGTTTACGACGGCGCTGGCGACAAGAGGGTTCAGACCTCTTACCAGACCGTTACCGAGACGGTCATGATGCCCGTGACACGAACCTACTACCGCGACGAAACCCGGACGTTCTACCGCACCGTGAACGAGACCGCGTATCGACAGGTCGAGGAGACGATCTCCAAGCCGGTCTGCGAGACGGTCCTGAAAGAGTGCCGCTCAACCATCACTCACCCGGTGTACGAGACCAGTAAGAAGATGGTCTCCGAAATCGTTTGCAAACCTGTCACCGAGACGGTCCTGAAAGAGTGCCGGTACACGTCCTACAAACAGGTCAATGAGACCTGCTACAAGGAGTGTTCCTACACGGTGTGTAAGCTCGTTTGCGATCCGCACAGCCGCAACGAGAGCTTCGCCGTCTGCAAGCCGATCTGTGAGACGCGCCTGAAGGACTGCCCGGTCACGACCTGCAAGACGGTACACGAGACCGGCTACCGCGACTGCCCACGGGTGGTCTCCAAGCAGGTAAAGGAGACCTGCTATCGGGAGTGTAGCCGGACTGTCACCAAGGACGTCTGCGAGACCGTCTACCGGGACGTGTGCAAGACGGTGAATGAGCCCTGTACAACGATGAAGGCCGTCACCCGGATCGTCCCGGAGACCAAATGCGAGACATTCTTCGTCCGCGGTCGGCTGAACCTCGTCCGGGTTCCCGTGTATGAGTGCTCCTTCGACCCGTGCTCCTGCACGAATGTTCGGAAGGCAGTTGGCAACCGACTCCAACTGATCCGGGAGGCGGATCGGACCGAAACCCGCCAGGTGACCCACAACAAGACCGTAGTCGAATACGTTCCGGTCACCACCTGCATCCACAAAACGGTGACTGAGAAACAACCCGTCAAGGTGACTCGGAAGGTGACGAGTACGGTCGTCGAGAAGGTTCCTTACACCACAACCCATGTCGTGCAAGAAACCGTGATCGAGAAGGTTCCCGTCACCATCACCAAGACCGTTCCGGTGACGGAAGTGAAGCAGGTTCCGGTGACTGTCCAGCGAAGTGCGTATGGGGCGTACTTGGAGACCGGTTCCCTGTGCGGCACGGCGGCCGAGGCCGCGCGGAAGGGTGCGTTGGTGGTTGAGGGCGGTGAGGGGAGCGTGACTCCCGGCGCTACGACCTACGAGATAGACGCCCCTGGTCGGGTGTTCGTTGAAGGGGCCAAGGTCCAGAAGACCGTGACCTATTACGTCAGCCGCGTGGTGCCGGTGACCGAGGTCCAGAAGATCCCGTATACGGTCACCCGGACCGTCCCGGAGGAGGTCGTCAAGCAGATCCCGTCCTCGATTGTCCGAATGGTCCCGACGACCGTCGAGAAGGCCGTCCCGGTCACGACTTGCCGGATGGTGACCGAAGAGAAGGTTGAACTGGTGCCGACCAAGGTGACGGCGAAGCAGGAGGTGGTCAAACGGTGTGTTCCGTACACCGTTGAAAAGAAAGTTCCGTACACCGAGAAGGTGCGTGTCCCATACACCACCACGACGATGGTCCCGACGACAGTCCACAGGAAGGTTGCCGTCCAGGGGCCGGTATCGTCTGCGGTGGGGCAACCATGCTCCCCCCCGTGCGGTCCAACCTGCGGCAGTCCGTGTGGGGGAGTGGTCTCAAATCCGTGCCAGGCGGGGATCGGTGGCGGGTTCCAGAGCGTGCTGAACGACCCGAGCCAGCCCAGGCCCCTCCGGGACTTCTTCAGCCGGGTCTGTGCAATCCGCCTGGCCTGCAATCCCTGCCCGCCAGCCTCCTGCCCGGATGCCAGTCCCAGTTCTTGCAAGTAGACGGGGTCACACCCCCAGAAGCCCCCCAACGCGATTGGGGGGCTTTTGCGTTTGTACCCCACCCGTATTGTCCGGTAATCTGGAAGGACGATGGTCGAGCCTCGGTGGCCGACGACCCTGATCGATTCCTCTGGCGTCCCCCCATGAAGATCACATTCCTCCCGCTCGCCGCCGTCGCTGCCCTGGCTCTGGGAACGGCGGGCGTGGGCCGACTCGGGCACGGCATCGCCTCGGCCCAACCTCCGGCCGCCCAGCCTGATCCCCGGGCGAAGGACGCCGAGCCGCTCCCGGAGTTCCCCAAGGCCGACCCGAAGAGTAAGATCGCAGCCCTCAACCCGGACAAGACTCTGGTCGCCGAGGTGCTGGATGGGAAGGTAACCCGTATCGGAGTGGTAACCGAGGTGTGCTTGCGGGAAGGGCAGCTCGAAGTCTTCCTGTGCAAACAGGGGACGAAAGAGCACGAATCGATCATTCGGGTCGATCTGGATGCCCGCTTGATCCACGCAGCGCTGGAAGCCGCTGGGGCCAAGGCCGGAGCCCCGACCCAGTTCGTGAACCCGAAGACGAACGAACTCGAGTACAAGCCGGCTCGTGGGGCCAAAATCAAGGTCACTGTCCACTACCGCAAGGATGGCAAGCTGCACACCCACCCGGCCCAGGAGTGGATCTGGAACGGGATGAAAAAGAAGGCCCTGGACATCGACTGGGTGTTCACCGGCAGCCAGCTCATCAAGGACGTGGACAACCCCAAGGCAGAACCCTTCTACGGAGCCAATAGCGGCGAGGTGATCGGCGTCTCGAACTTCCCGTATTCGATGCTGGAACTGCCGGTCGAGATCAGCAAGGACAACGACGCCCTGAGCTACGAGGCGAAGACCGACCGCATCCCACCGCTGTTCTCGAAGGTGTGGCTCATCCTGGAAGTGGTGCCCGAGAAGAAATGAGGGGGGATTCTGTCGGGGCCAGCCGGCAGAAACGCAGTGAGACACTGTCACTGTCATGGGTCGCTAACCCAGGGCGGTCAATGTGGGCAGGCTCGCCCTGGGGTATCTGGGTTTTACCTCGGCAGGGAAGATCGGCACTTCCCTGCCGGGAAAATACTATCTGACGCGGTGAAAACGCTCTGGACGAGCATGAATTAACCTGCGGGGGCGAGCGATGTTCGGCTGGCTGTTCCATCCGACCTGCCCTTGCGACCAGGCAGCGAAGTTGTGGGTCGAGGAGCGACTCCAGTGGCTTGCGGAGGAGTTCGCCGATAGCGCTTTCAATGGCCGGAGACTGGTACTACCCACTCCCGACTGTTTCCCGGACCCGTACGACAGGTCGCCAAAATCCATCCGCACCCTGTTGGAGAGAGTGTGCGGGTACATGGATGTCGACCCTGACCTCGTTTCAATGAATTTGGTGGCTGATTCCAGCAACCTTTGGTTTGTGAATGCTGCGGGAAATTACCTCCCGAAAGCGGCCGGCACCTACCAAGAGGTTCGAGATGAATGGGAATCTCAATTCAGCAATCAGACTGAACTGTCACAGGATGAATGGGAATCTCAATTCGGCAATCAGACTGAACTGTTACAGGCGGCTGGCACGAGCCGTAAGGGTGGAGGGAGGTTTCTCATCAGCATCGATCAGTCCGGCCTTGATGACCCGATGGGCCTGGTTGGGACTATCGCACACGAACTCGCCCACGTCCGCCTGCTTGGTGAGGGCCGGGTGCCGGGGGACATCTATGACAACGAACTGCTGACAGACCTGACCGTGGTCCATTTCGGATTGGGAATCTTCCTTGCGAACACCCCCCGGAACTGGGATAGCCAGTATGGAAAGTGGCCGAATTCGGACCTGAACAAGCCGGAGTACATGACCCCGCCGATGTTCGGTTACGCTCTGGCGCACCTTGCGTGGTTCCGTGGTGAAACGAAGCCCACCTGGGCGCGTTACCTCCACTGGAACTCTCGGGGTGATTTCCGACAAGGATTGCGGTTCCTTCATGCTCTTGAGGAATCGGCCTACAAACCGAGGCGTTTGCGAACGCCAATCCAGAGGAATGGCGGCGAATGAGACCGCCCGAGTTCGTGTCTCATACAGAAACCCGCAGAGGCTGTTACATCTACGGAAAAGACGGTCAGACATGCAAATGGGAGGGCAAGGCTCCTGCCGAGCCCATTACCTCGACGTTCGGCAGGAGACTCGCCCTCCCGTTAGACCGACGATTGCTCCTGGGATGAGACAGACTCTTCGGGGTTCTGTCTCAGGCGGTGGCTTCCGGCGGTCCTTTCGCTGCGTCCTCCGGCCATACCAGTTGCTGGCGATACAGGGTCGGGTCTTCCTTGTATGTGTCCCAGAGTTTGAGCATTGAGGTGTGTAACGGGAGTAACTCGGCCACTACTTTCTTCCGTGTGTCGGCATCAATCAGCCGTCGGGACTCCAAAAACCGCAGCCAGGCGGGCATGGCCTGGAACAAGGCCGCCGCGTTGTGCTGCTGATGAGTCATGATGCCGAACATCTTGGCGAGGTGGACCTCCAGCGTGACTTTCTCCGGGCAAAGTGGGTGGGCTGGCGCGGGCGGCTTCGGCAGTTTGAGCTTGGGGTGTCGAATCTTCTCCATTGGACTTGGGCGAGGATCGAGTTCTCCCTCGTGCCGCCGCACGAAATAGCGATACAAATCATCCCTCAACAATTCTCCTCGTGGGAATGGCACCCCTTCTTCGCGGCGCAGATAGCCGACGAATTCGTTGACCAGATGGGACAGGTTACTCCTTGCCGGGTCGCCTGCCTCTGGTTCGTCTGCTTCGTCATCCCACTCGTCGCGGCGTTTCTTTTGCGGCGGCTGAAACGCAAAGTCACTGGTCTGCCAGACCCGCCCGGAGGTTCCCTTCAGGTCGGCGATGAATTCCCGAAGGTACTCCTCACTCGGTTCCTTGATGAAGAAATTGTTGCGCTCGAGCAGAACAGGGTCGAGCGGGTCGGGAGAAGTGGTGTGTTCGAGGTAATTGAAGATCTCGTAATCGGCCCCTGTGTTTGCGAACTCCACAATGGCCCACTCAAAGATGTCCTTGGAGTCTTTCACGCCCGGCCAGAGAATTCGCATCACGTCCACGAGAACGGACAGTTGCCCGTGATATTTCAACGCCTCCAGATCGCGGTTGAAGAGATCGATATGATCCGCGACGTGGGCAGCTAACTCCTTCGCGAGTGCGGGAACAGCCTCAAGCCACCCCTCTGCGAGGGCATCGCGCAAACCCCAGGACAGGAGGTAGTGAGCCTCATCCGCGAACACCTCCGGACGGCGTTCCCGGATCGCGTCGACACATTCGATAAATCGCTTGCGATTGTTACTCTCTACACAGTCCGTGTGAATAGTGCTGAGCATCTCAAAGGCCATATCGTCGTTCATCACCTCGGCGTCTTCCAAGGTCTTGAAGTAGACAGCGATCCGATCCTCACCAGTTTTGGACTCGAACTCATCCCACAGGATGTTCCCTCGCTCGGTGATGGGGTCAGGCGGCGGGGGAGGGGGTGGAGGTACAACGGGTCGGGCCGGTGCTGGCGTCGAGACGGGTTGGGTGTACTCGGTGCGTGAGGGAGTCGATCGGGGTGGTGGGGGAGGCGGGGGTAGAACCAGACCCGTCTCCCTGGGCTCCTTGCCAAGGCAGCACTTTTTGAACTTCTTGCCGCTGCCACACGGACAGGGATCGTTGCGTCCGGCTTTCATGTCAGATTCTCGATCGGGGAGCGACCCCATTTTGGCATGGGCGTAACCGGTCGTGCTCGAAGCCTCGAAGAGGCGTCAGATAGTAGCCCAGGGCGTCAG
>PLDW01000031.1:38762-132578 GCA_003136315.1 Gemmataceae bacterium | reverse complement strand
GGGTCATTGTGGAGGCTGTCATGTCCGAGCCGCTGCTCGTCCGGTGCCCGTCCTGCGGGGCGATCAACCGCATCCCGCCGGAGAAGGTCGAGGCCAGCCTCGTGCCGGTGTGCGGGCGGTGCAAAACGCACCTACCAGTCGGCCTGAAGCCGGTCACCGTCACCGATGCCACCTTCGCGGCCGAGGTCGAGGGCTCGCCGCTGCCAGTCCTGCTCGACATGTGGGCGCCGTGGTGCGGGCCATGNNGTGGTCGACGAACTGTCCAGGGAGTGGGCCGGGCGAGTGCGAATCGGGAAGCTCAACGTGGACGAAAACCCCGCGACAGCGGCCCGGTTCGGGGTGAGCAGTATCCCGACCCTCCTGGTGTTCAAGTCCGGCCGGGAGGTGGACCGGATCGTCGGTGCCTGCCCGAAAGCCGAGATTGTAAGTCGGCTCGAACGGGTCATTGCCTGATACAGGAACCCATTGAGNNTGTGACAGCCTCTGCGGGTTCCTCTATCAGTGGTGTGGTTCGATGATCGTGAGTTGCGAGCCGAAATGCTCCACGGTCTGACGGGGATTCAGGTTAAACACCACCCGGCCGTCGGTGTGCCAGTGGCCGCGGGCGAATGTGAACACCGCCGTGGCCGGGCGGGGTTCTCGGGCGGCTGGCACATCCTCCATATCCGAGCCGATGATGGGTTCAAACCGGACATCGACCGGAACCAGTGCAACGAGGCCCCCGGCTGTGGTATCGCGCGCGAGAACCGCATCGCCGACGATCCCACACCCCACCCAGGCAAGGCCCCGCGGCTTGCCCGTGGCGCGAGCGGCTGTGAGTAGCATTCCCTCAAATCGCTCGTGTTGGAGGCGGAAAAGCTCACGTGCCCGCTCCACCCGCACAGCCACAACGAGGTGCCACCCCCACCGAACCGCGATCATCGCCAGCACCAGTCCAGCGACCCCGGCCCCGATCCACCACGGATTCAGTTCGCCCATCGTTCACCCCAGGGCCAGGCGGGATTTTCGGTGGGCAATCCACTCGTCCCGCAGGAGTCCGATCACGAGCCCCGCCCACAGGGTCGCCCGAACGTAAATCATGATTGTGGCCACAGATGGGAGAGACCACTCTTCCAGCCGGATCCACAAAATCCAGAACAGGATCGGGAAACTGAAGTAGTTCGCCAGATCGAGCCCGACTGCGACGACGATAATCCACCTCCGCCGGGTCGCCAACGGGATGAGGATAGGGAGGAACCAGACCACCCACTGCGGGGACCAAAAGACGGCCAGGGCGACGAACACTGTCAGCACCACCCCACATCGCCGAAGGACGCTGGTCAGGTCGGCCGGGCGCGTGGCCGCGGCTGCGAGTACGATCGCTGTGAGAAATCCAAGTCGGACCCACTTCCAGTGCCCGAGTTCAAGCGGTAGCACCCGCCCGTAGAGAGTCCAACTCGTCTCTTCGAGTGGTCGCGACAATTGCACCAGGACCGGGCGGATTGTGGGCTCCCAACCAAGGGTGGCCCAGGAAATCCCAATCCCGGCAAGGACGGTCGCGACGAACCCGGCCAACCACCACCCGCCCCGTGCCGGTCCCAGGTAGCGGAGGAGGATCGGTACGAACAGCACCGGGTACACCTTCAGGAGCACCCCAACTGCCATGAAGGCCCCCGACCACCCTGGCCGCCCGCGTCCGAGGCAGGCAAACCCCAGAGCCGTGGCCAGGGTTGGGACGACATCGAATCGGTTCAGGGAAAAGAACACCGCCCCAGGCAAGGCCGCGAGCCAGACCGGCAGTGGCGAGCCGGAGGTCGGTTCGTATCCCCGGCCAATCACCAGCATGAGCCCGATAAGGGCAGCAGCCATCACCATGACGAGGACCCGAGCGGCCGTTCGCAAGCGGCCCCAGATTTGCCGCTCGTTATCGGTGTGGGGGACGAAGTGCGCGACCGCGTATTGCTCGGCATCAGCCACCACCGGGGGGATAGCCGGGCCGTCCGCCGGTTGAAGCCAGTAACCCAGTTGGAACACCACGAGAGTGGCGGTGGGGTATTCCAGATAGTAGCGATCGGAATACGCCTGGGGTGGGCCATTGAGGCGGGCAGCGAGGTCTTCGGGTGTGTCCCGGAGCGGTTCGTCCTGGCGGCCGGGGAGTCGGCCCATGTGAGCGTTCGCCCCGCGGATCACCAGCGCGCCGAGGTCGGTCTCATCGTAGACCAGCCACTTGATCTCGAGCGGAATCTCGCTGCGAGCCTTGAGGGCGTCTGGTCGCATGAAGGCGAGAAGCACCCCGCACCACGCCACGGGGACGAGGAGAGGGAGAAGGCGAATCCAGGTTCGTCTTGTCGGAAGGTCGGGCCGCTCGTAGGTTTGAATCATCGTTTCCAATCGAATGGTTACGCGTGGAGTGCAGTATATGTCCGTGGAGCGGCAGATCGAACTCGGCCGGCGGTATCACCGCAAGTCGAAGATGCGGAAGCTCAAGGCCAAGCTGGAGGGAGCGACCGGCGAAGTGCGGGACAAGCTTCTGTACAAGATCCGGCGGCTCAGCCCCTTCTGGGTCGAACCGCCGAAGGAAGAGCCGAAAGCGTAGGGTGATCGGAAGGCGTTGCCCTGGGCTGAGAAATCTCAGCCTTTCAGGCTGAATACCGACCAATGTGGAGGTCACGGTCAGGCCGTCTTCACCCTGAAAGGGTGAGAGTATTTAGCCCAGGGCAACGCCCTGGGGAGAGAGCATGGGCAACGCCCTGGGGAGAGAGCGTGGGCAACGCCCTAAAATAGCAGGGTCGCGCAATCCGGCGCAACCCTGGGACGCAGAGACTCAGTCAGAGAGGTTGGCAAGGTAATCGTCGAACCGCTTGCGGCTGGTGAACTCGTCGGCCATCAACTTTTTCTGCTTGGCAGTCAGGCCATCGATTTCCTTCTCCTGATCGCTCAATTTCTTGAGATAGGTCTGGTAGACCTCGGCCTCCTTCGGGGTGTTCGCCAGGTTCTTGCGAATCCGGTCCTGGTCCTGGTTCAGCCGGTTCAAGTCGGCCACGACCTGGGTCAACTCCCGCTGCGCTGAGTCCCACGCGCCCTTCACCGTCAACGCCTCCTGCAACTTCGCCTTCAGGGCCGGGCTGACCTCGTTGAGAGACAGGAAGAAGCGGATCTGCCCGTCCGGATTATTCGACAGCGAGATCGAGTTGGTGATGTCTCGCTCCTCGGTCACCGTCAGCGACTTCTCCTCCCCCGCCTTGACTGCGGTCTGGAACCGATAGACATCCTTGGTGTCTTCGACCGGCTTGTCGGTCTCGACCAGCTTGAACTGCTGGTTGGTCCGGTTCGGGTGCTCGATGAGGACAGTCCGGTCCTGGGGACTGCGGTTGGCGATGCGGTACTTCTTCACCTCCCGCACCTTGGTCATCGTGGTCACGATTCCCTTCACGGCCCGGACGCTCGTGATCCGGCTCGATCCGTCCCCGTTCTGCGGGTTGACCTCGGTGCCCAGGTCGATGGCGTAGGAGACGAGCCGTTCCTCGTTTGGCTGGACGTCCAGAACCCGGGTGTCGCCTGCGTAGGTACTCCCCTCGAAGACGGTGATTGGACCCTGGCTGAGATGGACGCCGGTGGTGTTCTTGAACCGCAGCCCCAGGAGTGGGTGCTTCGGCTGGACCGATGGGTTGTAGATGCTCACCCGGGCGGCCTCGACATCCTTCCCGACGATCGGCAGAAGAGCACTCTTCTGCCGGGCCAACGAGACCGGGTGGTCGATCGCGTACTGGAAGAAGTCGCCTAATTGGCCGCCTGTCGCTGCGCTGCCGACCGAACTTGTACTCAGTCGGCCGGCCAGTTCTCGCCCCACCTCCCCCGCGTATCGTTTCCGATCCGCCTCCTTCAGCTTCTCCTCGTTGTCGGCGAGGCTCATCCGGCGGTTGAGTCCCGCCGCAGATGCAGGAGCCTGAGGCCCGGCTCCGCCCCGACCCCCCCCAAACCCAGCGCTACCACCTGGGAGCCCGCCTAACCCGGGCGGGGCAAACATTGGCGTCGCCTGGCCGTTAGTGTTTTGCGCCAGCCCATCCTGTTTGTTGAAGCCGGGGTCGTAGGTAGGTGGTCGAAGGGAGGCGAAGAGTTCGGGTTCGACGGTCGGGCGGGGCACGAAGAGCGGGTTGTACAGATCCATCTTGAAGCTGATCGGCCGACCGCTGACCAGCGCCATCCGGACCCCGGCCCAGTCCTCATCGGTCGGGTTCTCGACGATCGCCCACCCCTGGAGATAGGGCTGCTTTCCCTTGTTCTCCCCATCCAACACCAGCCGATAGCTCGTCTTCCAGATGGGTGCCTCAACCACGTAGCCGACCTGGACCTTCCGTTTCCCGTCTCCTGCGAAGTGGAGGCTCACCGCTTTCTTCTGGCTGTCGTGGTTGAGCGCCAGAACCTCCAGAGCCCGGCGGACTTCGGATTCGATCACCGGATTGCTGAACCGCAGTTGCTGAACCTCGCTCAGTTTGACCGCCCGTAACCCCTCCGCACACCACATGTTGAGCACTTCGATTGCAGTCGTCTGGTCCTTCCCCGCGGGAACCTGCTGGTGTTCGATCCCGACGATCGTCCCGGTGAGTTTGCCTGGCTGATTGGCAGCGGTCGGCTGGGTGGTCACCTCGATCCGCTCGCCGCGGGCTTGCTGGAGGATGTCAGCGAAGGTCGGATTCCCGTTCAGGTTGATCGCAAACGAACTGAGCGTCCGGGTGATGGGCTCACGGCTGTCATAGCTGACCGCGGCCACTCGTCCGCCGCCGAAGTCTTCCAGAACCATGCTCTTGAGCAGGTCGTTGATGTCGGTCTCGGGGAACGTGAGATCGACCCGGGCGTCCCCATCAATGTCCCCGCTGCGGCTGAAGTACCCAACCCCGCTGTTGAAGAGCACGACCCGGGTAACCGGAAGGGCGACCGCGGGTTTGAGATCCTGCTTGCCCTCGGCCGCGATCTCGGCTCCGAGCCACCGGTCGGCTCCGATCCCGGCCGCAATGGCGCCGACAATCGCGAGTCCCCACAGCAACTTCCGTATGAACATGACTCGTGCCCTCACAGACGTGTCGAGAGATCGGCCCCTCGCGGGACCGGGGAGATGGCTTTGTCACTATAACGGGGAATCCCGGGAGCGTAGCGAATGAATCGGTGGATGTTACACGGCCGTGACAGCCCCAGGGAGGATTATTGTGCTGTGGCGGCAACAGGAGAGAGGTCGCCGACCCGCCTGGCGGGAACACGGATGGAATTGCTCGCTTGCTCTGTCGGGAATTCTCACCCCCCCCTCATACGGTCAGGGGTAAACTTATGAGAGGTTTTGGGTGAATCGGTTTACCGGGGGGCGGGCTGTGCGCGTGTTGCTGGTCGAGGACCACCAGCCCCTTGTCCGGGCCTATCGCCAGGGGCTTGAGGAAGAAGGGTTCGCCGTCGATATCGCAACCGACGGCGAGGAAGCCGACGTCAAGTGCCGCAGCACCACTTACGATGTCGTGATCCTCGACATCATGCTCCCGAAGATCGATGGCCTCACCCTACTCAAGCGATGGCGGGCCGACGGGATCACCACCCATGTCCTCCTACTCACCGCCCGCGGATCCACCCCGGACAAGGTCGCTGGCCTCAACACCGGAGCCGACGATTACCTGACCAAACCCGTTGACCTCGACGAACTCTTTGCCCGCATCCGGGCGTTGATCCGTCGTGGCTATCACCAAAAAGACCCGATCCTGCGCTGTTACGACCTGGAGATCGACACCGCGGCACGAACCGTCCGACGGGCGGGGCAGGTCATCCATATGACCCCCCGCGAATATGCCATGCTGGAATTCTTGACCTTTCACCAGGGAAAGGTCGTCACCCGCCGGATGATCTGGGACCATCTCTACGACGAGTACGACGAGGGCACATCCAACGTTGTCGACGTGTACATCCGCTACCTGCGAAACAAGATCGACAAGGGGTTCGACCCACCTCTGATCTTGACCCGTTGGGGCGAGGGCTACATGCTCCGCGCCCCCGACGACCACCCGACCAAAGACACAAAAGAGTCGAAGGATGTGAAGGAAAAGGGCTAAGGCCGCAGGCGACACGACGCCCCAGGGCTCGGGGATGGCAACTTTTTCGGGAAGCGGCCAGGGGGGGTCGTCGAGGTTCTCAGTGGCGATTGCCGCTCTTCACCCTGTCAGTGGCGATTGCCGCTCTTCACCCTGTCAGTGGCGATTGCCGCTCTTCACCCTGAAGGGGTGAGATCTCTCAGCCCAGGGCACCGCCCTGGGTTTCCAAGGGTTTTTGATTCCAGCCTGAAGGGCTGGGAGAGCGACCGACATCGCATTGATCCCAGCCCTTCAGGCTGGAAGAGTGTGGG
Source organism: Gemmataceae bacterium (assembly GCA_003136315.1). Classification (GTDB taxonomy): domain Bacteria; phylum Planctomycetota; class Planctomycetia; order Gemmatales; family Gemmataceae; genus Urbifossiella. The sequence continues at coordinate 126,220 of PLDW01000031.1, read as the reverse complement.
TGGTCGTCTCCCCAGGGCGGTGCCCTGGGCTGAGAAATCTCACCCCTTCAGGGTGAATACAGATCACGCTCCGGGAACACTTGCTGCGTCCCAAAGCTCGAAATTCCGGCATGGGCCTGGTAGGAACGCCACTTCGAGATTAGAATACCCGGTTGTTTGGAGTCGCAAAGTGGCTGGCGTTGCATGCTCTGGGTTCTTGAGAGCCGACGGACGGCTGCGGGGCGAATCAAGGCACCGGGGGTCAGGCCGTGCGTGTGTTGTTGATCGAGGACCACGAACCTCTCGTCCGAGCCCTCCGCCAGGGGCTTGAAGAAGAAGGATTCGCCGTCGATATCGCAACCGACGGCGAGGAAGCCGACGTCAAGTGCCGCAGCACCACCTATGATGTCGTGATCCTCGACATCATGCTCCCGAAGATCGATGGCCTCACCCTGCTCAAGCGATGGCGGGCCGACGGGATCACCACCCATGTCCTTATGCTGACCGCCCGCGGGACGACCCCGGACAAGGTCACCGGGCTGAACATTGGGGCCGACGACTACCTCACCAAACCTGTTAACCTCGACGAACTCTTCGCCCGCATCCGGGCGTTGATCCGCCGAAACTATCACCAGAAAGACCCAACCCTGCGCTGTTATGACCTGGAAGTCGACACCGCGGCACGAACCGTCCGACGGGCGGGGCAGGTCATCAACTTGACCCCCCGGGAGTACGCCCTGCTGGAACTTCTGGCCATCAACCAGGGGAAGGTTGTGACCCATCGGATGGTTTGGGATCACCTCTACGACGAGTATGACGAGGGCACACCGAACCTGATCGCCGTCTTCATCAGCTACCTGCGAAACAAGATTGACAAGGGGTTCGATCCACCTCTGATCTTGACCCGCTGGGGCGAAGGCTACATGCTCCGCGGCCCCGATGACACCGCGGCCAAGGACGTGAACGAGCCACAAGACGTGGAAGAGATTGTCTGAAGCCTAAGGCGTCTCAGGGTCGGTGTGCGGTGCGGGAGTGCCCAGGGCTTCCGCCCTGGGCTAAGAACGAACGCCCCATCCGGGGCGAAAAGCGAGCGACCTACGGCCGCACAGATCGGGGTTTTGAGCCGCACAGCGGCGGCCGTTCTTAGCCCAGGGCGGAAGCCCTGGGAACCCAGGCGATTCTGGGCAAGCATCGCTCTCCCGAAACCCCGAACCTGACCAGTTACGCCCCACACGGTTGCCGGCCGAACACTGGGCTCTGAAAAACGTGGTGGATCGGGTCTCCTCTCCCCATCTTCTGGGTATTTGTCATGCGGTCCATTCGGCGGTCCCTGCTCGTGTACTTGCTCCTCCTCCTCGCCCTGGCCCTGGGTGCAGTTGGAGTGTTCGTGGACCGATTTGCGAACGCCGCGATTCGAGCCAGGGAGGACGCCGAGACGCGGCGGATCGACCAGGCGTTCAAGACCCGCGAGAAGGAGGCTCGTGATAAGTTTGATGCAGAACTCCTGGCTGAAACCAAAGCCCTGGCCCGGGAATTAGAAAGGAAGATTGAGGGACTCTCTGGCCTCCCATCGTCCCCTCCCCCATCACGGCCAGTCGACGGCCAGGGGCGGACGATCGATCCGCTACTCCGTGCTCCCGAGGACGAGGTTGAGGAATACCGGTTGCGGACGCTCATGTTGTCCCTTGTCCCAACCTTTGGTTGGCACACGGTCGGCACAAACTACGCCATCGACCCCCCTACGGTCCTCATGCCAGGCCCCCCCGGCAACCGCGGGGGCTCAAGGCCGGACCCTGCCGACAGACCCCGGCTCACCGAAGTGCCTCGGCTGAGCCCTGTCTGGTCGGTGTTCGATGCTCCCCGCGTGATCCCTCGAATCCAGACGGAACTCCGGAAGACGTTCGACGACGATGTGCACCCCGGGTCGTTCCAGTTCGATCTGGTGACGACGTTACCGGGCCACACTGGGCCTGTTCTGGTGACCGTCCACTCCGCCCGGCTCGGCCATGACCTCCCCTCCATTGACCCCGCCAAGATCGACCGAAATCCGGACACCGAGTACCAATTCAACGACGTGGATGTGCCCGACAAGGGGAAATTTCGACAGGTGCTACGCAGGCGATCGCTCGGTTTTTGGGCCAGACTGACCCCTCCATCTGGCTTTACCAACCGCCTGACTGACACAATCGCGCCCAGCCGATTCGCCAACCGCTATGACATGTACCTTCGAGTCTTCGTCCATCACGCCCGTCCGTATTCGGAACTACTCGATCGACTGGAAGACGAGACCAGTAATAAGATGGCGCAGATCGAGGATGTTCAGAAAGATACCCGGACGCAACTGACCGAGTTGCGAAGCCAACTCGGGCTGATTGGCGCGGGCTCGTTCCTGGCACTCGTGATCGGTGGGTGGGTCATCGTCGCCCGCGGGCTGGCCCCCATTCGCGCGCTGTCGGATGCTGTCAGCCAGGTCTCCGAGAAGGATTTTCGGCTCCCGGTGACGGCCGAAGAACTCGGCCAGGAACTGGCGCCGATTCACGCTCGCCTGACACAGACTCTCGACCTCCTCCGTCAGGCGTTTGTGCGGGAGAAGCAGTCTGTGGCCGATATCTCGCACGAACTCCGGACACCGATTGCGTCCCTGTTGGCGACGATTGATGTCTCCCTCCGTAAGACTCGTACATCGGACCAGTACCGGGCCACTCTTGAAGACTGCCGGGCAATCTCCCGGCAGCTCGGGCAACTTGTCGAGCGGATCATGACCCTGGCTGCGCTGGACGCCGGGAGTACACGAACCACGATCATCCGGGCCGATGCAACCGAGGTCGCCACCGGGTGCGCAGCCGTCATCCGACCGCTGGCCGAGGCCCACGGGCTGACGTTCGCCGTCCGGTCAAACGGACCGATCGAACTCGACACCGACCCGGACCAACTCCGGGAGGTGCTCATGAACTTGCTCCACAACGCGATCGAGTACAACCGGCCAGGCGGCCAGGTCGAACTCAGTGTCGCCCAGGATGGCGGGAACGCGGTTTTCGAGGTTCAGGATACGGGGATCGGAATGCCACCGGAGATCCGCTCGCGGATCTTTGAACGGTTCTTTCGGGCGGACCCGTCGCGTCATGCCACGGGGGTTCACGCGGGGCTCGGCCTGGCGATTGTCAAGGAGTACGTGGAACGGTTGAACGGGACGGTCACGGTCGACTCCCGCCTGGACACCGGAACCACGTTCCGGGTGACAGTCCCGGCCGTACCCACCGACCTATCGCCAGAACCCGCTCCGGTCACCTCGTCCCCCGAAGATGCACGATCCCGCAGCCAACCCGCTCCGGCGGGCTCTTGAACCCGAGTTGAAAGCTTCCGAGTTCTCCATCGTTATTCTGTGGAGGGAATGAAGCGTCAGTGCCTGGAGCCACAGGCTCAAGCCTGCGGCTACGAGGTGTTAGGCGACCAGCAAAAGGAAATGTACCCCTGTCACGGGCAGCAGTTGGTGGGGATAGGAGCCCCGAATGGGGCTCTGGAAAATAGTGGTCATGATCGGTGATCACCCGGAACGCATGAAAATTGAGAGCCCACCTTAATTATTTCGCGCCCGCTCTCAATTTATACCCTTGGGACCGCTATTTTCATAGCAGCCCAGGGTGGAGCCGGTCTTCCGGCGAAACCCTGGGATGCGGGGAGATTTCCACTCTCCTTATGCTTTCCCATTTGAATAACATCGTGGTGGGGAACGAATTGAAAAAGGAACCCAGGCTTTGCCCTGGGGTGTTGGGCTCAAAACCATGTCCGGACGAATCCCGACCCTGTTGGAGCACTTATGATCCGCTACCTTGGATGCTGTGTCGCGCTGTTCCTCCTGGCCGCCCCGGGTCGAGCCCAGGACGAACCGGAGCGGTTGCTCTCCCCGACCACCCAGTTGTTCATCCGGTGGGATGGGGTCACTGCTCACCAGGAGGCGTACCAGGGGTCGGCCTGGGGTTCGGTGATGAGCGGTCCGACCGGAGACGCGGTCCGCACCCTGATCGCGCGAGGGCCAAAATTGCTCGGTGCCCAGTTGCTCGCCGACCCACTCCTTGATGGAAAGCCGCCCGAAGAATTGCGAGCGGTCCATACTGACCTGAGACTGGCCGAGAAACTCATTGGGTTGGTCGCCGACAAGGGAGTGATCGTCGCCGCCGAGGTGACCGAACCACGGCCCACCCTCAGCGGCTTGGGGAAAGCCGTCGGCGGGTTAATCGGTGGGTCCGGACCATCAATGGAAGCGTTTCTGCCCGACGCCCGGTTACACATCGTTGTTCCGGATGTGGGCGAAAAGTCGGAGTCCCTTTTCGCCGGCATCCGTTTGCTCCTGCGGCAAGCCAATCAACCCGTCGACCCGCTCCCCGCCACGCTTGGGCGGAAGGGGTTCACCCTCAGCTACAAGGACGGTGGCCCTCCGGTCCATGTGGCCTGGTGGGTCGAGGCCCGGCACTTTGTGTTCTACGTCGGCACTGCTCCGGTCGAGACCGCCCTCAAGAGCGTCCAGGCGAACGCGGCCAAGGGTGGGGTGACCGGCCACCCGCTCTTCCAGCGATGTCTGAAGACCGGCACTTTTGAATCCGTCGCCCGCGGATACGTGGATACCGGGGCGGTCGTGAACCTGGCGAAGCGATTGGCCGGGCCGTTCGTCCCCGGCCTGGCGACCAAGGTGGATGCCATCGGGATCGGAAACCTCACAGCGGTTGTGTTCACCTCCGGATTTCAGGGGAAGGAATCGAAGGCGCTGTACGAGTTCGATCTCCCGGGGGAGCGGAAAGGTGTGGCTCGGCTACTGGGGCGACAGCCACTGACACTTGCCGACTTACCGCCGCTGCCGCCGGACGTGAGCCGGTTCTCCGCTCTGCGGGTCGATTTCACGGCTGCCTACGACGCCGGGCTGACCACCCTTGATTCACTCATCTCGGAGTCATTCGGGGTCGAGGATCAGGGGAAGACACCGGCCGAGATCAGCCGGCTGCGAAAGGAGTATCTGGAGCGAGAGCTGACCAAGGCCGCCGGGATCAACATCCGGGAGGATCTGCTCCCCTACCTGGGGGACAAGATCGTTCTCTACCAGACCCCGACCGAGGGGCTCAGCGTGCTCGGGTCGGTGGTGTGCGTGTCGGTCAAAGATCCGGTGAAAGTTCGCAACGCGACCGACCGACTGACCCGGGCACTGGAAACAGTCGTGGGCGGACCGATGAAGGTCCGCAAAAAGGTTCTCCGGGGGGTGGAGGTGCGGGAGATCTACACCCGCGAATTCGGGGTGGTGACCCCGACCTATGCAGTGGTCGGGGACTGGCTGGTGATTGCCGGGCACCCGCAACCCGTTCAGGGGATAATCCTCCGGGACAAGAAAGAGTTGGACCGGTGGCAGCCGGACGACGCGACCGCTGCCCGACTGGCCCAGATGCCTTCGGACGCGATCGGACTCCAGTACTGTCACCCGAAATCGGTGGCCCACAACCTGTGCTGCATCGGCCCGCTCTTCCTGAGCACGATCAGCCGGTTTGCCCGTCAGGGGAACGAGTCGGAGTTCAACCCGATCGATGTCGGGCTGATCCCGAATGGACATGAACTCGGCAAACACCTGTTCCCCAACCTGACCTACACCCGTGACGATGGAAAGACCGTTCGGATCGAGGTGAACGAGTCGTTCAGTATACCGCTCGAATTCATCGGGCTGGAGCCTTTCGCGTTCTCCTTACTCACTGGTTTGGCGGGCTGAGTCGTTGCGAGTGAAGACGCTCTCGGGTATCGTGCGGGTTGGGGCAAACACCCCGACCCGCTACCGTTTCCGGGACAGGATATTCGATCGGAGTTTTCGATACCCCCTCATACAGTAATCCGCAGAGGTTGTCTCATTCCCGGAGCAAGATCGGTCTAACGGGAGGGCGAGGCTCCTGCCGAGCGTGAGAGTGGTGCGGCTCGGCAGGAGCCTCGCCCTCCCATTTGTATGTCTAACTGTCTTCCCGTAGATGCGACACCCTCTGCGGGTTCCTGTATCAGGAGCTTTGCCGTGCGTCTCTCCCTTGGTTTGCTCGGACTCGTCGCTGTGACGGTGTCTGCGAGATCCACCGAATTCCCCCCGCCGGACAAACTCCCGGCGAAGCCCGGCCTGCCTGATCCGACGGTGATGGTCGATGGGTCCAAGGTGACCACCAAGGAGGAGTGGGAGGCGAAGCGGAAGCCGGAGCTGAAAGCCCTGTTCGAGCATTACATGTATGGCCGCTATCCGGCGAAGCCGGAGAAAGTGAGCGGCAAGGTGCTTTTCGAGGACTCCAAAGCGTTCGGCGGGAAGGGGACGCTGCGGGAGGTCGAGATCACGTTCGGCCCACCCGAGTGGCCGAAGATTTACCTGTTGGTCGCCGTTCCGAATGGGAAGACACCGGCCGCGTGCTTCGTCGGCCCGAACTTCGGCGGCAACCACATGCTCACCGACGACACACGAGTCCGCATTCCAACTGTGTGGGTGTATCCAAACTCCCCGGGGGTGAAGGATAACAAGGCCTCGGCGGCCGGGCGTGGCCAGCAGGCTGACACATGGCCGCTGGCGGAGATCGTCGGCCGGGGGTACGCTGTTGCCACGTTCTACAGCGGCGACATCCAGCCCGATCGGCCGCACGTCCGCGAGGGGATGCGGGCCACGCTGCCCGAGCAGAAGGGGAGTCCGCCTGGGGACGAGACCGCCACGGTGATGTGGTGGGCCTGGGGAATCCACCGGGCGGTGGATTTCCTGGCGACCGATCCGAGTATCGACCCCAAGCGGATCGCGGTGGTGGGTCATTCGCGACTCGGCAAGACCTCGCTGTTGGCCGGGGCGTTCGACGAACGGCTGGCGGTCGTGATCCCGAATCAGGCCGGATGCGGAGGGAGCGGACCGAGCCGACACGCCGACCCGAAGGCGGAACCGGTGGACCGAATCAACACTGCATTTCCGCACTGGTTCTGCGGGCATTTCAAGGCGTTCGGGAAGGCGACAGAGAAGCTGCCATTCGATCAGAACGACCTGGTCGCGTTGTGTGCCCCACGGCCAGTCCTATTCACCAACGCAGCCGAGGATCTGTGGGCCAACCCCAGCGGTCAGTTCGAGGTGCTCAAGGCCGCGAACCCGGCATACAAGCTGTACGGAGTGGACGGGATCACCGCGGAGAAAATGCCGGACGTGAATCATCTGGTCGACAGCCGGCTGGGCTACTGGATCCGACCGGGCAAGCACGCCATGTCGCCGCCCGACTGGAAGACGTACATGGACTTCACCGACAAGTGGATGAAGTAATGGACCTTGGTTCCCCTCGAACTCGGCACCCTGGACAATCTCTCTAACCCAATTGGCGTTAATCCTGCCCTGCCCTGTTGATTTCACCGGCAAAAGCGTTAGAGTCGAGAAAAATGGCGTGGTCGTGACAGATCGGAAGGTTAAGTGTTGTAGCCCATACCGGAGCAACATTATGCCCATTGTTGTAATCTGCGACGGATGTCAGGGGACGTTTCGCGTCCCCGAAAACACGGCTGGAAAGAGGGGCAAATGCCCCCGATGTGGGCACCCTCTGATGATCCCACTTATCCCCCCCGCTGCTGATGCTGCCGTGGACTTCCACACGACCCCTTCAAAGCCGACCACTCTCTCCGTTCCTCAGCCAATACCTCCTCCGCCCGCGACCGCGCCCGTCGTTCCCAGCAGGGCACATTTCCCAATTCAAGTCCCACCCCATCCGCAGCCGGTGGCGATTCCCGCACAAGATCCTTACCATGATTGCCCTTTTTGTGGCGAAGAAGTCAAAGTCAAAGCGAAGAAGTGTAAGCATTGTGGGGAAACTCTGGACGTCGCCCTGCGAGCAGCCGAAGAAGCTAAGCGCGCAGCCGAGGAGGCCAGGAGTGAGGCAAGAAGGCCACGAGAAAGGGATACCATCCGTGTTGAGCAAAACACTTATATACGAAGGGAGCGTCCCTCTTATCACCGAACCGAGAGAGAGCCATTTAATCATGGCGCTCATATCATCTTGGACATATTAACATTGGGCTTGTGGTTGCCCATCCACATGATTTGTTGGGCTTGTCATGAATAAAAAGGACACTTCTCGCCAGACGCGACAGCATTCGCCTGTTGAGTCTTCAGCGTCCTCGTTCCCACGCTCTGCGTGGGAATGCCGTCTTCGACGCTCCGCGCCCTGGCCTGAACCTAGCTGATGCGTAATCGACGAGTCGGCAGATGTCGTCCCCAACGTGTGGCCCCACACCCGCAGAGCGTGGGAAGACCGGTTCCCACGCAGAGCGCTATGTGTGGGATTCATGTTCGTGGGGAACCATTTGTACACTATCGCACCAACGCCTTGAAATCCGGGGACGGAAGGGGTTTATCTGAACGGATGTATAGTAGATTAATCTCAAGCATTCCTGATCTATCTGCTCAGATTGCCACCTAGCTCCAATGACGTTAGTCCTTGCAGGAACAGGAGTTCTGACGAAAAATCACAGGGTGGCTTATCACCCCCGTTTTCTACCCACGATTGTGACGCCCACACGAGCGCTATCCATTACCCACAAGTCGCTAACATCTTATTTCCAAAGATGTTACGTCGAAGGTTCTTCGGGCGGTCGAGAGCAACTTCGGTTTACAAAATCCCTAGAAAACAAGGGTTTCTCGAAAGGCTCCCGAAGGGATTCCCAGGCCTTCCCTGACTTGTGGGTAATGGATAGCGCAGAGCGTGGGAACCAGGGGATCTGCTGTCGCGTCCAGCGAGAAGTGTCCTTTTTTCCATGTGTTTTTTGCAACAAACGCGATTTTTTCGAGGAGCGATTCGCACTTTGAAGGCAACTACTCATGATTGACGACGGGAGAAGGGGCTGGTGGTGGTGCAGGCCCAGGCCGTCAACCCGACGTTAGAGGAGACGTAGGTGCCTGCTGGTGTTTGAAGAGCGGCAGCGGACGGCATCTGGAAACCCGGCACTTGCACCGGAACTGACACACTCGCCTACCGCCTCGGCAGCTGAAACTCCGGGCCTGACAGACGCAGTAGAACTAGACGAGTATTCAGTCTGTGAGCCAATCGATGTCGAATGCAGCACAAGCGCAAATGCTCGATCTCTGGACGAGTTTGCATGTCACCGACCTTGATTCACATTTACTCATCCGATTTCTGACCGAACGCGACGAAGATGCCTTCACAAATCTTGTTCGACGACACGGACCCCTCGTGTACGGAACCTGCCAACGGATTCTTGGAAATCGAGCCGATGCCGACGACGCCTTCCAGGCGGTCTTCTTCGTCCTCGCTCGACGGGCACACACGCTGAAAAAGGATCGCAGCATCGGCCCGTGGTTGCATGGCGTCGCACTCCGTGTGGCATCAAAACTTCGAGGCCGAATCGTCCAGCGGAGATTGCGCGAAATGTCAGCGGCCAAATCCGAACGGGTGGACGCGGCAGAACCCGAGCACGATTTCTGGGCGATCATTGACGAGGAACTCTCCCGAATGCCATTGCAACTGCGTGAGGTGGTACTGCTCTGCGATTTGGGTGGGCAGTCGCACGCACAGACGGCGGAATCGTTGGGATTGGCGAAAGGTACGATCACCAAGCGGTTGGCGAGAGCCCGCGAAGAACTGGCGACACGGCTGAAACGACGTGGCATCACGCTCAGTCTTGGTGCATTGACAGCGATCATCGCGACACAGGCGACCGCGTCAGTTCCGGCATCGCTTCTGTTGGAAACCGTAAAGAACGCGGTCGCATTTTCGATTGGTCCAGTCGGCGGTTCGATCGCGGCACAATCACTGGCGGAGGGGGTCATGCGTTCGATCAAGGTCGGTGTCTTCAAGGTGTGGCTGTTCGTCGGCTTGCTGGCAGTGACGCTTGCCAGCGGCGGATACATGCTCGCCGGTGGCTCCGGCGAGCAGCCCAACGAGGCGAAGGCCGAGCAACCAAAGACGGATACGAAGCCCGATACGACCAAGCCGGGAACAATGTGGAAGGAGAACTTCACGATCGAGTATCACGCCAGCTTGCCCGTCTCGGTGACATTCTCGGCCGACGGAAAGACGTTGCTCACCGGCGATACAAGCGGCGAAGTGATGGCCCTGATCTTGACCGCCGACGACCCGCAGTGGCGATGGAAGTCCAAAGTCGATGGAACGCACGCAGCAGTTGCGTTCTCGGCCGATCAGAAGACGGTGTATGCGACAACCGGGTACGGCGTGCGCATCCTTGACGTGGTCGATGGCAAGGAAAAGGCCCGCATCGAAGCGAAGGACAGCACCCCGACCGCAATTGGCGTCTTCCCGAACAAGGTCATCGACGAGACCTTTACTCTATCGCAGATCGTCTTTGGCAACGCCCGCGGGTACTTCGTCAAGTCGTGGGTCAACACGAAACTCCCCGACACGATTGGCACTATCGAGACCAGCACGGTCGCGAAGGGTGCAAAGCCCGCGGACGAGTCAGCCGTGCCATTGGCCGTGGACCCGAAGGGCCGCTCAGCGATCATGACCGGCCCGATTGATGTGACCGGGCAGGCGGGAGGCGGGAAAGGGAAGAACGTCCTTTGGGCTTACGTCTGCGGCGACTACGAGAAGGGCAGTCCCGGCAACCGGGTGATGGCTGGCCACGCCACAACCGTCATTTCCGCGGCATGGGCGAGGGACGACGGCACGGCCGTGACCGGCGACGCCGATGGCCGGGTGATCGCGTGGGATACGAAGACCATGAAGGAAGCCAGGCGCGTCGAACTTGGCGGCCGCGTCGCCGCCCTGGCGATCAGCGACGACGGCACCCGCACGGCCGCCTATGTCCTCGGCAAGCAAGGCGTAGTCTACGTGTGGGAGACTGGGAAGCCGACAAAGGCGATGAAGCCGATTCACACGGAATTGGGCGAGTTCAGCGGCCAGACGTCTTATGCGAGCCTGTCCTTTTCGCCGGACGGCAAGCGGCTCGCGGGGTGTGCGATCGAGAAAAAGTGGCTGAATCGGCTCGGTGAACTCGTCGGCAAGGTCCGCGTGTGGGAACTCGCTGCCGAGCCGAAGGCCCAACTGCCGCCGGCGCACCTGTACACAAAATCGTTGCCGAAGGGTCGTTCCTCGAACTTTGTCGTCCTCGACAACAACTCGATTCTCATGCCTGCCACGGAAGAAGGGGCGATTGACTTCATCCGCCTCATGGACGGCGGTATTCAGATGAGGATTGTTCTGGGAAAGTTCTCCATCGGGAGAATGATGCTGTCCTCCGATCGGAAGTGGCTGGCGATGGAGCAGCACCGGCCGTCAGGCGAGAAGGCGCTCACCGACCTGACCTCGTCCACCATCGGCGTGTGGGACATGAAAACCTGGAAGCAACAAGCGACAATCCCACTCTGCGACCAGATGCTCGATGTCGCGTCTGGCGGGAAGGTAGTCGCTGTAGTGAGGGAAAAGCAGATCGAACTGTGGGATGTCGCCACCTCGAAGCTGCTGAAGGCGGCCCCATTCAAGCAGACACGGATCGATGCTGCCCAGTTCTCGCCCGACGGCAAGTTACTCGCGATTTCTGACCGTAATGAACTGGTGCTTTGGCGATGGGAGGAAGACGCACACGAGCGCATCGACCTGGGGCTGTGTGTCGGATCGCTGATGTTCTCGCCGGACGGCAGGTTCCTCGCGGAAGGGCCGACGCCGCGAGAGAACCTTCAGATACGCGACGTGGCAACGCGGAAGGTGGTGCAGACGCTCACCAACGGCACGAAAAGGTCAATGAATGTCCCGCGGATGGCCTACACGCAAGGTGGCCGAGTGCTGATCGCGTGCGATAACATCACATTCACGAAAGAAATCGCCGTGCCGCACCGCATCAACCTCTGGGACACGACGAACGGAGCCCTCGCGCACCAGATCGCGTTACCGGCGGGCTTGCCGTACAACCTCGACGTGTCGCCGAATGGCCGATACCTGGCGGCGATGCTCGACGACGGCAACTCCGGCATGAAGCTCATCGTCTGGCGTCTCGACGGCGAGAAGCCTGTGCAGGGGACTGTACCGACGCCCCCCGCAGCGGTCCGGCCGCGCTGACCAGAAGGGTCGTGCCGCTCATTGATCACGACCCGTTGCACTACTGGATTTCTCTGCCGTCTGGCCGATTTTCCAACCGCTCGCGGGCCAGTTCCGCCACCGCCCGCCGCTTCTTCTGGAGGAGAGACTTCGCTCGCCGCTGGCCCGGGCGGATGACTGGCGATGGTCCAGCCACATCAGAAAGAGGAATGCTCCCAAGAGACTCAGACCGACCCATTTCGGCTGCGATCTCTTTTCGCGCCCGCTCCCGTGGGTCGAGGTGAACGTAGTGTTTTGCCGCCGTGGCCTCCGTGTCGCCGATCCCCGCCGCAGCCTTCTCAAGCGACTGGTAACGCTCGGCCACCTCGGTGGCGAACGAGTGACGCAGCTGATGAGAGATCCAGGGCTCGACCCCGGCCGCCAACCCCGCCGAGTCGTCCAGGCCATAGCGGTTTTGGGTGAGTAGGGGGCTCGGTTTGGTTATTGCCGATAGTAGGTGCAAGGATCGTCTTGACAGCTCAAACAGGAGTCGCAATCGTTCCCCTCGAACCCGGAACCGTGGACAATCTCCCTAAATGTGGTGACGGGATCGGCGGCGAATGGACTTGGTCGCGAGAGATGGCCTGCTAAAATGGGCAATAGGGAAATTCAAAAGCAAACCGCGCCAAAACCCGCTCCAGTCAGCGAGTATGGCTTCGATGAGTGACTTTTCTGTAGCCCGGCCGCACTCCCCTGAGCCACGATGGTGCGATGGAAGCCGACCACAAACCGACAAGCCTGGAAGCGCAGCCTGTGGAGCACCTGGCGCTTGACGACCCAGGAAAGGAGGATCCAGCAATGAAGAACGAACACACCAACAAGCCGATCCTCCCAGTTGCCCTGCGGGATACCGAGATCACCGAGGATGACGTCGCGACGCTCCTCCGCATCGCAGGAGACAAAAACGCCCCTGCCGGCCGCTACAAGCGATCACCCAAGAAGGTGGACGCCGACCCCACTCCTACCCCGCAGAAGTAACCAAACGATCCGGCCGACGAGCATAACCCCTCTTCTTCGGTGAGGGGTTTCCTCATTTACCGGTGGTCACATGGCTGAAATTTTTAAAAGGCATGTGTTCACAAAGGACGACTGGCTGGGCGTCCAAGGCTTCAACTGCGGCAATCAACAAGCCGTAGGGACGGCATCCGGGGCGAAGGCGGCCCGTGCCGCAGAGCGGAATTGCTCCCTGCAAAACTCTTCCGGGTCCGCCCCACGGGCGGCGAGAAGCAGTTCCTGGCTCAAGACACTGGCGTTGAGCGTTGGGTTGTCCGAGCAGATCACGTACCGGATCGGCGATTCGCATTCGATCACGGGGTGCCGCCGCCGATCCTTCAGGCTCCCTGTGAGCCAACCCGCTGTCGGGCAGACCTCCAGCACGACGTCCCGCCGAATCAACTCCCGGACCAGTTGCGGGTCGCTCACAGCCGTCGTGCCGTGCCCGATCCGGGTCGCGCCGAGGTCATCAATCGCGGACCAGACTTCCTCCGGCCCTTCGGTCTCCCCGGCGTGAATGGTGACCGGCAGTCCGGCCGCACGGGCCTCGACGAAGAAACCGCGGAACAACTTCACGGGCCATCCTCGCTCGATGCCCGTGAGATCGACCCCAACCACGACCTCGCGATACAACGCAATTGCGCTCAGGAACGTGTCGGCGTATTCCAGAATCTGGCCCGGCGAAGCGCGGCCGACGGCATGCCTCGGGACAGAAGCGACGAGCCGGCAAACGATACCGGGCGATTGTGCAAAGGCGTCACGGATTGCTTCGAGATACTCACCAGCCAGTATCCGCGTCTGCGGAGCATGTCCGTCGGTGATCGGCATACCGGGGAGGGAGCTGCGGAATTCGACATACACGACCCCATCAAGGCGGGCGTCCTCGGCCGCCTCTCGCGCGACTCGGTGGATATCTTCGGGGGTGCGAATCACCTCGCGGAAGATCGCCCACGGGCGGATATAGTCGGCCAGGTCGAGGGCCGGGGTGTGGCGGACGATTGCCCGGCGGAAGACATCGAGTGACTGCCGGCCAGCATTGAGGTCGTACTTCCGGGCGAGTTCCCAAAGAGTCGTCGGGCGTACCGACCCGAGAAGGTGCCGGTGGAGGTCGATCTTGGGGGTCGAGCGGATTCGTTCAATCGTCGTTGCAGAGTTCTCGACCATGACCGTTCAGTCCGCCCGTGGCACCCGGCCTCACCGAGTCTTGTCTGCCCCATCCTCTTGATAAACTACGGCACGTGCCGGGACAACGCCGTTTTCAGGGTCGCGGCGATGACGGGATCTTTCACGTATCGTCGTATGTGCTCGTCGAACTTCACCATCGTCAGGTTGAGAACCTGGGCCACCTTCTGAATCACTTCGACATCGGAATCGGAGAAGGGTTGCCCGGTTTCGACCATCAGGGATGCCATGATGAAGAACTCCTCGGACGGGCAAGGCTCGTTGCCAACGAATCGAGTGCTGTACGCACGTAAGTTGACTGCTGGCTGTAGACCGTCGGCCGCGTCCACCAGCGCCTTACAAAGTGTCGCTGGCGTCAACCCGGCGTGCGCCATGGCAGTCGATTCGACGAGGTACTTGAGATCTCCCCAACCGAAGAACACCGTCCTGGCCAGCACTTTCGCGGCGTCCGTTAGGTCTGCGAAGTCGGCCGGCAGGGTCATGGTTGGGAGGGACTTGGCGACAAACTCCCTGAGCAAGGCCGCGCGCCGCGCCTGGTTCGGTAGGCTCAGCAGCAGGTGGTCATCGATCCGGCCGCGCCGTTTGATCGCGCTGTCGATCCGCTCGAAGTAGTTCGTGGCAATCAGGAACACGCAGTTGTGATCGTCTCGGAGATCCTGGAACTTGCTCAACATACCAGGAGTCATGAACTTGAAGACATCGCTCTGTTCGCGGTAGAATTTGCTGTTCCGGTCGAGCAGGAACTGATCAATCTCGTCGAACAGGATGACCACCCGCTCCAGAGATCGGAGAACCGTGAACACGCCCTTGGCTCGGTTTTCGAGTTCGGCGGACCCGGCCGCGAGAAAATCGCTCACAGTGATGATGACAAGCGGTTGGTCAAGCTTGCTCGCCATCTGCTCGGCGACAGTCGTCTTGCCAGTCCCCGGCGGACCGTACAGGAGCACCGAGTGGACCTTCGGGACATCCCCCTTGATTCGCGGAGCGATGTATCGATCGTGGAGACACTGAAACACAGCGTATTCCGACACGCCTGGGAGCGGCTCGCTGTTCTCGAAGAAATTCTCGATCGTCTTCGGAGGAGGTCTCACGCTCAGGCCGGCCGCCTCCACCCCGTCGGCGGCAATCTTTCGTTTGAGGAAGCACTCGTAGTGGGCCAGGAACAGGAGGACGTGGCTGGTGTGCCACAGGTGAATGATGCCCGGCTTCTCGACGTACTCCGATCGCCATCCGACCTGTGTCTCGTCGGTCGCGGGCTTGATCCGCACGACCTCCCCGAGGATCCATGTCGCGTACGCGCGAAGTTGCGGCTCGATCCGGGCGAACCTGGCGGGGACGAGGCTGCGTCCGTCCAGGAGTTCGCACGAGCGGAGGATCGAGTTCGCAACTTCCACACTGACAAGGAACAGCACCTGCCCTCGCTCGTTCGCCAGGAACGGAGTGACTGGCCGCCAGAACGGTGGTCCGCCTTTCTTCAAAGTGAGAGCGGCGAACACCTGCTCGACGATCGCCCGACCGACCCGGTTTGGGTCGAGTAGCAGCACGCCCTCAAAGGCGAACGCGAGCTCGGCCGGATCGAACTTCGGGTCGCCCATTGCGAAATACGATAGTTGCCGGTGCAGGGTGGAATCGAACCCGTCCCACAGGTCTTTTCGCCAGAGCCATTTGGCTGGATCGATGGCAGGTGCAAGTAAGTTGGCAAGACGCTCTGTGGCCATGCTGAGGTGTAAGCGCCGGAGCTTCAGGAACGACCCAGGGCCTTCCGTGAAGGCGATTTTGTCGGCAGGGATGTCGAGAATCGTGCGACGGGTGAGAGCGACATCCGCGGCCGTCATGATCCGACCAAGAACGGGCGTGTGGGTTGCTGGGGCGGCGTGGTGGAGTTGGAACGCCAGTTCAACCAGCCATGTGAGTGTGAATGGGTCGTTTGTGCCATAAGTCGAGGACTTGACCACCGGGGAGGCGGCGTCCCACTTCGCCACCTCTCCGACCAAGTAGTCCTGGGCGCTCTTCACGACCGCTTCGAACTCATCCTTTTCCTTTACGGGTATGCCGAGTTTGCATGGGCGGAATCCAGGCCCGAGTAAGAAGGAGTAAAGTTCTTGCTTGCGCGACATAAACGAGTCGAGTGCGAACAGAATCATCCCGTGCGTGCTGGCGCTGAACTCGAACCCCTTGGACCCGGCGGTTGAAGTCGTGGAGCCAGCGGGTGGCGACTCGACCGTGTACGGCCAGGGACTCCAAGCCACCTTGGGTGGGGGCGTCGGTGTGGGAGGCAGCTTCGGCTTCCTGTAGAAGAGCGGGATGACCTCGTCGATCGTATCGAGCAACTGCTGGCGGAACGCGGTGTCTTCGCGGTGCTGGTCGCGGAGGTAGGTGTCCAGCGTGGTCACGGACTCTCCTGGCGTTGGTGGGCCGGCACCTCGCCCGCGAGACCGGCTTGTCGGGCGAGATCGCTGCCGTTGACATCGTGTTCAAACCACCACACCAAAAATATCGGAGTGCGACGTGTGAGGCAAGTCTCTGGCCGTACGATTCGGCGGCTGTTAATCACTGTCACCATCAGCAGATACAGGCTGTGGCTTTTGCTTCCGTGCGGTGAGCAGTCGAGGTTGCGCTGCCGGCCTTCATCGTCGGTTTTGCAAGTGATCCACCAGGCATTACCGACGGAATCGACTCCGCGAACCCAGGACTCGCTTCAAATCTCTTGGACGAAAATCGCCAATCACAGAGAGTACGACCCGACCTCACGGGACGGCTGTGTGGCGCTGGGTAAGGTGCAGTTCAACGCCCATTCTTGAGCCAGAGAGAGTTGGCGGGGATTCCGGCTTCACTGCGGTTGCGCAGCAGATGGCGTCCAGTTCGCACGCCCAGAAATGACACAAGCCCTGGTACTGCCAGGGCTTGTCGAGGTGGAGGTGAGGAGAGTTGAACTCCTGACCTCTTGAATGCCATTCAAGCGCTCTACCAACTGAGCTACACCCCCTCGGTCGAGAAGTCATGCTAGATAGATATCCGGGAACTGTCAACCGGTTCGCGCGTACTGCCGGGAATTTCCTCCTGGCCTCCTCCAGCAGCCACAGGCGGGCGAAACCCTTGAGGGTCGCCCCGTGCCAGTTCAACTAGACACGCCCGCCGCGGGTTCGCACAATCTGTGATGTCCGAAACCGGACGTCTGACATGGCCATCCAGAGGAATTGGTGTGAATAAGCATGTGTGGCACTGGATCAAGGGCCTGGCCAAGTACGGGATCGGAATCGGAGTGCTCATCTACGTCTTGCGAGAAAACTGGGAGCCACGAGAGGAAAACCCCGGTATCAAAGGGCTCCTGCAACAGGTGCCCGACCTCCTCAACTTCGCCACGCTCGCAGCCATCGCGGTCTGTTGTACGTCGATCCAGTTCGTCCGATGGTATCTCCTGGTCCGGGCTCTTGATCTGCCGTTCACCATCGGGTCCGCCTTCCGTCTTGGCCTGGTTGGCGCGTACTACAACTCGTTCCTGCCCGGCTCCGTCGGCGGGGATCTGATGAAAGCCTACTACATCGCCCGCGACCAACCCGGGCGGCGGGCCTCTGCCGTCGCCACCGTGCTCGCCGACCGACTCATCGGGCTGTTCGGGCTCCTCTGGTTCGCCGCCGCGTTCGGTGGTGGGTTCTGGCTTGCCGGTGACACCCGGATCGCCGGAAACGACTACCTCAAGGGCATCGTCCGGGTCTGCAGCGTGCTGGCCGGGACCACTGTGATCGGGTGGGCCGTCCTCGGCCTCCTCCCCCTTCGACGGGCCGACCGCTTCGCCGGCCGGCTGGCCCACATCCCGAAACTCGGCCACACACTCGCCGAACTCTGGTACGCGGTCTGGACCTATCGTCAGCGGCCGTGGGCGGTGTATGCCACCGTGGCGATGACGGCAGTCGTTCACGTCGGGTTCGTATTCATGTTTCACCTGGCTGTACGAGTGTTCCCGGCGGACGGCCCCGCGACCCTCCCCGAACACTTTGTCATCGCCCCGATTGGTTACATCGCCCAGGCGTTTTTCCCTGCCCCGGGCGGGGTTGGGGGGGGAGAAGCCATCTTCGGCCACGTGCTGTACAAGGAAGCGCTTGGCCGCGACGAGGCAACCGGGGTGATCGGTCGCCTGACGCTGCGGGTCGTCGAGTGGAGTATCGGGCTGGTGGGACTGGTTCTGTTCCTGCGGATGCGAGACGTGCTACCGGTCGTCGAGGATGAGGCCGAGAAAGAAGGGTACGGGGGTCACGACGATACACCGGGAGATCATCTGGCAGCCGGTCCGTCCCCACCGCCCAGCCCAGGCGGGATTGCACCCCGCCCCAGCGTGAACGGTGTCAGCGTGGCGTCGTAAGTCCGGTCGTACAGTCGTCAATCCAGGGTTTACGACTGGAAGCGGTGTTCGTCGATTCGGCCGTAGAGTTGGTTGGTGCCTGGTCAAGGTTCGTGTCACTGCGTAGCCGGGCCGCCACAGAGGGCGGCCCCTACATACCACGAGGTAGGGGCCGCCCTCTGTGGCGGCCCGGCTTTGCGAAGCAATCCCGCGTCACGGAATCGGGCTTGGCATGGCCCATTCGACGATCAGAGCCCGACTGTACGACTCCCCACCGCGATCACGGGGCTCCGTTGATCCATCCGTCGCGGAGCTTCCCGTCCCGGGCGACGAAGTATTTGAGCGGGAGGAAGCTGGCGAAGTCCTTGTGGTTCAGGACAAACGCCACATCCTCGGTTCGTAGCGTCTCCCAGTTGTGGAGCCCGACCAGGATGTCCCCCTTCTGAATGCCGGCGGTCGCTGCGGCTCCGCCTGGGGTCGCCTCGGTCACGACCAGTCCACCGTGGAGTTGAGGGTTCGCCCGGGCAACCGAATCCGCCGCGACCGGCTGGACCTTGATCCCGAGCCGCTTCCAGGCAACGTCTGCCGATGAAGCCACTTGTGGCAGGGCTGCCACCGTCTTGCTCACCGTCTCCAGGGACAGTTCCAGGGCAACGGTCGTGCCCCCTCGGGTCACCTTCACGGGAATCCTCGCACCCTTGTCGAGCAGTCCGCGCTCCAGGTCGATCGTGGTGAGAACCGCCACGTCGTCGACCTGATCGATGACGTCACCCGCCTTGAACCCGGCAATCGCAGCCGGCGATCCGGGCTCCACTCCCTCGACCGTCACTGCCCGGTGCGCCGAACTCTCCGTTGCCTCACGGGTCACTCCGTCTCGGGCCACCAGGCCGTGCCGAACACCAGCCCGCCGACGGCTGATCAAATCCGCGGCCCGGCCGACGACGAAATCGATGGGGAGTGCAAACCCGATGTTTTGCGCCCCCGCTCGGATCGCCACGTTGACCCCCACCAACTCGCCGAGCACGTTCAGGAGCGGTCCCCCCGAGTTCCCCGGGTTGATCGGAGCGCTCGTCTGGATCAGCCCCTTGTACCCCGTGTCCTTGTTCAGGGAAACGTCTCGGCCCTTGTACGACACCCGCCCGTGGGTGACCGTGTGCTCGTAACCGTAGGCGTTGCCAATCGCGATCACACTCTCCCCAACCATCAGGTCCGTGGATGTCCCGAACAGGATCACGGGGAGCGGTTTGACCGGGTCGATCTTGATGAGCGCGAGATCGGCCTCCTTGTCGGTGGCGATCACCCGGGCGGGGTACCCGCTCCCGTCATGGAGGCGTACCCGGAGGGCATGGACATCGTCGACCACGTGATAGTTTGTCAGCACGTATCCGCGGGGGTCGAGGACAATTCCTGTCCCCATCCCGTTCACCTGCTGCGGTCGAACCGGTGCCCGGCTGAAAGGATCATCGGATGGAGTGTTGACAGTCCGCTCGCTATGGATATTGACCACAGCCGCCTTGACCCGTTCGTACACCTCCACCACTTCATCCCGACGCTTCCCTGGGGTGACGGTACGAGAGGTGACCGAAGTCGGCTCCGTGGAACCGACGGGAGACGCAATGGCGAGGGTGGCTAGCCAAACGGCCGCCACAAGCCCACCAGGCACAACGACCCGCCGGAAGACCCGACGGACAAACAAGTAGACGAATCGCGGGTCGCTCGGCGGACGCATGATGCCCCCATGACAGCCGGGCCGGACATGACCGCGCTTCCCGAGGTGGCGGCGGTCCGTGCCGATCGGATTCAGGACACCCCACTTGTTCGGACCCCCAGTGATCCTGGCTAAACGATGAGGTGTCGCGGAATCCGCCCACGCTCGCCATTGGGGCATGGCTGCGCCGACCGCACCCAGGGGGCCGTGGTCGCGGGTCGAGTCGATCCGCCGGGCAATGACGATTGGTTGAGTTGCGCGGGCAGTTGTCCGGCTTGGGGAAGAAGCGTAGCCTGATCTATTGCAGAGGAGCTTGAGAGCCAGGCACCCCGATGTCAGGCGACTGGGCGGGATATCCGGATTGAATGGAAGTTTCCGGCGCGAGGCTGGACCAGCTCCGATCCCCTCCGCTCGGTCTACAACCAGTAAACATATTCACGAGTGACCGATGGCAAAATCGCTGCGGATGGAACGGATTGAGGCCATGCTCGCCGACGACCCAGAGGATGCGTTCCTCCGGTACGGGTTGGCGCTGGAGCACGCCAGTGCCGGGGATGACGCTGGTTGCGTTGCGGTGTTGCGGGATCTCATCACTCGGACAGCCGGGAACCCGTACATCCCGGCCTACCTGCAAGCTGGTCAGGCGCTTGTCCGCCTCGATCAGATCGTGGAGGCCTGTGCCGTGCTCCAGGACGGGATCACCGCCGCAGGCCATGTGGGCACCTCCGAGGCACTCCACGCCCGCGGCGAGATGCAGGGGCTCCTCGCCAGCCTGGAGTGAAGCCCGCCAGCCCCGGAAGTGGCGGCTTATCGACTCACGAGTCGCCACAGAGAGCAGCCACTACCTGATACACAAACCCGGTGAAGTTGTCTCCTTCCAGGAACAAACATCGACATAATTGGCAAGGCCCCACCTCAGTCGCTGAAACCCATCACGAGTCATCGGAAAGGACGGTCGCAAGTTCTGCCAGCTCCGCTCGTCGACGATAGTATCCGATCCGCGCGATGATATCGTGTGCAAATTGGTATGACTCACGTGCGGTAGCTACGTCCCCACGGGCGAGATTCAGGCGGGCCGATTCGAGCAAGAAATCGGCCTTGTGGATGGCCATTCCGCATTGGACCGCGATCTCGCCGGCCTCAGTCAGGTTATACATTGCCGTCTCTAACTCACAGCATCGACGGTTCAGTGCGGCGCTGGCTAGCAGCACTCGCGGGCGGTGGTGTGTGGTGCCGGCTTTGCCCACTTCGATGAGGGCCCGGGAAAGGAGGTCACGAGCTTTGGCAAGCCGAGTACGAACCTCGGAACAGCCCTCTGGCGTCTGCCCCATCCAGGCTCGGGCCAGTGCTAGGTCTGCCAAGGCCCGATCGAGGTGCGGCGTGCCGGTCGCCGTTATCGCGGCCGGTGCCAAATGGACCAACTCGACTACTTTGGCGTAGTCCTTTAGTTCCAGAAGGAGATCGTAAAACCAGTACGACTGGAGTGTGGGCCGTCGACCCTGCGAGGGCGAGGCGGGTGCTGCCACGTTATCGCAGACTGTGGCTTCGGCTTCGCGAAAGACCGTGATCGCAGCATGCAGGTCGCCGACTTGGAGCAACGCATTTACCAAGTTGCTGCGCGCCCGTACACGCTCAAATGGACAGCCGCTTTGGTCCGCGTGTCGGACGCAGTATTGTGCGAATTTCAGTGCCCGGTCGAGTTGGCCAATCGTGATCGACAGCAAACTCAGGTCTCCGGCCGTCTTGGCCGCCTCAAGCCAGTCCCGGAATCGCACCTGTACGGTCAAGCACGCTCGCATGGGGCCGAGCGCTTCCTGGGTCTTGCCCAACGCCCGCAAATCGAATGCCACCTCATAGAGGATCTTCGCCTTGGACGCGAGTTCGATTCCATCATGTAGTTGGTCCCACTGGCTACGGAAATAATGACGTAGTACTGACAGGTCGGCGACAAACTCGCCAAGCCGTTTCGTGTTAAAGGATTCATCGCCACGCTTGATCCGTGGCCAGTAGACTGTCTTCAATACTTCGTTGTGCAACTCGGCCTGACAGCCGTGGACCGAGGCGAGGTAGAGTGGCTGCATCAGCCCTGGCGAGTCCGGTAGTTCAGGCTTGACGCCTCGGAAGTGACGATACAGACAGATGTTTGCCTGACGGAACACTTCCGGTGTCTCATCGCGTACCCTGCCGGCGAAATATTCGCGGACGAGTGGGTGGAGGACGAGTACCCGAGAGTCGCCCGCCTGGGGCGCATCAAGCACCAATCGCAGTTCTCGCAACTCGGTCACAATTCCATTCCACTCGTGTGGCTTCAGGCAGACCAAATCGTCCGTCAATCCCACTATCCCCTTCCCGATGAGCAACCTCGCAATCGCGTCAGGCTGGGCCGGGCGGTGGAACAGACTGACCATACGCAGTACAGAAAGAGCTGCCGGTCGTTTATTCGTCAGAAATCGTTCATAGGATTCCATCACCTGCCTGGCCTGATTCTCTGGCTCGCCGCCGACACTGAGGAGGCGGAGGTGGTCCCGCTTGGACACTTCACCGAGCCAGCAGGCGTGGAGGTACGACCCGAGCAAATTCAGGGTGAGGGCGTGGCCGTGAACCTCCAACGAAGCCTGTTGTAACTCTTTGTCCGACCCCTCGACGTGCAACGCCCGCAGGACCATTGCCCCAGTTTCGGGAGAAAGATGTGCCAACTCGTACACCGGGGCTTTGGACTGGGTGAGGTCTTCGAGGTCGGCGACGGGGAAGCGACTGGCGATGACGCAAAGTCCGGGATTTTTAAGAGCCAAGGAGCGGACCAAGGCCCGCAAGGCGGGCGACACGATGGAGCCACCCCGTCCTCTCTCGTTCTGGTCTTGGAGCGCCTCGAAGCCGTCCAGGACCAAGAGTGTCCGTTCCTTCCGCACCAATTCGGCCAGTCGCAAGCCTTTCTGCTCTGGGGTTCCTGCCGTCGGGTCGGGATCGTCGAAACGTGATAAGGCCTCCTCGATGAACCGGTCGCCATCCGTCCCTTCAAATGAACAACCGTAGACTGCGCGAGCCGAGCGGTAGTTGTCCCTCTCCATCTGGCTGGTCCAGGCACCCAGTAGAGCCGACTTTCCGACGCCTCCCCATGCGTACACGGTCAAGACGTTCGTTTTTGGATCGTTCCAGGCATTATTCAAGCGATGAATATCTGCATCACGACCATTGAACGTCTTGGTCAAGGGAAACCTGGGGAGATCAACAAACCGTGGTTCAATGCTAACCGGGGCTACCTGCTGCTGCGAGGGGAGGGTCTTCATCGCGTGAAAGACCTGTAGTTCCAACTCGTCCGGTGTGGAGAATAGCGCGGTGGTCAAGCCGTAATCGTTGTTAACGCGGCGGCGGAAAGCCTTCTGCGACTTTTGATATGGTCGCATCTCCTTCGGCGCCGCTTTCTCATCAAGCAGGAAGATAAACATGACAAGCCCACGCGACTTTCGTTCCTCAATGGCGGTCAGGAATTCCTGCTCGGTGTAAGAAACTGTTGGGCATTCGCGAACATAGACATAGCTCCCATAATCCAGGCCGAAGAGGCCGATGTATACAGCACACTCGCGGACGCGGTCGATGCAGATATCCACTGGTGGCCGGCCCTCGGCCGGGAAGAACCTCATGTCCGACGGGACAAATTTGGCCCGATTGACCGCGTCAATCGCAGCTTGGACGTAACTCCGCTTAGCCGGGTAGCGGGCAAGACGACTGGTGTGGCTCAGGAAAACGCAATGTGGGCTCATGCGTGATGCACTCCAACACAGTACTTGAGAATCCCGACCGTTGCGTCCCGCACCCATCCACGGGCTGGAACGCAGGTTCGCGGACAACCCAAGGCAGACTGGCAAACTGGTAGAAGGCAGACTGATTACTGACTTTAGGCTACCGGACCTAACTGGGCAATGCGATAGAATATCGCGGTGATCGGAATATCGCCCAGCGACCTCTAACCGGCCCAGTCAAACGGCGTGGCATCCGACTCACTCACCGCCATCAACAACTCGGTAAAGGATGACCCCAGAGCTTCTTGACCATCTCCTGCGGCCGTTCGCACTGGGGAAGTTGGGATTTACAGGGTTCCAAGAACGAAGGCCGGGATGGGGCTGGTAGCCTCACTCCTGACCACAGAACAGGTCCAGATGTGGAACGTCCCGGAATTGACTGCTATCGTGGACTTACTCGATCGTGCCTCACCTCGAACACGTTCGCTGGATGTTGGCGCGGATGGGGCACTGGTAGATGGTGTCGGGACGAATCGAGTGCGGGTTGGCGGGGTAGAACGCTTGACTGGTCGCGATCACCAGATCGCAGGCGACGAGGTCGAGGCAGGCAGTCTGTGCACGATCGCCGCCACGACGGGCGGCGGTCATCCTGACCAACCGCGTCCACCCGGACGACAAAGGGAATGTGACCCGCCTCCGGCGCGAGGTGGGGACGGCGGTGGCGAACATCCTGGCGAATGGTCGGCATGAGCCGACCGGTGGGAAACCGTGAGTGGCCTCCCGACCTCGCGAGGTAGAGCGGCCTCAATTTGTGGATGGCGGCTTACCGGAGGAAGGGAGAGGTTGCACACGGGCAAGATACTGGATATTGTACAGGAAAGGATTTGGAGGTATGCGATGACAAACCACGAGGAGACTCAGAAACCCTCCACTGACAATTGCGGGGGTGGTCTTTCAAGTCGCGATGCTGACAGAGAGGAAGCCGAAAAGAAACTCGCCAGCAGCCAATACTCGCTCTTCGGGGGTGAGACTGACAGGGAGAAAGTCCGGAAGAAACTCGCTCGCATTCACTACGACTCCGAACCCGGAATCACCGAGATCTTCGCGATCCGGGGGGAACCGGATGATGAAGCAAGGCCGGACGAACCCATCAAACTGTTGGAGGTGAACGAAGATACTATCGCCGCGGGGATTATGCCCCTGGGGTTTGACCCTTCCCCAACGACTGGGATGCTTTTCCCATCGGTGATCGTCGAAGTCACCCCCGAAGAGATGGAGAGGATTCAGCGGCAAGAGTTGCCTTTACCCTGCGGTTGGACAGTCGGCGAGTTGTTACCCCGTTCGGAACCCTCAGAGCCCGAGTGCGTGTGATGAGGACAACTGTGAGTACCCGTAGTGTCGTCGGAAACAGACACGCCCCGGTTGATACCGGGGCGTGTCTGTTTCCGACGGAGTCATCTCTGCCAGTCCCGGTCAGGGGGACGGGCCTCCAGGCGGCCCGGCCAGCGCCCGAGGTTTCTTCGGTAGCGCGGGTGCGGCACCGGGTTGCCCACCGCCTTCCGCTCCAGGAGCCAACGGCGGCATCCCACCCGGGACCATCCCGGGTGGCGCACCACCGGGAGGCGGAGGAGGAGCTGTCCCGCCCGGAATGGGTTGCGGCCCCGCCCCCCCTGGCCCCCTGAAGGGCGGTGGGGGGTTGAAGCCACCCGCCCCTGGAGCACCCCCTGGCGGCGAGAAGCCGCCTTGTCTGCCCCCTGGCGGCGAGAAGCCACCTGCCTCAGCTCCGGCGGCGTTTTCGGTCACGCGGTCGACTGCCAGCACAGCCCCCGTGTGGAAGACGATGTACTTGCCGTCTGGGCTAATGTGGAAGTAGCCACCCACCCGCAAGTCGCCGGACTGGCGGACTGAGGCCACCTTCTTGTACCCCTGGGGGTCGGCCGGATCCGAGACTTCGAAGATATCGAGCCCCGCGGTCGCGATCCCGCCAATCGTAGGCACGAGATCTCCCTGCCCACCGAATCCGCCGGCCGGGTTACCACCGAACCCGCCGGGCGGGTTGCCACCGAATCCACCAGGGTTTGGTGCCCCAAAACCGCCTGGGGGTTGCCCACCGAACCCACCGGGTCCGCCGGGTCCACCGACTCGGTTCCCTCGACCTCGGTTGCCATTCATCCCGCCGGGGGGGACACCCCCGAATCCACCAGGGGGTGCCCCGAATCCGCCAGGGGGTGCCCCAAACCCACCCGGCTGGTTGCCCCCCAACCCCGCTTGTTGGCTAGCGTCCGGCCCGTGATACACTCCGCCGAACGAGGTAACGACCAGGTATTTTGAATCGGGCGTGAACTTGACATAGTTGTTGTGGGAGGCCTGCCAGCCAGCAATGGTCACTTCCTTCGTGCCCTCGCCATCGAACACGAGGAGCTTGGCGGACATTGGCGAATCGGGATCATCGGGCACCGCAGCCACGAGCCGGTCCCCGGCCGCCGGAGCGATGTCAGAAGCCGAGGACGGTAGTTGGATGGGTTTATCTAATGACCAACTGATCGGGTCAAAGACCATTACGTTGTTTGGAACGCCCTTCTTCTTCAGGCTCTCGATCAGGAGAAGATGCTTCTTGTCCGCCGACAGGCACATGTCGATCGCCGGGTCGGGCAGTTCCTTGTCCTTGATCGATTTTCGCTCGGTTGTATCGATCAGGCGAAGGGTTGACTTCGTCTTGTTGTTATTCGCTTTCTGGCTCGTCATCACATAGAGCGATTTGCCATCCGCTGAGAGTTCCATCCCGTTGATGACGTGACCGAGCATCACGGTCGCGGTCGGTTTGAGGGCGGCGGACTGCGCGACCGTGCCCGACCGGAGCGGTCCCAGGTCGAAAATCTGCACATTCCCAATTGCCGACGACCGGTCGAATGCTTCTCCGGCAACACGTTCGTTCGCATTCGTCACAGACGCGAGGTAGAGCAGCCCCGCCGCGGGGTCCAGAACGGCCCGGGTTGCGAGATTCGGCAGGTGATACTCACCTTTGAACTTGAAATCGGGGTAGGCGTAACGCCGAAGGGTGCCCGTCGTTTTCTCCGCACCAGGGTGCGGAGAAACCGTGTAAACTTCCCCTTTTTCCACATCGAACGCAATCGCGTAGAACGGTTTGACCTGGCCCGCGAGCGGCGGATGGGTTTCGGCCCCCGGGGGTGCGGAGAAGGCCCCCCCAGGGTTCTGCCCCCCTCCGGGGAACATGGGAGCGCCACCTCCCGGGAAGACCGGGGTCGGGGCCGCACCACCACCAGGAGGCTGAGCCCCTCCAGGCGGCGCGGCTGGAGCTATCGGCGGTGGTGCCGTGGGAGTGGCACCACCAGGACCAGGGGGTATGGGCGGCAACCCTCCCATGGGATTGGTGCCACCAGGACCACCAGGATTGGGTATCATCTGACTCGGGTAAGGAGCCTGCCCGGCTCCGGGGAGACGCATCCCACCACCACCAGGCGGGCTCATTCCACCAGGAGGACCCATCTTGGATCCGCCCATCCCGCCAGGAGATGGCATTCCGCCGATGACTTGAGGATCGCCGGATTTACCCGGAGCACCGGGCATTGGGGCGAGGTTCCCCGGCATCGCGCCCGGTCCGGAAGGCATTCCGCCCGCCGGCGCTGCCGCCGAGCTTGTGCTGGAACCGCTGCTGCTGGCTGTGCTCTTGTCATCGCCACCCGTCACCAGCAAGACGACCACAACGATCAGTGCGAGCAACCCCACCCCGCCACCAATGATCAGGAACGGGATCATGGAGTTCTTTTTGATCGGCTTCGGACGCCGCTGGGCCGGCCGGTCATCATCGTCATCGTCATCGTCATCATCGTCGTCCTTCCGCCGTGGCATCGGTTTCCCCGACTTGCCCTTGACCGATCGGGCCGGCTTGCGATCCTCGTCCTCATCGGGTTCGGAACGCGATTTGGATACAGGCGGTAGGGGCTTGGCAACTCGCAGCGGCGGCTTCGCAACCGGTGCAGATTTGACGGTGACACCCGTTTTGCCAGTGGTTGGTTCGTCGTTGCGAGGCTGGGCAGCGCCCGCCGCACTCGCCGCTGGTGCCGCTTTGGAGCCAGCCGCCCAGCCGAACGGCTTCTTGTCTCCTGACCCCGACGACGCAGCGACTGGAACCGCATTTGCTGCGGGGACAGTCAACTGCGTCTTGCACGAAGTGCAGCGAATCGTCTTGCCGGCCAGGGTATTGGGCACATCAAACGCTGCCTGACACCCCGGACATTTGAGAGCAATAGCCATGGGATCCTCGGACGGTCGTGGCTCCCGGGCGGTACTGGTAGTCCCGGATGAGTGATTGACAACTCACTGTTGCGCGGGTGCTCGTTCACCTGAGCCAGTGAAAATAGAGTATCGCCCCGCGGACTCGGACGCAATCTAAAGAGTCGTAACAATTCAGGTGTCTTCGCCGTTTGCGCCGTGGCCGGGACGTAGGCAACCCCTCCAGATCACCTCACCAACCGGGGGTTTCGGCTCTCGGTCATCGTTTGCGACTGGGCTCGGCTGGGTTCAGAATCTCGTTTTCCGGTCGTCGCGGTCGCCGTTACCCAACCTGCCTCTGCCCCCGCAATACTCTCACTCCAATCTCACACCCTGAAACTGGGAATCCTGATAGTCTGAAGTAGATGAAAAGCGGAAATGGCCAAGTCATCAGGTGGAGGATTGGTCCGGCAACAACGGCCCCAAGAGGGCCGAATGCACCATCAACCGCTTCCTTCTCGGGCAGGCAACTTCCTCCGATATGGTGACCTGAATGATCTATCCTGATGACATCTTGCAGCCGAGAGGGATTGGGCATCTGGCCGCAGGGTCACAGCCCCAAACAGTGGCCCAAAATGCTTGGAAACCGCTTCCTTGACTAAAACCAGGAGGCAGTTGTGACGATTCCCGCCCAATACCCCTGGAGCTCGTCCCAGTTTGGATATCCCCGAGAACCGCGTGAAACAGCCAAAGCGGGGCAGCGCAGAAAATGTCACATAATAGAGTTGTCAGATTGTTCAAGTGTAGTAAAAGTGGGGCAGTGCAGAAAATGTCACATAATAGAGTTGTCAGAGTCTCCAGGTATCGCACAAGCGGGGCAACGCAGAAAATGTAACAGAATAGACTTGTCAGAGTGTCGTATCGTGATCCGGCCCGGCACCCAATCTTCGACCTGGAACCGATACCCTGGCCAACGGCCTGGGCTGGAGGAAACGGCGTTTCAGGCTCAGGATTCGGATCGCCTGAATCTCGTTTTCCCGGTCGTCGCGGTCGCCGTTACCCAACCTGCCCCCGCCCCCGCAATACTCTCACTCCAATCTCACACCCTAAACGGTGGGAATCCTGATAGACTGGGGTAGATTAAAAATCGTCTTGATTCGCCTGTTTTCCGTTGCTCACCCCGGCGGCGGACGGTAAACACACGGTCCACGTTCGCGAAGACTCTTGGCGGTTCGGTGGCGAGACCCGTGGGGGAACGGGTCCGCCAGATCACCGGTGCAGAACGAATGCACCGGCAGACAAACCGACACCGCCGAGTTTCGCAGTTGGGGGATGTCTATGAGCCTGCGACACGGCACTCGGGGCGGAACCGTCCCGGTCTGGAAACTCCGCCGGTGGCTGCCGACTGTCCTGGCCACTGCGGCCGGACTTGGCGGGCCGGTCAACTGGGTGCTCGCCCAGCCACCCACCACCACGGTTCCGGCTGCTCAGCCGAAGACCGATGCACCAGCCGAGAAGACGGTTTCGGTTTTGTTCGATGGCCTCCCGTGGGTGGATGTTCTCGACTGGTATGCCAAGGAAACCGGCCTGGTTCTGGTGACCACCGTCAAACCGACCGGAAGTGTCACCATCAAGCCGCCCAAGGAAAAGAAGTACACCCTTGGAGAAGTCACCGACCTGATCAACGAAGCGTTGCGGTCGCAGAAATTCGTCCTGATTCGCTACAACGCGACCTTCACCATCTGGCCGGCCGACGAGAAGATCGATGCGACACTGATCCCACCGGTCCTGGTGTCGGAGTTGCCCAAGCGGGGCAAGACCGAGATCGTTCTCTGTACCGTCGGTCCATTCAAAACCATCTCCGCGCCAGAGGTCGTGGGCGAAGTCGAGAAGATGTGTACCCCGTTCGGGAAGGTGATCCTGTTCGAGAAGCAGAACGCCCTCCAGATCACGGACACGGCCGGGACCATCCTCCGCATCATCGAGACTCTCGACAAAGGCGAGAAGGGGGATGCCGACATTCTCACTCACCAGTGCAAATACCGGAAAGCCCGAGAGATCGCCGATCACCTCAAGAATCTGCTGAAGGACAATTCGACGACCGTCGATGTCACTGCCGGACTCCAGCCCGGGTTTGGCGCATTCCCGGCCCCTGCTGGCTTCGGTGCCTTCGGTGGCGGTCCTGGCAACTTCGGCGGTCCTGGCAACTTCGGCGGCGGGCCTGGCGGGCGCGGGCGCGGGCCGGATGGCACTATGGCGGCTGGGATGGCGGCCGGATCCGGGTTCGGAGGATCACGGACGAAGACGGTCCAGATCCAGGTCGACGATCGGACCAACACGGTCATGGTAACCGCGCCACCGGATAAACTCGGGCAGGCCAAGAAGATCATCGAGGAAAGCGACAGGCCTATCAAGCCGACCGACAAGCCAATCGTGATCTTGCCGCCCATCGTCAAGACCTACACGGTCCCGAACGGGACGGCTGCGGACCTGGCCAAGGCGCTGACCGAGAAATTCCCATCGGCCAAGGTGTCGGCCATCCCGATGAGCAATCTGCTCATGGTGCTCGCTGCTCCGGACGAGCACGAGGAAATCGTCAACATCATCAACGGCGGCGAAGGGCCGCCCGGAACCCCGGGCGCCATCAACAATGGCCCGGTGCAGGAGATCCTCCCGATCAACGTCAGCGATGCCAAGGAGGTCGCGGCCACCCTGACCAAGGCGCTCGGTTCGCCCAACGGGGGGCCGATCATCGAGGCCCAGGCCGGCGGGATCTTCTTCCGGGGCACACCAACTCAGCTCAAGGACGCCAAGGCGATCGTCGCCGCGTTCGAGGGGCCAGCCACGGGCGAGATCAAAGGCAACACGATCCAGTTCAACGTCGAGGGGGGAAGTGCAGCCATTCTGGCCGAGGTTCTCACGAACGCGATGCGGGGGATGGGGAAGAACCCCGTCGTCGTCCACAACCTGAGTGGTATTCCGGTAGAAGCCAAGCCGGTTCAGCTTGTGCCCCGGACATCCCCGAACCCAAACCCGAACCCAAACCTGAATCCGAACTCGCCGGCTCCGCCGCCGATGGGGCCGCCCCGGCCTCTCCCGGGTGAGCCTCGCTCAGCGCTCCCGGCTGGCCCGCTGGATTCGCGGTACGTCCTCGCTCAGATCGTCGATCCGGCCGTTCAGAACCCCCAGAAACCGGTGATTATTCGGGTTATCGGCAACCAGTTGAGTATCGAGTGCGACGACCCGGAAGCCCTGAAACTGATCCGGGATCTGCTCCGCCAGTACACCCGGGCCGGGACCAAGGCAGACGAGAATCTGTTCGTGGTGATCCGCCTGAAGTATGTTGGCGCGGAGGAAACGGCCAAGTGCATCACCGAGATCTTTAACGGCCCCCAGCAGCAACAACAGGGCGGGCAGGGCGGTGGGCCGGGTGGGGGCCGCGGTGGAGGTGGGCCTTTCGGTGGCGGTGCTGGAGGACCGCTTGGACTCATCAGCGGATTGCTGGGTGGTGGCGCGGCTCCTGCCGGTCCGCCGGCCCCCGGCCGGGTTCGGGTGGTCGGAGAGAAGAGCAGCAACGCCCTGATCGTGGTCAAGGCATCTCCGCTTGACCTTCTCACCATCCGGAAACTCCTCGCCAACGTGATCGATAGCGGGGACACCGATTCCGAGGCGATTCAGCGGACATTCGTGATCCCGGTGCGGAACACCGATGTCGCCGACATGGCCCAGACCGTCAAGGATGTGTACAAGCCGCTACTGACGGCGAGTGGCGGGCAGACCGGCCCGGCGCTCCCGTTCCCGTTCGGCAATCCCCAGCAGGGGAACACCACTGCTGCGAAGCCGCCGGCCCTGACAATCGCCACCGACGAGCGGACGAACAGCCTGATCGTGCTGTGTACCGAGACCCTGGCGAAAGAAGTCAAATCGCTCGTCGAACAGCTCGACACCTCGACCGCACAGGGCGGGACCGAAGTCGTCAAGGTGGTCCGGATCAACGGCTTTGACCCGGCGATGGTCCAGCAGTTCGTGAACGCCCTCCAGGGTCGTGATACGGTCACGCCCCAGCAACAGCGCGGCGGTGGGCTCGGGGGCGGGTTCCCCGGTGGCGGTGGGCTCGGAGGAGGTGGATTCCCCGGCGGTGGGCTCGGGGGAGGTGGGTTCGGCGGACTCGGAGGAGGTGGGTTCGGCGGACCCGGCGGGTTCGGCGGAGGCGGATTTGGCGGACCCGGCGGTGGACGTGGCGGAGGTGGGTTTGGTGGCGGCGGGCTGGGAGGTGGCGGGATGGGTGGAGGAGGCGGACGAGGTGGAGGCGGCGGTGGACGAGGTGGAGGCGGCCGACAGGCCAATCTCGGTGGGACCACGGAGGGCCCCCGAAATTTTGACTACCGGGGCATGGAGGCCCCTTCGGTCCAAAGCACCATCTACGATCCGGAGACCGATCCGGCCCCGTGGGCGGTCGCAAACAACAACGTTCCTGCACCCGGCACCCTGCGCCGGCTCGACAGAGATCTCATCGTTCCCGTGGGCGGACAGTACTCCGCCCCCGTGGGGCAGCCCCCCTTCGGCCAGGGTCCATCGGCTGAGAAGCCGCCGCCGATGCAACCGCCGACTCCACTGCCTGGGCAACCGGGCAGTGGGTACGGTGCCCAACCTTTGACCGACTTCGGGGCGTCTGCGCCCCGCGGGACGGTGACAGCCGTCCCGTTCCAGGATCTGGGAGTGGTCGTGGTTCGGGCCGTGGACGCCCGCGATCTCCAGATTGTCCTCGATTTGATCGAGACGCTTCGCCGGGAGACCCAGGACAAGCTCCAGCCGGAACTCCGGGTGGTTCCGCTTAAGCACATGGACTGCAACACCATTGCGGGATCTCTGAACCAGATTTTCCAGAGGGTTGTGCTCGGGGGTGGCGGACCCATCGTCCCGCCGAGTGCCCGAACTACAAACCCCCTGGCCCAGATCCAAGGACCGGGTGTCCAGCAGAACGTGTTCATCTTCGCTCTGCCGCGATCGAACAGCTTGCTCATCGCTGGTCCCAAGGGGCGGTTCGACGACATCCTCAAGGAGGTCGAACGGCTCGATCAGGAGAACACAGTCAAGCTCAAGTACATCCCGCTGAAGAGACAGTCGGCCCAGGTTGTCGCTGGCCAACTCCAGCAACTCTATAGCCAGAAGTACCCCGGGGAGGGAACCCCCAGCAGTCAGGTCCGGATCAACTACGACCTGGCGAGCAACACCATCATCGTTCAGGCCAGTCCGGCGGACATGGCAGATATTGAGGAGTTCATCAGACTCATCGACTCCGCGACCTCCCCGTCGATCAACGAGGTCAAGTTCTACAGGCTCCGGAACGCCCTGGCTGACGAACTGGCTTCGGTGCTCATCCAGGCACTGACATCCAACGTGGTCAACCCGATCACGCAATCCAGCCAGCCGTGGTTTATCCAGGGTGTCAGTGGGCCAACCAGCGGGCTTGGGGCGTTGGCTGCGCTCGGCCTTCCGACCGGAGGCCTCGGTGGACAAGGCGGGCTGGCCGGACTCGGAGCGGTCGCCGCACAGAACCGGCCCCAACCTCAGGCTGGTGGAACGCCGGGCGGGGGTATCGGTGGAACCACTGGTGGGACCGTCTCAACAACCGCGGTCGTCCCGACCGTCGGGACATCAGCCGGGGGCGGGCTGTCGACCAAGACCAGCACTCTGAGGTTCTACTACAAGGATGGACAGATGATCGAGACCGGGTATCTCGCGGATGTTCACATCATCCCGAATACCCGGACCAACGCCCTCCTGGTGACCGCACCGAGCGAGACGATCAAGCTGATCGACAAGCTGATCGAGAATCTGGATGTCGTTGCCGCGGCCTCATCCTACGTGAACATCTACCCGCTCAGGAAGGCCGATGCGACACTCACTGCGATCCTCCTCGGGCAGATGTTTACCGGTGCCAACCGGACCAGTCTGACTCCGACCGGAACCGGAGGGACCGGGGGCACCACAGGTGGGACTCTCGGGGCCGCCGGGACCACCGGGATCCGGCCGCTCCTGACTCTGGGTAACCCCGCCGACGGGGCCACGCTCATCGACCTGCGGATCTCCGTCGACGATCGGACCAACAGTGTAATCGTGGCTGGGTCACAGAACGACCTGATCACGATTGGGGCGATTATCGACAAACTGGAGAACACCCCGACCCAGACTCGGATGAGCGATGTCTACAAATTGCGGAACGCGGCCGCGGCAGACGTCGCGACGGCAATCCAGACGTTCATGACCAATGCGCTGACGGTGTATACGACTGCCAGCATTGCCACCACCTGGCAGCAACTCCTGCGAAGTGTGGTCATCATCGCCGAGCCGGTCAGTAATACCCTGCTCGTCAGTGCGACCCCGGAATACTTCGCGGAGATCAAGCGCATCATCGAGCGGATCGATTCCCAGCCCCCGCAGGTGATGATCCAGGTGCTCATCGCCGAAGTTCAGTTGAATAACGACCGGGAGTTCGGAGTCGAAGTGGGTCTCCAGAGCCCAGTCCTGTTCGGTCGGAGTCTGAGTGGGACCGCTCCGGGCACTCCGGGGTTCAACTTCGACACCGTGACCACTCCGTTACCGAACACGACCAATAATAAGCAGGGGTCGGTCGGGTTCCAGGGGCTCAACAACCTGGGCGTGGGGCAGACGAGTACGAATGGGCTGGGGGTTGGGGGCTTCGTGTTCCAGGCCCAGAGCCAGTCGCTAAATCTGCTGATCCGGGCCCTGACGGCCCAGAGCCGGATCGATATTCTCAGCCGCCCGCAGGTCACGATCCTCGATAACCAAACCGGTTACGTCCAGGTCGGGCAGGACTACCCGTACCTGTCGGCCAGCACTCTCACGGGCGTGGGAACCGCACAACAATCGGTCCTTTACCGATCGATCGGGGTGACGATGCGGGTGACTCCCCGGGTGAACCCGGACGGAAAGGTGCTGATGCGGGTCGAGCCGAACATCTCAAGTGTTGCTGCGAATGCGGTCAACCTTGGCAGCGGCCTGGCCCAGCCCGCGTTCAACGTCGAGACGGTGGAGACCACCGTACTGGCATCAGACGGGGAGACAATCGTACTCGGTGGACTCATCAGCCGACAGGAGAACCGGTCGGAGAACGGAATTCCGTACTTCAAGGACATCCCGTATGTCGGAGCCTTGTTCCGATACCGATCACAGTCGATCAACAAGCGGGAGGTTCTGATCATCATGACCCCGCATATTATCCGGAACGAGTACGGCAATGCCCGCATTCTGGCCGAGGAGATCCGTCGCATGGGCTATTGCATGCCGGACCTCAAGAAGATCCACGGGCATGGTATGGAGGTGATGGAGCCGGCGATGAAGGGGGCAGACCCTGTCCCGACGCCCGGGGCAGGTCTGTCGGTCCCCGTGGAGTACATTCCGGGCGGATTCGGCGGTGGTCCCGGGGACGAAGCGCCGGGGAATCCTCCGGGGGTCTATTTTCCCCCGGGGTATGTCCCGCCCGGGTCCCCTCAACCCAGATCCGCTCCACCCGGATACGTCATCCCACCTGGCTACGTTCCTCCGGGGTACGTTCCACCGGGGTCTGGCGTCCCACCCGGCTGCGTCGTCCCACCTGGCTACGGTCAGCCGGGGCAGGTTCCTCCCGGGTATGCTCCGCCAGGAGGTGGCGTCCCGGGGACACAGGGCGTTCCGTTCCCGGGTTCGAGCGGGCCGGTACACGGTGGACCGGGTGCGATTCAATCCCTCCCGATCCCGACACCACTTCCGGGACAACCCGGCAACCCGCCTGCCGCGCTGCCGG
Source organism: Gemmataceae bacterium (assembly GCA_003136315.1). Classification (GTDB taxonomy): domain Bacteria; phylum Planctomycetota; class Planctomycetia; order Gemmatales; family Gemmataceae; genus Urbifossiella. Next base: position 90,165 of record PLDW01000031.1, on the reverse strand, counting down.
ACGGAGCACAGTCCTCGGCCGGATTCAACATCCCTCCGGCTGGAGGTGTCGTCACAGCGGGGATGATGCCAACTGGTCTGCCGTCAATCCCGCCGACACCAGGAGTGCCCCCGGTCGCCGTGGGTAACTCAACCGGGATCAGTCAGGCTGGTGGGGGGTCCGTGCCAGTTGGCGTACACGTCCCGATTCCCGCAGGATACACGATGATGATGCCGGGTGGTGTTCCCTATGTACCCGTACCTCCGACCCCGGCCACGGACAAACCCACCGGAACCCCTAACCGGGGGTTCGAGATGAGATCCCCGACCACGACAAACGCGGCACCAAACGCGGCCGCCAGCGATGGAAAGAATCCGTCGAAGCCCCAGCCCCAGGTCAAGGAGGACAACCCGTGGAGCAAAGACAAGTTCAACGTCAACGAGTGACGTCACGGGGACTGCACCCCGCCGGGGCGACCCCCGGCGGGGTGGGGTTGACCGCGATCACCGTTGCGATCACCCTCGCCCTTGCACCCGGATGCATCCACGTCCACACGGACGCGGATGGTAACGTGAAATCGGTCGAGATGAGACTGAACTCGACGGGCTCCGACGCCAAAGCCCCGGACAAAACCGATACGGGGGTGAAACAGGCCTCCGCAACGGCTCCAGCCACACCGTTGGCTCCGACGAGTCCGACGGCTCCGACGACTCTGTCGTCCTCGTTCTCTTTCCCCTCGCTCTCGAAGCTGACGGGGGCAGCGCCGAGTGTCCAGGCGGTTGAGATCACGGTGGTCTGGGACAACCACCTGGCCCATCTCCCGGACCCGATGAAAGACGGGGTCGAGGGACCTGGTCTGGTCGGTCAGATGTTCCTCTTCGGTGCCGGGGCGAAGATGCCGTTTGCGCCGGCTGATGGGAAAGTGGTAGTCGAGATGTTCGACGAGACTCCGCGACCCGGGTCTGACCCGGAGCACCCCCCTCGGCTGGGCGGGTGGACATTCCACAAGGAGCATCTGCGCGGTCTGGTCACCACCGACGAGCGGTTTGGAAAGTGCTACGCGCTCTTCCTGCCCTGGCCGGACTTCCGGCCGGACATCACCCGGGTGAAGCTGACCACCCGTTACGAGCCGGAGCATGGGCACAAGTTGTTCGCCCAGCCAACCCCGCTGGCGATCGACCTGAAGCCGGCGGGGAACGCCCCGAGTTGGAGTCACATGACGGTTCCGGCTTCCGACCTCCCACCCTCACTGTCGACTCTGGGTGGGTCGCCAGCCGCAAACCTGACACTTCCGACGGCCGGGTTCAGTCAATCGAACGGGTACGGACCGCCGGGGGGCGGTGGCAGCCCATCGGCAGGATTCGGACTGCCGATCGCTCCCAGTGGGGGGCCTCGTTAAAGGGATAACAGCCCCCGGAGTCGAGAACGAATGGCCCGCTGAGGAGGCATCAGAATGGCCCGCAGATGACGCAGATCTACGAACGCAGATGAAATCTTGATCAAAATGAATTTTGTCTGATCTGGATTTCATCTGCGCCGAAGTCTGCGTCATCTGCGGGCCATTTCTTCTCTTCTCAAGCACGAATCAGAACGGGGAGAAACCGATGCCGACACCTGCCGAACTCACCGACGCCTATCTGAAGGGACCCGAAAACCTGCGAAGCGCAGTGAAGGGCCTGACTCGCGACCAGCTCACCGCCCATCCGATACCCGGGCGGTGGAGTACCCTTGAAGTCGTTTGTCATATCGCGGATTTCGAGGCGGTGCTTGCCGAACGGATGAAGCGGATCATCGCGATCGACATCCCTCTGTTATTGGCTGCCGACGAGAATGTCTTCCTGAAATCGCTCCACTACCACGATCGGGACATTGAGGAAGAATTGACCCTCATCGAGATGACTCGCAAGCAGATGGCCCGGATCATCCGCAGGCTCTCGGCGGACCAGCTCCAACTCACCGGCGTCCACGACAAGCGAGGGCTCGTCACGCTGGAGAAAGTGATTCAGATGTCCACCAACCACATCCCGCACCACCTGCCTTTCGTTACCGAAAAGAAGGCTGCCCTGGGGATTTGAGCCTGGGGCAGATTGGCAAGCGGGTGCGATCTCCCCAGCCGGTGGTCCTAAACTTTAAACTTTAAACTCTTTAAACTTTAAACTCTTAAAACTACTTCCCCGACCTGTTCCGATCGGGTGGGTCGACGCCGAGCAGATGACGGACGAAGAAGTCTTGCATCCGTCGCTGGCCGTACTGCCCGCCGTCCGAGTGTCCCATCCCCGGCACTACCAAAAGGTCGAAGTCCTTCCCGGCTTTGATGAGCGCATCCACCACACGGAATGTTGACTCTGGCGGTACGTTCGTGTCCTGCTCCCCGACGATCAGTAGTAACTTCCCGGTTAGCCGGTGGGCGTTGTCCACATTGGAACAGGCTGCATAGTGCGGACCGACGGGGTAACCCATCCACTGCTCGTTCCAGCTCGCCTTGTCCATCCGGTTATCGTGGCACCCGCACGCGGCCATTGCGACGGAGTAGAAATCACCGTGGAACAGCAAAGCGCCCATCGCGCTCTGTCCACCGGCCGAGGTGCCATAGATCCCGACCCGGGTGGTGTCGTAGTAGGAATACTTCGCGGCAACGGCCTTGTGCCAGAGGATACGATCCGGGAACCCGGCGTCCTTCAGGTTTTGCCAGCACACATCATGAAATGCCTTCGATCGGTTTGCCGTCCCCATCCCATCAATCTGCACGACAATGAACCCGAGTTCAGTCAGTTGTCGGAATCGCCGGCTGGCACTGAATGCCTTCGGAACGAACGATCCGTGCGGGCCAGCATAGATATATTCGATCACCGGGTATTTCTTGCTCGGGTCGAACTTCCGCGGCCGGTGAATCACGCCCCAGATCTCCGTTGTCTGGTCCCGTCCCTTGGCGGTGAACACCTCGGGCGGCTCCCATCCGTTCGCCTTGAGTTCTCCAATATCCGCGACTTCGAGGGGGGTCACCTGTCGCCCGTCTGCTGCCCGACGGAGTTCGGTCACGGGGGCCATGTCGACACGACTGTAGGTGTCGATCAAATACTTGCGGTTGGGGGAGAACTGAACGCGGTGGGTTCCGTTCCCCTCCGTCAGGGCGACGAGACCGGTGCCGTCGAAGTTCACGCGGTAGGAGTGGATCAGATACGGATCTTGGCCTGGGTTCTTCCCGCTCGCCCGGAACCAGACCTGCCGTTTATCCTCGTCGATCTTGTCAATCCCTCGGACAACGTACTCGCCGGAGGTGATCGGGTTCGTCTCCCGGCCAGCCTTCGTATCCACCAAATACAGGTGTCGCCACCCGCTCTTCTCCGAAGCGTGGATCAACTCTGGGGTCTTTCTCAGCCAGTTGACTGTCTCAAAATCCATTCCGTCGAAATGGGCAGTCCAGATGAACGTCTTCGATTTCTCATCGATCAGGGTTCGGACCGTACCCGTGTGGGCGTTGACCTCGATCAACCGGAACCTCTGATGTCCGCGATCGGCTTTCCCGTAGGTGAATGTGTGCCCGTCTGCACTCCAGCGAATGCCAGGCCAGCCGAAATCGATCGGCTCGACATCGACCTTTCGTTCCTTCCCGGTCGCAACATCAAAGAGGTGGAGTTCGTGTCGGCTGAAGGTGTCACCCGGGAGAGCGTAGGGGCGTGACTTCAGGACCGCCCGTCCTCCACCCTTGGGGGATGACTCGATCAGATGGACCTCTTTCGTCTGCGCAGGCTCGGTGCGAAACGTCACCAAGGCGGTTGAGTCCGGTGACCACTGGATCAATCCATACGCGTTGCCGGTCTTCCCGTCCGTGGAGAGCGGTGTCTCCTGACCGTCACTGTTCCGGAGGACGACATTGTTCTCCTTCACCACCGCGGTCCACTTCCCATCCGGAGAATTGGCCGGCCGGGCGTCCCGCCGTGGCCGGTCCTGGAAGAGTCCCTCACGGGCGTTCTCCTCTGGGGCCACAACCGGGCCATCGGGCCAGATCGATTCGAGCAAGCCGGTGGCGACTTCGGCTGGCGGTGCAGAATCGGACGGTGTGGGATCGGCACCTTTGCCCGCTTTTTCGCACTGGTAGCGAGCAAGGTCGCACGTCCAGGTTGTGTCAGCGACCTTGAAACGGATGGCGTTTTTGTCGTCCGTGAAAGTGATCGTATCAAATGGGAGCCGGTCAGCCGTATACTTCTTGCCGGTCGCTTCAGAGATCGCAGCGGCCATCTTGGTGTGATCAAACGCGGGGCCGCGTGTTCCGGCATCCGCGTTGACGAGGAGGAACTCCTTGGCCCCGCCCTTGAGGTCATTGCGATACCAGAAATGGCTATCGTCCGCGAACCAGTGTGGTGTCACCCGGTCCTTGTAAACTCGACCCTGTCCGGATGGCTGTTGCGCTCGCTGGTAGGCCGCGAGGAGTTCCGCAGGGGTTGGGGCGTAGCGGTCCCCAGGCACCTGCCAGGGCGGTTCGGCGGCGGTCGTGGGGCCGATCAGACAGCAGGGGGTGACCCCAAACACGACCGCTGCAAGGAGGACGCCCGCGATAGGGCGAGTGTGAGAGTCTCGGACGAGGGGCATGATTTCCTCCTCAGTGGGGGGCCGATTCCGGCCTGGCTCGACGGCTCCAGGTTGGTGGATGTCTCTGTCACCGTTGTAGGAAGCGGCCGGGGGTGGGAGAGTTTCTCACGACTCACTCATTCTTTCGTGCCAATAATCGGCACACTCGACCGCTCGGACCTCTTTCATCCGTGTTCCACACCGTCTCGAACGGTAGGTGTGACCTCTCATCCGACCCGAAGGAGTTCTTTGTGAAGACGGCTCTCCGATCCTTGATTCAGGGTCTGCCGACCGGACTGCTTGTCGCCCTTCTCGGGTGTGGGAAGTCCGAGCCCGGGTCGGGTGGCTCTGCCAACCCTGAGCCGTCCGGGTCGCAAGTGAGTGGGAATGCGGTGTACGACCAACACTGTGCGAAGTGTCATGTATTCCGCGGTGAGGGACCGAAGATGGCGAAGGCACCGAACCTCGCGAAGGTGGCTGCCGACCCGGCCCACACCCCCGACTGGTTGGCCGAACATGTGAAGAATCCGAAGGCGCACAAACCTGGATCGACCATGCCACCGTTTGAGGGGAAACTCTCGGCCGACGAACTCAAGTCGGTCACCGAATTCCTGTCGACGTTAAAGTGAGGTGTGCCATTCAGTCCTCACCATCCCCTGGTCGGCGGGATTGCTTCTTGGCCGAGAGTCGACGCTTGTCGGCCACCCGACGACGCTTCGCTCCCTTACTCGGTTTGCTCGCTTTGCGGGGGGTCGGCTCGACCAGCGACTCCCGGACCATCTCCGCCAGTTTCTCCTCGCAGTCCTGACGGTTCCGCTCCTGATCCCGGTACTTCTGCGACGACAGGATCACGTCCCCATCCATCGTGAACCGGCTCGGGAAGCGGGCCTTCATCCGCGCCCAGGCTGTCAGTGGGATCGGAACCCCTGACGTTCCCGCCGCCCACCGGAGCACCGCTTTCGACGACACCTTGTTCACGTTTTGCCCGCCAGGCCCGCCCGAGCGCGCGTAGGACCACTCCAGATCTTCGTCCGGGATCGTGAGGGCATCAGTGATTGGGATCATGGGACGCTCTCCCAAAGGCAAGGTCCGCGGTCGGTCGGTCGCCTGGCTCGAACCGGCTTGACGCCGGGGGTGGGTTTATCCTATCGTCCGCCGCCCAGGAGTGAGCCCGATGGGCGGGGACACGCGCGCTGGTCGGTCCCGGACACGGAGCGGTCATGGTGTCAGTCGTCGGCGGTCGGATGGAAGCGATCGCCCCTTCTCGATCCCTGTTTACCCCAGACTACCTGCGCATCGCTGCGCTGGTCGTGATCTCGGCTACGGTCCACCTGTGGCTCATCGGACACACATCAGTGACCGCCCGGGACGGGATCGGGTTCGGGCGGTATGCCATCAACCTCGCAACACCACAGGATGCCAACCGCCCTGTCGCCGCCGGCAAGGCCGAAAATCCGCCGAAGCGAATCGAGACTGCCATCGACGTGATCGGCTCCCAGGAACAGCACCCCGGATACCCGGTTGCAGTGTGGCTCACAGCTAAATTCGTCCGTCGCGCGGAGGGCGTTCCGGAACCCGATGCGGCACACCATGCTGTCCAGTTCCTGCTCGCTGCCCAAATCGTCAGCGCAATCGCCGCTCTCCTCCTCGTCGTCCCAACCTACCTGATCGGGCGGATGCTGTTCGGTCGGTTCGTCGGATTCGCTTCGGCCCTGCTCCTTCAGGTTCTCCCCGTCCCGGCCAGGGTGACCAGCGATGCCCTCTCCGAGGGAGTCTACCTCCTGACCGTGGCGGTCGCAGTGATGCTGGCTGTGCGGGCCGTTCGGCGGCCGGGAGTGGGCGGGTTCCTCCTGTGTGGGTTGACGGTCGGGATGAGCTATCTGGTCCGTCCAGAAGGGTTGATGGTGATCGGAGCGGTGGGGCTGACGGCTGGCTGGCTTGGGCTGACTCGAAGGTGGCCCCGCGATCTGACGGTGGGCCGGCTCGCCGCGTTGGCGGTTGGGGTCGCTCTGGTCGCCGGGCCGTATGTGCTCCTGATCGGCAAGCTCACGAACAAGCCGACCGGGGATGGGATGATCCCCTCTCTGACGGACCCCAGAGGGCAGATGCTCAAGGATGGGTTCGGGTTCCATCGCCCGGTCACGGTGGGGGCGCCGGTATTCGCGGACTACTGGGAAATCCCAGGCAATGCCAGGCCGGTCTGGGTCGTGGAACGGGCCGCCTTCGGGATGATGAAGGAGGTTGGGAAAGCTCTCCACTACGTCGGCGCGGGTCTGGCAATCCTGGGTGCCATTTTCCTTCGTAGGCGTATTACGGCTGAACCCGGGTTGGCTCTCCTCCTGGTGCTTGGAGGGTTGAACCTTCTGGTGCTCATCGGTCTGGGGATGAAGGGGTATGTCATCAAAGACGTGCATTCCGGCAACGACATGCATATTGGCTATATCTCGGAGCGGCACACGGTCCTGCTCGTGATGATCGGATGTGTGTTCGCTTCGGCTGCCCTGGAGCCTCTGGCCGCGGCTCTTGCGAGCCTCCCGCTGGTCGGCCGCTTCTGGGCTGGCCGACTCGCCCCGGCCGGGTTGCTCCTCACCGTGGTTGCGGTTGCCCTGCCTGCGACCCTCAAGCCGCTCCACGACCATCGCGAAGGGCACAAACACGCCGGACAGTGGCTCGCCTCGCGGATTCACGACCAGGACTGTCTGATTGATCCGTTTGAGTGGGCTCAGTGGTATTCGGGGCGCGGGCTCCATTACGTACCGGATGACCCGCCTGCGGCAGTGGTGACGTATGCCGTTGTGGACAACAAGGAACATGCCGAGGACCACGCCCGACTACCCCGGATGGTGGATGCTCTCAATGTGAAAGAGGACGGCCGATCGACGGTAGTCTATCACTGGCCGGAGGATGTGCCCGTGGCATCGGCCAAAGTGAGGATCTACAAGCTGGTCCGACCGGGAGGAAAATAGATTTGGCGGAACCGGTCGGGCTCTGGCACACACCCGGTTAAGTCGCCTCATTCCAGGAACAACCATCAGCGCAATGGAAGCGAGGCTGACTCCGTGAATGAGATCGAGCGACCGGATTTGTGGATCAGAGAGCAGCCCCCGGATTGAACCTGGCCGCGATCCGAAACAGGGTGCCTCGGGCACGATCAACCGATCGTTTCTTGCCCAACGCCTCATGTGAACGTGACCTGGCTCAACCGGACCGCTTCCCGCAGTCGGCGGAGGTAGTCGGCCCGGGGGATGGTCACCGCTCCCATCCGCTCCGTGTGCTCGGTCGTCATCTGGACGTCGAAGAGAACATAGCCCCGCGTTCGCAACCGCTCAACCAGGGCCGCCAGCGCCACCTTCGAGGCGTCCGTCCTCCGGTGGAACATCGATTCGCCTGCGAACAGCCCCCCAATCGCGACCCCGTAAATCCCTCCGGCCAGCACCCAGTCGGGGCCGGGTGGTCGGGAAGATTTGTCCGGTGAACCGGGGTCGGCCCCCGGGGTCGGAGCGCCTTCGGGTGCTGCCCACACTTCCACGCTGTGCGCGTGACCTGCCCGATGTAGGGCAGTGTAGCCTGCAACCATCTCCTGAGTAACCCAGGTTCCTTCCTCCCGGTTCTCGCCACATGCTCGCATGACTGTCGGGAAGCACCGGTTGACCGTCACCCGGAACTTGCCCGAGCGGATCGTCCGGGCCAGCCGTCGGGAAACGTGCAGGCCATCCAGTTCGATGATGGCGCGGGGGTCGGGGGACCACCAGAGGATCGGGTCACCGTCGGAGAACCACGGGAACACGCCGTCTGCGTACGCTCGCAGGAGGGTATCGGGGGACAGTGCGCCACCGACCCCGACAAGCCCTTCCGGCTCGCCGAGTTCTGGCGCGATCCACGGCACATCGCGGTCGGGATTCGGCCCGCGACGGAACGGCCATGACCAGGTCACTTTCCCAGTTTCTCCAGCAACTCCTTCGCCTCGGCCGCAGCCTTGGACTTCGGAAACTTGGTGATGATCACCATGAGCACGGCCTTCGCGTCGGCCGTTTTCCCCTTCTCGATCAACTCCTTGGCGACTCCCAGCCGGGTGCCCGCCCGCTTCTCGTCCTCATCGTCTCCACCCGGCGGTGGAGGCGGCACGGCGGCTGCGTACCCCCGCTCGGTCCCACGGGTGATCCGAACCCACCCATCCCGAGGCTGGTCGTCCAGGGAAAGAACGACGTAGCCGAGCCCGTAGGCCTTGAACAACTCGTCGAGGGCGAGTTCGAGAGGTTTGTCCTTGCAGGAGTAGGATATCGCCTTGTCCGCCGGAACCCCCTCGGTGTAGGTCCACATCACATGCCGTTCGGCCTGCATCTCCACCTGCGCTGCGAACTCCTTCAGGGCTTCGCGCAGCGGAACTCCCTTGAAGGTAACCGTGACCTTGGTCTTGAGCAACTGTCGACGGGTCCGTTCCGCAGCCGGTGTGTCCTTGCTCACCGGGGTGGGTTGGGTGGCCGCACATTCGCGAGAGCCCACGATCATCAACCACACTGCAACCACCACGACCCACGCTGTGCGCATTGTCGTGGGGTTCGTGAACGGGACCGTAGTCTCGTCCGCAAGGTCTCTGGACATAAGCGGTTCCGCTCCTGGAAAAGGTTGCATTTCGTGGCCCTACGCGGGTGGTTCGGAAGCCCCCATTCCCATAAAATAACTCAGTTCGATGCGAACAGTGACGGAATCTTTTCCCGGTTGCCGATTCGACGACCGGCGCAGTGCCAGAGGAGCCGACGTTGGCCGACGACGCACCACCCCCCAATGAGCCGACCGACCCGACCGGTGTGGCCGCCTCGAACGGCGAGCCGATCCACTCTCTCGATATCGTAGACGAACTGCGCGACAGTTACCTCACGTATGCCCAGTCGGTCATCGTCTCCCGGGCACTGCCCGATGTCCGCGATGGGCTCAAGCCATCGCAGCGACGTATCCTCGTGGCCATGAACGACCTCGGGCTCGGCCCGGCGTCCGCCACGAGTAAGTGCGCGGGGATCATCGGCGAAACGATGAAGCGGTATCACCCGCACGGCGACGCCTCGATCTACGATGCGCTCGTGCGGATGGCTCAGGACTGGGTTCTCCGCTACAAGCTTATCCACGGGCAGGGGAACTTCGGCTCCATCGCCGGGCTCCCGCCCGCCGCCCACCGGTATACCGAGGCCCGGCTGACACCAGTCGCGGCCGACCTGCTCGCCGATCTTGATCACGAAACTGTCGATTTTATCGACAATTACGACGGCAAGTACCGCGAACCGCTGGTCCTCCCCGCCCGTTTCCCGAACCTGCTCGTGAATGGCGCCGACGGGATCGCGGTCGGAATGGCCACCCACATCCCACCGCACAACCTCAAGGAAATCTGCGCGGGGCTGATCCTGCTGATCGATAATCCGGAGACCTCCCTCAAGGATCTGTTGGAGGTCATTCCCGGCCCGGATTTCCCGACCGGCGGGATCGTCATGGGTCGGCAGGGAATCGTCGATGGGTACGCCCGGGGTCGTGGAAAGATCACCCTCCGGGCCAGGGCTGAGATCGTCGAGGAGGGCAAGGGGAAAACTCCGAGCATCTTGATCCGCGAGGTTCCGTTCCAGGTCACCCGCAACCGACTCCTGGAGTCGATCGGGGAATTAGTCAAGGAAGAACGGATCGCCGGGATCAGCGCGATTCGCGACGAGTCGAGTGCCCGCAGTGGCGAACCCGTCCGTGTGGTCATCGAACTCAAGCGCGGTTACGACCCGCATCTGGTTCTGAATCAACTTTACCAGTTCTCGCCGCTGCAAGACACGGTCAGCATCATTCTCCTGGCAATTGTCGACGGCCGACCGCAACTGTTGACGCTCAAGGAGATGATGCAGAAGTTCCTGGACCATCGCGCCCAGGTGATTCGTCGCCGGACCGAATACCTCATGCGGGAGGCGAAGCGCCGCGGGCACGTCCTCGAAGGGCAACTCATTGCCATCGCCGACATTGAGGAAGTGATCCGGATCTGCCGCACGTCCCCGAACCGGTCCGAGGCCAAACTCCGGCTCCAGAACATGGAAGTGGCTGCGAGTCTGATGGAGCGAGCGATCGGATCCGAATCCTTCACTGCCCTTCAGCGGGAACTTGGGGCCACAGCCGTCTACCGGATGACCGAACTCCAGGCCGAGGCCGTCGTCCGACTCCAGCTCGGGCAACTCGCAGCGCTCGAAAGCGACGAGATCCTGAGGGAGTACCTCAAGCTCCGGGAGGAGATCCGCGGCTACGAGACTCTTCTCTCGGACGATGGTAATATCCAGGCGGTGATCCGGGCCGACCTCGAATACCTCGGCAATCGATACGGGGACGCCCGCAAGACGGAAATCTCCGGGGATGCCGGGGATGTGGACGACGAGGATCTGATCGATGACGAGCAGGCCGTCGTGAGCATCACACATGAGGGGTTTGTCAAGCGGATGCCGCTGACCGAGTACCGGGTTCAGCATCGTGGCGGAAAGGGAGTCCAGGGCGGACTCCGGGAGAACGACTTCATCGAGCACTTCTTCACCGCCTCCACGAAGGAGTATCTGCTCTGCTTCACCGACAAGGGTCAGGTGTACTGGCTGAAGGTGTACAAGATCCCGGTGGCGTCCCGGACCTCTGCCGGGCGGTCGATCGCGAACGTCCTGTCGCTGAAGCCAGAGGAGAAAATCTCGGGCATTATTCCGGTACGTGAGTTCACCGAGGGGTACTTCCTCCTCACCGCCACCCAGAAGGGGCTCGTCAAGAAGACGAAACTGACGGAGTACAGCCGACCGCGGGCGGGTGGGATCATCGGGATGGCCCTCGAAGACGATGACAAACTGATCGGTGTGTGCCTGACCCGGCCCCGGGACGAGGTGATCCTGTCCACTCGAAATGGGATGGCGATCCGGTTCTCGGAGTCCGACGCCCGACCGATGGGACGGGCCACCTTCGGGGTGAAGGGGATCAGTCTGGTCTCGGGCGACGAACTCGTGGGGATGGTCGTTGCCGACCCGGACGGGCACCTCCTCACCGTCTGCGAAAGCGGGTACGGAAAGCGGACCCCGTTCGGAGCCAACACAGACGGGTCAGCGGGGCGTGGTCAAGGGTCCGAAGAAGACACCCAGGTCGAGGAGGAGGAGACTCCGAGCCAGGAGCCCGAAACCAGCCGGGACGAGGAGTCGGAGAACGGCGAGGAAACCGCCGACCGATCGGCGATGCGTTATCGGCTCCAGCGTCGAGGTGGGAAGGGCGTCCGCGATGTCCGGGTGACCGCGAAGAACGGAAAAGTGGTCGGAATCGCATCTGTCCGCAGCGGCGACGAGATCATTCTGATTACGGTCCAAGGGATGGTCACCCGGAGCAAGATCGACGACATTCGCATCGTCGGCCGGAACACGCAGGGCGTGAGGGTCATGAACCTGGGGGAGGGCGATCGGATCATCTCGCTCGCAAAAGTCGTCCCGGAGACAATCGCCGAGGGGGCGGCCGTGGCCCAGGAGTAAGGACGAGCGGCCAGAACCTAACCCCCCAACACCCTTCCCTAAAAAGGAAGGGGGAGCCGGACGGCGGTTTGACTCTCCTCTGCCTCTCAGTACAGGGTTCTGTCCAGAAGTCCTAATGGCCATCGGAGAGAACCCCTCCCCAACGAAAAGTGCTGAAATAGCCGCCCGATTTGAACCAAGGAAAGGCCCTGCGACCGGCGACGTGAGTCGCCGGGTTCCACATTTCAGTCCGTTCGCCATCCAGTTCCAGTTGACGGCTGACCTGGTCCGCGGTAGAGCGGCTGGCTCCAGATGCGGGGGTTTTGAGCGGTTGGCGAAGGGGGTGACCAGTGCGAGGTTGTCGACACGCCCGGTGGTTTCTTCACATCGCGCTCTTGATCTCCATCTCAGGCGGATGCAGTCTGATCCACCCGCCGGTTTCGGTCCTCATCCGGGATGCCGAGACGAAGGCCCCGATTCCCAACGCCGTGGTCACGGTCCGCCCCATTAATGATGAGACTCCCAACGCAGAACGGCCGCAGGTGACGACTGGGGCCAATGGGATCGCGCGAATCTCGGCTGAAGAGCGTGGTATGACCATACTCATGGTCGGGGTCAACGCTCCCGGCTACCTGCCGGGTGAGTTGAGCCTGACCGAGGCCACCCGGTTGGCCGCGACACTGGGAGTTGATGGGGTTGTCGATGTCTACGCTGGCCCCCGACCGGTCGTGATGCTGATCCTCCCCCCCGACTACAAGGGACCCGTGAAAGCCGAGATCCAGATCGACGATCACGGCCCGTTCGCACCCGGTCAGCGTGAGTTCGCGGTCACAGTCACGGACTCCGGGCTTGTTGAGTTGACCGGCCCCTCGATTTTCCGGCAATGGCCCGGTCCGGAGTTCCGCGCTCGCTACTCGGACGGGACGGCATTGCCCCTCAATCCAAAGGACGATGAGATCGCACTCCGGTGGGTTCGGGGCTTTGGCTCGGAAATGTTCTTCGTGGTTGGGACGAAGGCCGACTGGAAGGCCCGGGGTGGACTCCCACCGCCAGGTTCATCGCAGGGTAATGCGCCCGCCGCCCAGAAGGGAGGCGGGAAAGGAGGCCGCGGAGGAGGTGGCGGTCGCGGAGGAGGTGGCGGTGGTGGTGGTGGAAGTGGTGGGGGCAGCAGTGGCGGTGGTTCTTGACCTGACCTCGGTCGGGGGCAGGAACGCGCTAAGGAGTTGTCCAGAATCANNCCGCTGGCGTGTTGGCCCAGGATGGCGAGGCCACCTAGAAAATGCCGTTTTTCTCCTGTTCGTTTGATCGACGAAAAACACGGTTTTGATCTTGGACGAGTCCTAACGGTGTCATCTGTGCAGGGGAGTGAGACCAGCCCCGTCCTGGGAACCCCAAGAGGGAGATTGGCGTTCCCGAGGAAGAGCCGCTTCCCGAGTCGGACCGCTCACGGTTGGGGAAGGGGGTAACCAGTGCGCGGTTGTCGACACGCTCAGTGGTTCCTTTCCCTCGCGCTCCTGATCCTCAGCACGGGCGGATGCAATCTGATCCACCCGCCGGTTTCGGTCCTCATCCGGGACGCGGAAACGAAGGAGCCGATCCCCAACGCTGTGGTCACGGTCCGGCCCCTCAACGACGAAACTCCCAACGCACAACGGCCACACGCGACGACCGGACCCGATGGAATCGCGCGAATCTCGGCTCATCGGCCTGACGAGACCTTAGTCATGGTCGGGGTCACCGTGGATGGTTACCTGCCTGGCGAATCGAGTCTGAAGGATGCTGCCCGGTTGGTCGCGAAGCTTCCGGTCAACGGGGTTATTGAGGTCTACGCCAGACCCCGGCCGGTTGTGACGCTGATCCTCCCAACCAACTACCCGGGACTTGTGAAGGTCGAGATCCAAATCGACGCGATCAGCCAAACCCCGCCCGGTCAGCGGGAGTTTGAAGTCCGTGTCCCGGAGTCCGGTACCGTCACGCTGACTGGCCCTCCCATTCTTCGGCGCGGACTGGGGCCGGAGTTCCGCGCTCGCGTCTCGGACGGGAGGACATTGCCCTTGGAACCGAAGGACGACGAGGTGGGGCTCCGGTGGATGCAGAGTAACGCCTCAGAGGTGTACTTCTGGGTTGGGACGAAGGCCGGATGGGCAAAGGCCCGCAGCGAACTCCCGCAGCCACCCCAAAGCCCACAGCCGACTGTGCAACCCCCGGCTGGCGGAATTTTTTCGTCACCTGGCCAGGTCTGGTCAGGGGGGCATTGGGGGAAGTGATGGTGGTGGCGGAGGTGGCAGTTCCTGATCCAACCTCGGTCTCATTCAAGAGCCCGTGGCGTGTTGCTGGGTTGGTTTTGCACTTTATGGCGGATGTCTGCTTGCTACGGGCCTCTTGCTCGGTGAGAATCACATCACTTCGCATTCTCGGCCGGAGGCAAGGACATGTCAGGGCAGCCTCGCAGAGCGTTCACGTTAGTCGAGCTTCTCGTAGTGATCGCGATCATTGCGATCCTCGTCGGTCTGCTTCTCCCGGCCGTCCAGCGGGTTCGCGAGGCCGCGGCCCGAATCCAGTGCCTGAACAACATCAAGCAAATCGGAATCGCTTGTCAGCAGTACGCCTTTGATCACGATGGGACACTCCCCAGCGGCTATGCGAATGGTGTCTACTGGGCACCGTTCGATGACCGGGTGAGCTATGCCTCGCCTCCACTTCCGGACTACAACCCGACAACAACAATCATCTGGCCGTATGTCGAGGGGAATTCGAAGATATTCCACTGCCCCAAAGGAACCGATTTTCTGGTCGGTAGTCCCACGTATGGTCTCCAGGTTCAGCTCAGTTATGCGATCAACGGCGTGCAAGGAGGTCCGCAGGGAGCGCGATTGCTCGACGTCACCAATGGGAACGGAACCTCCCAGGTGATGTTGCTGTGGGAGCACTGTCGCTCACCCATCTGCGCCACCAACGGGATCATACCCGTCGGGCTCCCACCCTACCTTCCTTGGCCGGTCGACGATATTGACGCCATCAACCACTATCCGGATATCCGCCATCTCGGAGTGTATGGCGTCCTGTTCTGTGATGGGCATGCGATCATGATGCCAAAATCCGACCTCCAGACTCCCATGTATTACGATCAGTAACAGGGCGACCGGACAGAACCTAACCCCCCAACCCCCTTCCCTGGGAAGGAAGGGGGAGCCGGAAGGCGGTTTGACTCTCCTTTGCCTCCCAGACGAGGGGTTTTGTCCGGTGGTCGTCAGGCAGGCGGCGGGAGAAAATCGACCTGGGGGATCGGGTGCCACAGGCGTGGTCGGTCATTTCCGCCCGTCTCCCTCACTTCCGTTCGTAAACCACCTTGCCCCCCAGCACGGTGAGGAGCACTTTCGTGTCCCGGATGTCGTCGACGGGGCAGGTGAGCACGTCCCGGTCGACGAGGATCAGGTCGGCGAGTTTGCCCGGCTCCAGGCTCCCCTTCTCCTTCTCCTCGTGGTGCAGGTAGGCGTTGTTGATGGTGTAAAGGCGCAGGGCCTGCTCGCGGGTCAGGGCCTCCCCGGGTTGAAGCACCCCACCCCGTTCCAGTTTTCGGGTGAGCGTCACCCAGATCCCCAGCCACGGGCTCCACGGGTTGGTACTGTCGAGCGGGTCGAACCGGAGCATGTGGTCGCTCCCGCCGCCGATGGTGGTGTAGTTGAGCCAGCTCTTGTAGGGCTGGAACCACCGCATCCGTCCCGGACCGAGCACCTTCAACAAGGTGTGCCCATCTTTCCACAGCCAGGCCGGCTGGATGTCCGCGCAGACACCGAGTGCCCGGCACCGTTCGAGGTTGTTCTGCGATGGGAAGTTCGCGTGGGTGATGCAAAACCGGAGATCCCGGATAGGCGTCAGCCGGTTGACGAACTCGTAGGCATCCAGGAGGACATCCATCGCCCCCTCCCCGGCGGTGTGGGCCGTCACCTGCCATTTCCGCCGGGCGGCCTCCTCCACCACGACCTTCAACTGATCTGGAGGAATGAACAGCAACCCCCGGTAATCGTTCTCGGTCACCTGATACGTTTCGCCTGGCGGCCACGGCTCCCGCATGTACGCCGACCCGTTGAGCATCCCGCCATCCAGGAACATCTTGATCGGCCCGATCCGGATCCATTCGTCCCCGGCACCGGTTGGGCCGCCCCGGCCGTCCTTGCCGGGGAGGTCATCGAGCCGCCGGACGATCTCGTCCCGGGTGCCGATCGGGTTGAAGCTCCGGGCCACATTCAGCCGGACCGTCAGTTCCCCGGCTTTCAGAAGGCCGAGGTAGAGGTCGAGATCGCTACGACTGGCGTTCCGATCGGCCACGCTGGTCAGGCCGTTCTCGTTGTACAACCGGAACAGTTTCTTCACGGCCTCACGCTGGGCGACTGGGGTGATGTCCTCGCTACCGCTGGGCACACCCTTGAGCACCCCATAGGCGTTTCGAAGCATCCCCGTCGGTTCGCCGGTCTTGGGATCTTTTACCACCTGTCCGGCAGGTGGATTCGGGGTATCTCGGGTCACTCCGGATACACGAAGCGCAACGCTGTTCGCGATCCCGGCCGGACCGGCGTGATAGAGCACCGGATGGTTCGGGGAGACTTCGTCGAGTTCTGCCTTTGTCGGGAACCGGGCCTCCGCCAACCGGGTGGGGAAGGCAAACCGTATGACGATCCATCGACCAGGCGGAGTTGTTGCTGCCATCTTGCGGATGTACGCTTTCACTTCCGTGATCGACTTCAGGTTCGGCAGCGGAGTCCCGGCCTCGCTCAGGGCCGCCCCGACCGGGTGAGAATGGCTGTCGTAAAGTCCGGGAAGGACGACTTTCCCACCCGCATCGACCACCCGCGTCCCCGGTCCTTTCCACTTCATCACCTCGGTGTCCGAACCGACTGCGACGATCCGCCCCTCCTTCATCGCAATGGCCCCGGCAATGGAGAATGTCGCATCCACAGTGACAACCTTGGCGTTGCGAACGATCAGGTCGGCAGGTCCAGTGTCGGCGGGGTCGGCTATCCCGGAGACTCGCTCGGGAGTGGAGGCCGAGACCGCGAGGAGGAGGAGAGCCGCGGCGAGAGCAGCAGTGGCGTTCATGAGGCGCTCCGACGAGTAGCAGGTCGGCGAGGTTCTTCCGAGATACCACAACCCTCCGTGCGAGGCCACAAAGATTACCACTGTCTGGGTCCGGAAGATTCCGTCGAAGTGGTCAGATTTCTCTTGCCTCGGCCTGCATGTGGTACAGTGAAGCGAGGCACTGCACTTGCTCCACCCGAGGCTCGTGCGACGAACTCGCCAGGGATTGACTCGCCCCTGTCGAGAGAGGCTGAGAGGTCGGCGACGGAATCACAACTCCTCCTCGCCAGCCGTCGGCCCTTGCTCGATTCCGCCACCACCGCGGGAGGCAATCGGGAAGGCTTGCGGATCGCACGAACCCGACGGACGGGTGAGCAATCCCGGACCAGCACGGGACGAGATCGCGGATATCCAGACGGCTCTTCGGTATCTCGCTGGGTTCGCTCAAGAGCCGGCTGTTCGGTTCCGATACAGAACTGACCAACGAAAGGGGGACAGATCGTGGCAAAAGCAACCGCGAAGGGGGTAGGAGCGTCGGCGAAGAAAGCCGCCCCCGCGAAGAAGTCGAAGATGCCAGCGGCCAGCGCGGCCAAGTCCGCGAAGGCACCGGCCAAGAAGCCGGCTGCTGCCAAGGCTACCAAGCCCAAGGCCGCCGCCAAAAAAGCACCGGCCAAAAAAGCACCGGCCAAAAAAGCACCCGCAGCCAAGGCCCCGGCAACGAAGGGGAGTGCATCGCGCACCACCAAGCCGGTCGCGAAAGGCAAGGGGAAAAAGGTCGTGGCCAAGCCGAAGGTGGTCGCCCACCCTGAGGTTCCCACGACCGAGGTAGTCACCACCCCGGCACCCGTTGCGGTCCCGGAGCCTGTCGCCGAAACCGCTACGGCTCCGGTCGAGCCTGCGGCCGACGCCACTCTGACACCAAGCGACCCGGCCCCGCAATCGTAAATGGGTTCAGCGCCCTCCCGACCCCTCCAGGGTCGGTTGGGCCATCGTGTTCACATCATTGTCACCTTCACAGCCCCCGGTGGTCGAGCTGCGCTCGACCACCGGCTAATCGCTGCGACCCCTCCGGGGTCGATCCGTGTTTGATCATTATCACCGGCTATTGCTATTCCCCCATTATCTCGACCCTGGAGACCCGTTGGGGTAACGACTCGGGACACTCCCGAGGCTGGCCCCATTTCTGTGACCCTCCCCGACCGATCATTCCCCCACTTCAAATTGCCGGGTCTGGGCAATCGTTACAGCGAGTTCATTCGTCTTGACCGTGGCGACCAAAATAATCGTTACGAACCGTACAGAGTGTTAAGTCCGACACCAACAGCGGCCGATAAACCGTGAAGCGTTCCGGCCAGGCCCCACATTGGGCCGTCGGTGGTTCCCCACCCCCGGCGGGCTGTGACCAGGAGATCCCATGAACCAGTCCAAATTTCGCCCGACTGTCGAGAGACTGGATGACCGGCAGGTTCCGAGCGTTTCACCGGCTCAGGTTGTGGCGGCTTATACCGACACCGAGCAGACCGCCCAGGAACTGGAGAAGTTTGCATCGACAGTGGGAGAGCCGCGCACAACCGCGGAAATCTCCTACATCGCGAGTCAGTACCCGCTGATTTCCACCCAGAGTCAGGCAGACGAAGCGGTTCTCTCCGAATTCGCTGGTGATTTCCGGACCGAGCTGGCCCAGAACCCATCGCTCGTCCCGTATTACGGAAAATTTGCTGGCGGCATCGGATATGCGGTCTATCAGGCCCTGCTGAACGCCGATTACGCCGAG
Source organism: Gemmataceae bacterium (assembly GCA_003136315.1). Lineage (GTDB taxonomy): Bacteria > Planctomycetota > Planctomycetia > Gemmatales > Gemmataceae > Urbifossiella. Next base: position 71,280 of record PLDW01000031.1, on the reverse strand, counting down.
GTGTACGCGATCGGGTTCGGGGCCACACCCCCACCCCCGCCCGCATCACCACCACCTCCTCCTGGTGATACCGGTCCGAACCTCGGGAATAACGTGCCGTTGCCTGCGGGGACATCCGACTCGAATCCCGCTGGGAGCACGCTCCCATTCTCCCTGGGTGATCCGAGCTGGGTGAACCTGTCGAGCGGGGTCCGGATCTTGGACCAGACGGTCGGTACCGGGCCTCAGTTGGCAGAGGGCGACACGATCAACGCCGACTATATCGGTTATTTGACGAATGGGACCGTGTTCGACTCGTCGACCAAGTCGGGCGCGTTGACGAGCACACTGAGTACATCGAGCTACATTGAGGGTGTCGTGAACGGCATGATCGGCATGCAAGCCGGCGGGGTCCGCCTGATCGACATCCCGGCCACCCAGGGGTACGGAAGTGCTGGCTCCGGCACCGCTGTTCCGGCCAACGCCGAGCTGATCTTCCAGATCACTCTCAACTCGTTTACATCGTCGTGACCCGGAGTTGTCATGCCAACCGGCCGTGTCGCCACGGTCGCTCCCGTCCCGGAAGAGGGGGCAACCGGGAAGGTGGCCGAGATCTACGCGGACATCCGCCGGACGAAGGGAATCGAAACGGTTCCGAACATCTGGCGGGTGCTTGCGACGAACCCGGACCACCTGGAACTGGTCTGGGGTCGATTGAAAGCGATCATGCACCCGGAGGCGGCCGGGCGGGTGGGAAAGCTTGCCCCGATCACACGCGAGATCATCGCTCTGGCGGTGTCGGCCACCAACGGGTGCGCCTACTGCGTGAACTCGCACACCACCGCCCTGCGCAAACTCGGGATGGATGTCGAGACCCTCGGCGAGGTGCTCGCTGTTGTGGCGTTGTTCAACTCCACAAATGCAATCGCGGACGGCTACCAGATCGAACCCGATGTGCTTCCACCTGTTTAAAGTTTAAGAGTTTAAAGTTTAAAGTTTAAAACATTAACCGGAGTTCAGAACTTGATGTCAAGGGTCTGTGTCTTCAACTTTAAACTTTAAACTCTTAAACTTTAAACTACACATCGCACAACCGTACTGCCTGGCGGAGCCCTTCGAGCGGGTTGCGGGTGGGGATAAACTCCTGCCCGACGTATCCGGTGTAGCCGACGGTGAGCAGTTTCTTGATGACCGCCGGGTAATTCACCTCCTGGTCCTCGTCGAGTTCCCCGCGGCCGGGCACGCCCGCTGTGTGAACGTGACCGATCAGTTCCTTCGTCTGTTCGATCCGCCGGATCAGGTCGCCGTGCATGATCTGAACGTGGTAAATGTCAAACAGCAACTTGACCCGCGGCGAACCGACCTTCCGGATCACATCCGCGCAGAACTCCAGATCGTCGCCCTGGTAGCCCGGGTGGCCCTTCATCGGGTCCGAGTCGTCGCGGGTGTTGAGGTGCTCGACGCAGATCGTCACGCCCTTCTTTTCCGCGTGTCCGGCGATGAGTTTGAGCCCCTTGACGCAGTTGGCCAGCGCCTGGTCGGTCGGGATCGTACCGGACTTGGGTTCGTCGGGGTTCAGCCACTTGTAGCCGAAGAACGAGATCACGCTCGGGACCGCGGCGGCCGCGCAGGTGTCGATTGTCTTGGTCGTCCGCTCAACCAGTTCCGCGTGGAAGGCGGGGTTATTGAACCCGCGCATGAACGGTGCCCCAGGCATCCCGTTTGGGGCGATTGCGCAGGTGAGCCCGTGGGCCTTCAGGGTCGGCCAGTGTTCCGGATCGATAATCTCGACTGACGGGCAACCGAGTTCTTTGGCCACCGCACAGACTTTCTCGACGCCCCACTTTTCGCTACGGGCGTTGAAGCACCAGTAGACGATCGACTGTTTGACTCGTCCGTTACGAGCGGTTGGGGGTTCGGCAGCGGTGATCGGCATGGTGACTCCAGGAAGGGTGGCGGCGGCCGCAGCAACGGCCCCGCGGAGGATGTCGCGACGGTCCGGCATCGGCGGAACTCCGGGAGGGGGAGGTTGTGGGCGAGTATACCCGCCCTGGACTGCGCGACCAGCAGTCAGACCAGAAAGAGTGGCAGATGTGTGAAACGGAGTTCCCAGGGCTTCCGCCCTGGTCTAAGAACGAACGCCCCATCCGGGGCTGAGAGAGCGGCCTACGGCCGCAGAGATCAGGGTTTTGAGCCGCGGAGCGGCGGCCGTTCTCAGCCCAGGGCGGAAGCCCTGGGAACCCAGGCTCCGAGCCTGACGGATTACGCCCAAACCCTTCAGTGATCAGCCCAGCCCGATCCCCTTGAACTGCCTGGTACACTCGGTGATAGCGATCTCGGTCGGGAGCCGCTCGATACTCGATGCCCCGAAGAACCCGACGATCCCGGTCGTGTGTTGCAGGACGTATCGGACATCGTCTGGCTCGGAGATTGGGCCGCCGTGGCAGAGCACCAGGATATCGGGGTTGACCCGGACCGCCGCATCGCGGAGTTGCTGCACTTTCGTCGTGGCGGCTTCGAGGGTCATCGCCGTCTGCGCGCCGATTGACCCCTTGGTGGTCAGTCCCATGTGCGGGATGAGGACATCGGCCCCGGCCGCTGCCATTTTCTCGGCATCCTCCGGGGTGAAGACGTACGGGCAGGTGAGCAGGTCCAAATCACGGGCCAGGGCGATCATCTCGACCTCCTTCCCGTACCCCATTCCGGTCTCCTCTAACCCGACCCGGATGGTGCCATCAAAGAGCCCGACGGTCGGGAAGTTCTGCACGCCGCTGAAGCCAGCCTCTTTCACGTCACGCAGGAATCGCTTCATCACTCGGAATGGGTCGGTGCCGCAGACCCCGGCCAGGACCGGGGTCCGTTCGACCACCGGGAGAACCTCTCGGGCCATCTCCATCACGATTTGGTTGGCGTCGCCGTAGGGGAGGAGTCCGGCAAGGCTCCCTCGACCAGCCATCCGGAACCGGCCGGAGTTGTAGATAATGATCAGATCGATCCCACCCCTCTCAGCACACTTGGCCGAGATCCCGGTTCCGGCCCCACCACCGACGATCAATCGACCGGCCGCGACCTGGGCTCGCAATCGAGCCAGGCACTCCTCGCGCGTGAACATCGTCCACCCCCAACGGGGACCGGCCGACCTGGTGTCGGCCAGTTCCCGCTCGATGACGACCCACCGCTATCAGGCCGGCTGGTCGTTCGGCTGTGAGGGGCTATTTTCGGTGATGGGCAGCGAAGGAGAAGGGGGCGGCACGGCCAGGACCGGTTTTGCCTCTGCGGGAGGTGGAGTCTGACCAGATTCGAGCTGCTGGAGCAATTCTTCGAGGAGGACTTCGGCCGTATCTGGCTTGAGCCCCTTCGCTGCGGCGGAGCCGTCCACTGGCCGGCGGCCTCGCCAGAGATACAGCCCCAGTTCGCCGACCACCACGAACGCGACTCCCCACCCGGCCATCGTGAGTGGGACACGATAGCGAAGGAGGCTGGTTGTTGGGTCATCGCCATCGAGGGGAACGGGGGCTGGCGCGGCCCTCCGTTCAGTGGACTGGGTGGTGAGCCAGATCCCCGCCAACTCGGTGAACCCCAGGCCTATGAGCCCAAGAAGGAGTGCAGAGAGTAACCCGTTCACAGCAATCCGTTTGAGTACCGGTCGCATCGACTCCCTCGTGGTTCCCGGCGGTGGCGTGCCGAAAAGAACGCGGACGCCCTCCCGGAGAGTAACATAACACGCAATTTTGGGGTGCGAACCTCCACAAAATGGGATCTTCCACAAAGCCAAGAAAACCAAGGCTTCGTCCCGAAACCACGAAAGACGAAAACCAAGGCTTCATCACGAAACCACGAAAGACGAAAATACGAAATCGGACTGTTGGTGTTTTCGCCATTTCGTCTTTCGTGGCTTCGTAATTCTTTTCATTTCTTTATATCTCTAAATTATATAATCTGATGATCTTATCGATCGTCTGCGGAGGGAGCCATGTCGGTCTTGCTGATCGGAACGCTGGATACCAAGGGTGCCGAGGTTGGCTATGTCCGTGACCGGCTTCGCGCGGCCGGGGTTCCCGTCGTGGTGCTCGATGCGGGTGTCCTCGGCCCGCCGCTGTTTCTTCCGGACATCCCACGCGAGAAGGTCTTTTCCGCCGCTGGGGTCTCTGCCGATGAGGTGAAGCGGACCGCCGACAGGGGTCAGGCCATCACTCTTGCAGCGGCAGGCGCGGCCAGGCTTGCGACCGAACTCCATGCCCGCGGGGAGTTAACGGGCGTGTTGTCGCTTGGGGGGTCGGCAGGCACAACCATCGGGACCGCCGCCATGCGAGCCCTCCCGGTGGGGGTTCCGAAACTCATGGTCAGCACTCTGGCAAGCGGACAGGTGGCTCCGTATGTCGGCAATCGCGACGTGATGATGCTGCACTCGGTGGTCGACATTTCGGGCCTGAACCGAATCAGCCGGGCCATCCTGGATAACGCTGCCGCAGCCATGACGGGGATGGTTCTGGCACCGGGAAGCCCGGAGGAACGGTCGGCGGAAGCTGGCCCATCATCTGACAGGCCGATTATTGCTGCAACCATGTTCGGAGTGACGACCCCGTGTGTGGAAGCGGCCCGGAAGATCCTCGAAGCCGCCGGGTACGAGGTGCTCGTGTTCCACGCCACCGGGACCGGCGGGCGGACGATGGAAGGGCTGATCCAGGACGGACTTGTCGCCGGGGTACTCGACATCACCACCACCGAACTGGCCGACGAACGCGCCGGGGGCATTCTCTCGGCTGGCCCCGACCGGCTGACCGCCGCGGGAGCGAAGGGCGTCCCCCAGGTGATTTCGGTCGGCGCACTGGACATGGTTAATTTCGGCCCCCCGGAGACGGTTCCCGCTCGCTATCACGACCGCCAGTTCTACCGCCACAATCCGACGGTCACCCTGATGCGAACAACGCCCAAGGAGATGGCCCAACTCGGCGCGGAGATCGCCCGGAAGGCGGTGGCCGCGGCCGGACCGACGGTTGTGATCGTGCCGCTGAAGGGGGTGTCGGCGATTGATGCGGAGGGGAAGCCGTTCTGGTGGCCAGAGGCCGACGCAGCGCTGTTCGAGGCGATCCGGGCTGGCATCCCGCCAGGTGCGGGGTTGGTCGAACTCGACGAGCACATCAACGACCCGGAGTTCGCGGCGACCTGTGCAACGACGCTCCTCGCCCTGATCGCCGAAAAGCGTGCGTGTGCGTGACCCAGCTATAATGGGCGAAGGTGGACCTGCGGGGAGGGACGACGAATGGGAAAGCAATGGGGCCGGGTGGTGTCGGCTGGTGTGGTGACGCTGGTGCTTTTCGCCGGGTGTACCCCGGATGCCGAGAAGCCGCCGCCGGAGCCGATGGCGACGGATGGTCCGAATCAGGTGGTGATTTACGTTCCGACAATGGTGTGCGAGAGTTGCCCGGACAAGGTGTCTGAGGGGCTGGCAATGCTGCCGTGGGTGGATGCGGGGACGATCCACGCAGATCGGAAAGCCCGGCAGGTGCGATTCACGGTGAAGGACCGGTCCGCCTTCGACATCGACGCCGTGAAGGAGACGATCACCCGCAAGGGGTTCCGCGGCGTGCAACTGCTCACCGGCCCGACCAGCGGGTGAGCCCACCCCCAGATGGTTTTCCGCCCCGAAGGGTCGGTGGAAAATAGCCCAGGGTGAAGCCGGGCTTCCCGGCGCAACCCTGGGACGGCTGACGCTCACCGGTCCGACCAGTGGGTGACGGTACGAGGTGAATCAGGATTCGGGAAGTGATGATGCAGGCGTCGAAATGTGCTGCCCGGTTTGTACTGCGGCAGCCAGTTCCTGAACGGCGTGTTCGAGGCGCTGGAACGACCGGAACTTCCCGGTCCGGATCAGATCGAGATCCACCGCGCGGGTCAATCTCTCCTGATGCTGGGTCTCCTTGTATCCTCCGTCCAGATTGCGAGCCAGCCAGCCCTTCGCACCCCGTGGGGCCTCTTCGGGGGTGGGTGGAGGGGTGATGTCCGGGCGACTGCCAGGGAGCGAGGAATATCCTGCAATCAGCAGCGACTCGAACTCCTGGCGGATGAACGCGATAGCGACGGAAAAGAGTTGCCCCGCACCGGTCTCCTGTGCCCGTTCCGCGAGCGTGCGAGCGACCTGGACAGGACAAAAGAGTTGCCCTTCGACCTTTTCGAGATCTCCGTCCAGCAATAACAGCACGGCTCCCAGATTCGGCCGCTTTTTGGCAATCTCCAGGTATCTCAGCCAGTGTCCCTTTCCCTTGCCCGTTAACTGGTTGATGGCCCCGACTTCCAGGGGTTTGCTATCGACGAAGAACGCCCCCTGTTGTTCCGCGGACATGTTCAGGCGTAGGCGATTCACGAGAACCGGAACGGCATCGACGTCGCCGCGGCCCTCGACGCAGAGCACCGACCGGTTCATCCGGGCACCTCGTCGAGTTGCCCCGGCAGCCTGGCGGGGTCGACGGTGAGCAATTCGCCCGCCTCAAGTAAGTGTTCTTCAATCGCTTCACGCTGCTCGGGTGCGAGTGGGCCGATCCGGGTCGTTTGGTCCTGGATGTCGACAACGCGGATGTTTTCTGCCTTGACGTGATTCAGGAATTGGGGGCTGTGCGTGGTCAAAATGATCTGCCCCCGGCCACTTCGAACGTAACTCTCAAACTCCTCAAACAGGGCGGTCAATGCACCAGGGTGAATCCCGTGCTCCGGGTGTTCGAAGATCAGGGTTTGCTTGGGCGGCGACTGGTAGAGCGCCAGCAGATGGGCCAGAAAACGCCGGAAGCCTTCCGACTCCTCGGCCACATCCATCTGCAAAAGTTTGTCTCCGATCGCGTAAACGACATCGAGTCGGTTCTCCGCCGGGGCATGCAGATCCACGGTCCGCACTGCCCTATTGACTGCCTGTAAAGCGTTGGAGAGGTCGGCCCAGTCGTCGAGCCTTTCCAGGTTGTGGATGATGCTTCTCGCCGTATCGAGATAGTTTCCGCCATTGTCACAGAATCCACGACCCACATATGGCCCTCCGGGGGATTGGAGGACTGATCCGGGAAAATCGTAGCAGCCGATCCCGGTGGTGAGCGCGACGTAGGCGACCGTCACCAGGCGGACGCCTGTGACTGACCCGAGCGCGAGCTGCCCAGGTGGAGGAGTCGGGGTGATCGATGGAGCCGTGATCCACTTGCCATCGGATTGATGAAAAACGATCTCATCACCTGAAGTCAATCGTTCTTCCAAGAGAATTCGGTGTCCGTCAACATCACCAGTTCGGAAGATGACAGTATAAGTGAGGTCATTCTTGAGGCCAAGGATTGATAGCACCACGACGTAACCGAATTTCTCAGCATTCCTTCCCACGGGCAGGATTTGCTGTCTCAGCGCAAGGAATTGAGAGTAAAGAAGCTCTCGAGATGTCAAAATTGTTCGCAGTAGTCGGATGGCCCGCACGAAATTGCTCTTCCCGGTCCCAGCCCGGCCAATCAGGACGGTAAGTTCGTCCAGGTCGACCGTCACGTTTTCGAGGCTGCGGTAGTTCTGGATCTCGATACGCTTGATCATCGGCTGGTCCTCCGGGGTGTATTCTGACACTTCCGGCGGTGGGTGTCATCGTCCGTTTCGCACAACCGGAGCTTGCGACCGGCTCCAACGCAATCCCCCATGTGCCACCTTCGGCAATTTCATTCCCCGAGGTGTTGCAGGGCCGACGGTCGTGGTATAATGCGCGTGGTGTGAGATCCCGTCGGCTCTCCGGTCGCTGCCCATGATCTTTCTGTCGTACCGACGCGCGGATGCCCGGTTCCCGGCCACGTTCCTGGCCAGTCGGCTCAAGGACATCTACGGCAACGACTCCGTCTTTATCGACTTCGACGACCTCCCACCCGGTCACCCCTGGCCGCACCACCTCGAAGCCCAACTCGCAGCGCGTCGGGTGGTTCTGGTCCTTGTCGGCAAGGACTGGAACACCCCGCGACTCCGCGACCCCGACGACTGGGTCCGACGCGAGGTGTGTACCGGCATCCGCACCGGCAAGACCGTGCTCGTCGTCCGGCTGGAGGATGTCGCACTCCCGCCGAAGGCCGACCTCCCGGCCGACTGCGAACTCCCCAGGCTCCACGAGTTGCAGAACCTTCCGCTGCGGGCGATGGCCGATTATGCGGCCGACTTCGCCAAGCTCTGCCGCACCCTGGAACGCGAACTCCGCGGCGATCTCAAGCCCCGGACCGGTGCGATCGGGCCGTGGCAGGTGCCGGCCCCGGTCCCCGACTTCACCGGCCGGGTGAAAGAGTTCGAGGCGATGGCCGGAGCGCTGGCCCGGGGTGGAACGGTGATGATCGCGGCGGCCCGGGGGATCGGCGGGGCTGGGAAGACGGAACTGGCGAAGGCGGTGGCGGCCCGGGTGCGGGACTCGTTCCCGGCCGGTCAACTGTTCGTCGACCTCCGCGGCGTCTCGGACAACCCGACCACCCCCGCCGACGCCCTGCGGCAAGTGATCCTCACCTTCAAGCCCGAATCCCGTCTCCCGGACACCGTTGAGGGACTCCTCCCGCTCTACCGGACAACCCTGGCGAACGCCGGCCCGGTGCTGGTGGTGCTCGACAACGCGAAAGACCGCGCCCAGGTCAAGGATCTGGTGACCGTGCCGCCACCGGTCGGGTTCGTGGTAACCAGCCGCGCTGCCATCCGCCTGGACGGGGTGAAGCCAGTGGAGATCGACCGGCTCGGCACGGACGAAGCGCGGGCCATGCTTCGCGCGATCATCGGCCCGGACCGCGGGACCGATGCCGAACTCGACGACCTCGCCGGGCTGGCTGCGGGTCTCCCGCTCGCCCTGCGAGTGGCGGGGAATGTGTTGCTCAACGACCCGATCGAGACGGTCCCCGACTACCTGGCGAAGCTCCGGGTCGAGCGATTGAAGTGGCTCAACGATGACGAAACCGACGTGATGACGGTGCTGGGCTACAGCGCGGGTCAGTTGATCCGGGAGAATGCCGGACGGGCCGAGCGGTGGCAGATGCTGTCGGTGTTCCCAGCCGATTTCGACGAGCCCGCCGCAGCAGCGGTGATGGGGGTGGCGGCAGACGCGGCCCGTCCCGACCTCAAAGATCTGCTCGCCCGGGGGCTGGTGCAGTTCGATGACAAGGCCCGCCGGTTTCGCCTTCACGACCTCCTGCGGTTGGTTGCGGGGCGGGCGTTTGAGGCTGTGCCTGGGCACCCGTCGGCGGGAGGCACCAGGGCGCGGTTGGAGGATGCGGGGCTGCGGTTCGCCGAGTATTATTGCCGTGTGTTGGGCGAGGCCGATGATCTGTACCTCAAAGGCGGCGAGGGAGTGACCGAGGGACTGAGCCGCTTCGACCTGGAGAAGGCAAACATCCTGGCTGGGCGTGAGCGGGCTGTATGTAGTGGGGCGAATCCCGTAGCGACAAAACTTGTGGCCGAGTATCCGTGCGTTGGAGGCCATGTTCTGGACCTCCGTTTGCCGGCTCACGATCTTATCTTGTGGTTGCGGGGACAACTTGATGCCTGCCGTGAACTTGGTGACCGGCGAGGGGAAGGGAATGCACTTGGGAACCTTGGACTGGCATANNGGACGGGTAGATGATGCGATCAACCACCACCAGCAGCAGTTGGCTATCGCCCGTGAGATCGGTCACCGCCGGGGGGAGGAAGCCGCACTCGGTAATCTGGGGAATGCGCACATTGTCCTCGGACGGATCGAAGAAGCGATCGAACTCCATCGATTGGCGTTAATCATCGCTCGTGAGATCGGTGACCGGCGGGGCGAGGGGAATGCACTTGGAAATCTGGGGATTGCATACACTAACACCGGACGGGTGAAGGAAGCGATCGAATACCACCAGCAAGCATTGACCATCAGTCGGGAGTTGCAGGACCGACGAGCCGAGGGGCGTGACCTCGGTTGCCTTGGGAATACCTACCACAACCTTGGCCAGTTGGATGACGCGATTGACCACTACCAGCAGAGGTTAAAGATCGCGCGGGAGATTGGGGACCGGCGTGGGGTGGGAACGGCCCTAGGGAACTTGGGAAATGCTTACAGTGGCCTCGGCCAGTTCGAGAACGCAATCGAACACTATCGGCAGCATCTCGCTATCGCTTCCGAAATAAGAGACAGATTGGGCGAAGCCGAAACCAATTGGAATATGGCCGAGACTCTAGCCCAATGCGGTCAAAACAGAGGAGCGATCCCGTTCGCCGAGCAGTCGCTGGCCTACTTCGAGGAGATTGGTCACCCGCGCGTGGAGGCGGACCGCAAGACCCTCGCCGAGTGGCGGGCGGCCGAGAAGGCGAGCCGCGAGCGGGGCGGAGGCGAGCAAACGGAGGGGTGAGCCTGGAGGGGGAGCGGAGTACGGGAGCCGATCCGCCTGGGCCTGGATCGGCGCGGCATTGCTTGCCCGGTCGGGGTGAGGGTCACCGACTCGCCAAGCTTGCCCCCCCCACCCGCCGCTGACGCGGCGACCTCCCCCACCAGGGGGGAGGTAAGAGGGTCGTTCGGATTAGAATTTCACCTATACAGTATTCTAAACTCGACCAATCATCAATTGCGCACTCTTACCTCCCCCCTGGTGGGGGAGGTCGGCCCGGCTTTGCGGGCCGGGTGGGGGGGAAGCCTTGCCCCCTCAGGTACATTCACGATACGGTTGAAAGGGCATCGCCAACCCCTTGACCACTGCCATCGCCCGCATAACGATCTGTAAATCGACTCACTCTTCACAATCGCTCTGGAATGAGGCAAGTGTGCGATGGCCAACGAATTCGCTCGACGGCTGCGAAAGGGAATGACCGACGCCGAACGGTTCGTTTGGGCGCGGATCCGCCATCGCCAGATTCTGGGCCTCAAATTCCGCCGCCAAGACCCGGTCGGCCCGTACATCGCAGACTTCGTCTGCCACGAGATTAAACTCGTCCTGGAGTTGGACGGCGGGCAACACGCCAATCAGATCGAGGCAGACGCGGCCAGAACCCGCTGGTTTGAAGCCGAAGGATATCGCGTCGTGCGATTCTGGAACAATGAAATCTTTGAAGATTGGGATGCTGTGGCCCAACGACTCTGTGAGAGCTTGTCGCCGGACTGGTCCTCACCGTCTCCTGTCGAGGATCGCACAAGGGAGTCGCAACCCGACATCGGATCGCCTTGAATGGCCGTGGATGCCGGGCGATTCTCCCAACTCTGTTGGAGAGACAACTCTTTCAGCACTCTCTTGTGGGGGAAGTAGGCGAGGCTTTGCGAGCCGGGGGGGGAAGCCTTCACGACGAGGGGGATGCGGGCAATGCCCGCTCCAACGAATGCGGAACGCCGGGCGATTGCCACCGCCGGGCGGCGTCGAGTATGATACTCACAACTCCCAGAGGAAAAACATGTACCGCTCAGAAGACATCCAGGCCCGATTGCGGGAACGACCGTTTCGACCGCTCCGCTTTGTCGTCAGCGAGGGCCTGAGGTACGACATCTACCACCCGGACCTGGTGTTTGTCGGGCGGCACGACCTGATGATCGGCTTCGCGAGTCCGGAGAGCCCGACGGTCTACGACCGCGTCATCCGTGTCGCGCTCGTCCATCTGGTCGGCATCGAAGATCTGCCAGTGCCCGCGACCCCGCCAACGACAAACGGCATCGCCTGACCACAACCCCGGCCGCCGCTTCGCGCTGTGGACGGGCGTCACGTCGAACCCGATGGCACTCTCTCCTCAGCATCGTGGCGTGACTCAAGGAGCAGATCGGGTACGATACGAGGAGATTTCGCGAATCGGCCCTCGACGAGTCACGAGCCATGCCGCTACACGACTGGGCCGTCCTGCCGGGTTGGGACGGAGTCCAGAAGGTTTGGATCGTCGAACTCCTGTACGCGATCAAACCGCTGCTCCCGGCCGGGTATCGGGCCTACGTCGGGACCACACCGACATTCGCCATCGGTTCCCCATCTGACGAACGGTCGGATGTGGGCGTCCGGGACTGGCCGCCAGGCGAGCCGACACTTCCGATAGCCACCGGCACCCATGACCCCGACGCCGAGCCCGACGAGGAGGTGGCTGTGGCCGCCCTGGCACGGGACACCGCCCTGTTGGTCGAGCGGGAGGGCCGATTGGTGGCGGCAGTCGAACTGGTGTCGCCACGGAACAAGGATCGGGTGTCCGCCTGCGCTGCGTACACCGGAGCCTACGCTGGCTACCTGCTCCGCGGTGTCCACCTGCTGCTGGTGGATGTCCACCGTCGGCCGTTGACATTCTCGTTTGCCGACAGAATCGCGGCCGAATTGGGTCTGACCCAACCGCCGGTGCCGGCCCCGTTCGCAGTCGCTTACCGGGTGGGCGGACCTGCCCCCACGGGCGGGCTGACACTGGGCGTGTGGCGTCGACCACTGGCGGTCGGCGGGCCGCTACCGGCACTGCGGTTGCCGCTGTCCGTTCACGAGTCGGTGCCGGTGGACCTCGACGGCACCTACCGCCGCGCGACCGAGGCGGCGTATCTCGGGTGACCCAGGTGGACATCTTGGCTAGCCCTGCCGGTACACGACGGGGCTATCCTCTCACGGGGTTCGACAGCCGACATCACGATGCCGGCACATCCTTCGCCAGTTCTTTCTCGATCAGTGACACCAACTCTGGGTCCATCGGGTGGCCCGCCCAGACCCTCTTGCCCGTCTTGTTGAACAGGACAGCATGTGGGATCGCGTTCCGGAACGCGAACTTCTCCACGAGGCCCTTCTGAGCGGCACCGTCCAGCGGCATCTGCAGGTTAGTGAAAGTCGCATTGTTCTTCTTCAGAAAGGCAATGACCTTGCTGGAGTCGGTAGGCTTATCCGTACTCAGGGAGATGACTGCGAGCCCTTTGCCAGCGTACTTCTGGTGCTTCTCGACGAGTTTCGGGAAACTCGCGACACATGGCCCGCACCAGGTCGCCCAACAGTCGATCAGCACGACCTTGCCCTTGGCTTTCGCGATCGCCTTCTCGACTCCATCGAACTTGCACTGGGAGACTTCGACGCTGCCGGAGGAGACCCCCGTTTCAAAAGGCGGGTTGCTCGGTAGCGCCACTTCCGCCATTTTGCTCTGCACTGGGGTCTCCGCCGGTTTGTCGATGTCGCTTTTCGGACTACTGTTCTCCAGCGTGACAGGCTGCTCGGGTTGCACTTTCTTCGCAGGCACGTTGTCCACTTTCGCCACGACCTTCGGCGCGGGAGCAGGCAAGGTGTCCGCCGACCCCGTTGGTGCCGTCTTCTTGGAGCATCCAGCGAGGATGCCCAACCCCACTACGACCCCACACCAGGCACTGTACGGGCGAATCATGATGACTCCCGGTAGGCAAGATGAGACCGCAGCTAGCCCGCGGCATTCCTACCATCATCGCGGAATTCCGGCCAAGGTCAACGGATTCTTGACATCGGCACCCTATTGGTCATTGGCCCACATCGGGGAGATTGGTCATCCGCGTGTGGAGGCGATCCGCCAGACACTCGCCGAACCGCACGGCGAGCTTTCCTTCGGCATCTGAGCCCGATGTTGCACCCGAAAAATGTCACCCCGGCCTACAGACTCATCACGTCTGCTTTCCCTCCGTCGCCAATCCGGGTAAACTACACCGATCCCGCCGTCGGCTATCACACCCCGCGCCGAGGTTCACCTCCATGCCGTCGATCTCCCTCCGGCTCATGCCGGTCGCCGCCCTCGTTGCCGTCTTGCTGGCCTTCCCCACCGCCCGCGCTCAGCCACCCGCCAAGGACAAACCCGTCGACCCCGACCACGCCGCCAGGATGGCCCGCGGGACGGAGTTGTTCAAAACGTCCGTTCGCGCCACCCTCCAGACGAAATGCCTGCGGTGCCACAGCGGCGATCAGGTGGAAAGCGAGTTGGACCTGGGCACCCGGGAAGCCATGCTCAAAGGTGGTCTAGGGGGGGCAGCCGTCGTTCCTGGCGACCACAAGAAAAGCTATCTGTATCAGGTGGTGGCCCACCAAAAAAATCCGCACATGCCGCACGAGCGGCCAAAGCTCCCGGACGCCGAGATCGCCCGCCTCGCCGAATGGATCGATCTCGGCGCACCGTACGACAAGCCGTTGGTCGGAAAGGACGATGCGGCAGCCTGGACCCAGAAAGTGGTCGCAGCCGATGCGAAGTCGCACTGGGCCTATCGGCCACTGACTCGCCCGGCGGTGCCGGCCGGGGTTCACCCGATCGACCACTTCATCGGTGCGAGACTGGCCGCGGTGGGCCTGAAGCCGAACCCGCCCGCCGAGAAGCGGATTCTCCTTCGCCGCGCGTACCTCGATCTGATCGGCCTCCCACCGACTCCCGAGCAGGTGGATGCGTTCCTGGCGGATGCCTCACCAGACGCTTTCGGGAAGGTCGTCGACCAGCTTCTCGCCAGCCCGCGGTACGGGGAACGATGGGCCAGGCACTGGCTGGATCTCGTTCGGTTTGCCGAGAGCCACGGGTTCGAGCACGACTACGACCGCCCCACCGCCTACCACTACCGCGACTTCGTCATCAAGGCCCTGAATGCCGACCTGCCATACGACACCTTCACGCGCTGGCAACTCGCCGGAGATGAACTCGCGCCGACCGATCCACTTGCCCTCATGGCCACCGGCTACCTTGCGGCCGGGGTCCATAGCACGCAAATCACCCAGAACGAAGTCGAGAAGCACCGCTACGACGAACTCGACGATGTGCTCGCGAACATCGGGACCACTTTTCTTGGGCTGACGGTTGGCTGCGCCCGGTGCCACGACCACAAGTTCGATGCGATCCCCAGCCGGGATTACTACCGGATGCTCTCAGCGTTCACCACGACTGTCCGTACCGAGGTCGAGGTCGACCTGGAACCGGAGAAGTACCGCGTGGCAAAGGCGGCATTTGATGCGGCACATACCCCGTACATCGAGGCCGTTCGGAAGTACGAGGCGAATGAGTTACCGGCCCGGTTCGCTGCGTGGGAGAAGGCCCGGGGTGAGACACCCGTATCGTTCGCCTGGGTGCTTCCGGAGATCGGCGAGATGAAATCGGCGGGCGGGGCGACGCTCACGAAGCAGGACGATGGGAGCGTTCTTGTGTCGGGGAAGAACCCGACAACCGAGACACTCACATTCACCCTCATCACGAAGGAGGTTGGTCTGAGGTCGTTCCGTGTCGAAGCCATGTCGCACCCCTCCCTCGTCCGCGGTGGGCCGGGCCGGGCGACGAACGGGAATTTCGCCCTCTCCGACCTGAAAGTCACCGCGAAACCAGCCGATAACTCGCGTCCAGCGGAACCCGTGAAACTGAAAGACCCCCGGGCGACCTTCGAGCAGAAGGGCCTGCCCATTGCGGCGGCAATCGATGACAACATGACGACAGCCTGGGCTGTCGATCCGCAGTTCGGGAAGGACCATGCAGCCGCGTTTGGTTTCGAGAAACCTATCGGGTTTGCCAGCGGGACGGTCCTCACCGTCACGCTGAGTTTCCACAACAACACCGGTCACGGGATGGGTCGCCCGCGCTTCACCCTCAGCACCGCCGAGAAGCCGGATCTGACAGCCCCGGCGACAACCGAAACGATCCGCTCGGCCCTGGCCCTCCCGGCCGGTCGCCGGACTCCCGAGCAGACCACAGCCCTCCTGCGGTGGTACGCTCCACAGGATTCGGGGTGGATGGAGCGGTCGAAAGCAGTCGCGGCACACACCGCCAAGGCACCGAAACCGGGGGTGGTGAAAGTGCTCGCATCCAGCGAGGGGCTGCCACCCATTCGGCTGCACTCACAGGGGGCGGATTTCCTCAAGCAAACGCATTTCCTCCGCCGCGGCGACTCGGCCCAGAAAGAGGGCATTGCACAGGTGTCCTTCCTCCAGGTTCTCATGCCCGATCCCGACGCCCAGGCAGCGTGGCTCCGCCCGCCTCCGGCCGGGAGCCGGACGACGTTCCAGCGTGCGGGGTTTGCGAACTGGCTCACGGATGCGAAAAGCGGCGCTGGCCACCTCCTCGCGCGGGTGATCGTCAATCGACTCTGGCAGCACCACATGGGGCGCGGGATCGTCACGACGGTGAGCGATTTTGGCCACCGCGGCGATCCTCCGTCGCATCCGGAACTGCTCGATTTCCTCGCTTCAGAATTGATCCGCAATGAATGGAAGTTGAAACCGATCCACAAGTTGATCGTGACGAGCGCTGCGTATCAGGAGAGTTCCGCTCGTGATGAGGTGAAAGTCAAAGCTGACCCGGAAAACAAGCTGTTCGGTCACTTCCCAGTGCGACGACTGGATGCAGAGGTGATCCGCGACAGTACGCTATTCGTCGGCGGGTTGCTGGATGAGTCGATGTACGGGCCGGGCACACTCGACGAGGGGAGCAAGCGGCGGAGCATCTACTTCACCATGAAACGTAGCAAGTTGATTCCGTCGCTGGTGGTCTTCGATGCACCGGATGGAACGGCCGGGGTCGGCGAGCGGACGAGTACCACCATCGCCCCCCAGTCGCTGCACTTGATGAACAGCCCGCAGGTCCGGGCCGCGGCAAAAGGGTTCGCAAAGCGACTCCTCGGCGACGGCACAGTCAGCAACGCAGACGCCATCACCCGGGCGTATCGCATGGCTCTCTGCCGCCCCCCAACAGCAGACGAACGTGCCGATGCGGTCGGGTTCCTGAAGGATCGGGCCGGACCGGACCGGCAGGCCGCGATGGCAGATTTCTGCCAGGTGCTGTTCTGTCTGAACGAGTTTCTGTACGCGGAGTGACGAGCGGTGGACGAACCCGAGAGGGAATTCGACACGGCCTGGAAGCAGGCCCTGGAGTGGTTCTTCGAGCCATTCCTCGCGTTCTTCTTCCCCGCCGCCCACGCAGACATTGACTGGTCCCGGGAGCCGGTGTTCCTGGACAAGGAACTCCAACAGGTCGTCCCCGAAGCCGAATCCGGCCAGGGGACCGTCGACAAGTTGGTGAAAGTATTCACCCCCGACGGAGCAGAAGCGTGGGTACTCGTGCATGTGGAAGTACAG
This sequence comes from Gemmataceae bacterium, assembly GCA_003136315.1. Classification (GTDB taxonomy): domain Bacteria; phylum Planctomycetota; class Planctomycetia; order Gemmatales; family Gemmataceae; genus Urbifossiella. The sequence goes on along the minus strand of PLDW01000031.1, from coordinate 54,316 downwards.
AGTCAGCGGGACAGCGATTTCGCCCGCCGGATGTATACGTACAACCATCGGCTCGAAGATCGCTATGGGCGGATGCCGGTGAGCCTCGCGGTCCTCGGCGACGACGGACCAGGATGGCGACCATCATCATTCCTCGCAGGGCGGTGGGGGTGTGAAGTTCGGTTCGACTTCCCGGCGGTCAAGCTGTTAGACTACAGGCAGCGGGAAGTCGCGTTGGAGACCGACCCGAACCCGTTTGCGGCGGTAGTATTGGCCCACCTGAAGTCGATCGAGACCCGCGGCGACCCAGACGCGCGAGGCGAGTGGAAGTTTCGGTTGGTCAAGGGACTGTACGACCGCGGGTGGACGAAGGTGCAGATCGTCCAACTGTTCCGAATCATCGACTGGGTTCTCACCCTACCACCGGTTCAGGCGCGGGTATTTGCTCGAAATCTGGATGCTTACTCGAAGGAGAAACAAGTGGAACTCCTCAGTCCGACGTATCGGTTCATACGCAATGAGGCACTCAACGAGGGCCGCGCCGAGGGGCTGGCCGAGGGGCTAGCCAAGGGGCTGGCCGAGGGGCTGGCCGAGGGGCTGGCCAAGGCAGTCGGCACCCTCCACAAGGCGGTCGAGATCACCTTAAAAGTTCGTTTTGGGGAATCTGGGCTCGAACTGATGCCGCGAATTCATCAGATCACTGACGTTCCCGCACTTGAAGCTTTCCTCGATGCGATCGAAGCCGCCTCGGATCTCGATACGCTCGGCAACCTACTCCCTCCGCAAGCCTGAAGACGAGCACCCCCCATGCACAACATCCCCCGCTTCTTCGCTCCCCCACCCTCCTTCGCATACCGCTCCCGACGTGAGTTTCTCACGCGCGCTGGGGGTGGGTTCGGCCTGCTTGCGCTCGCGGATTTGCTCGGGTGGGAAGCGAGAGGGGCCGACGCCACCCACTCGCCCAATCCACTCGCACCGAAGTCGCCGCATTTCGCTGCGAAGGCCAAGAGTGTGATCTGGCTATTCATGAACGGTGGGCCGTCCCACGTCGATACCTGGGACTACAAGCCGGAACTGGAGAAGCGGGACGGCCAGGAATTGAAAGGGTTCGACCCTGCAACCGGATTCTTCTCGGGTCAGGTCGGACCCCTCATGAAGTCGCCGTTCAAGTGGGCAAAGCATGGTCAGTCCGGGAAGTGGGTGTCTGGCCTGTTCCCCCACATGGCCAAACACGTCGACAAGATGGCATTCATCCATTCGCTCTGGAGTGATTCAAACAATCACTCCCCGGCCCTGTTCAAAATCAACACCGGGATGAGTCGGATGGGCTACCCGTGCGTTGGGAGTTGGGTCACCTACGGGCTTGGGAGCGAGTCGCAAAGTCTACCGGCGTTCTGCGTGATGTATGACACGCTCGGCCGCGGAGTACCCAAGGGTCACTCGCTCAACTGGGGGGCAGGGTTTCTCCCGACCGTCTTCCAGGGGACCGGGTTCAAGCCGCAAGGCGAACCGATCGACAACCTGTCGCGCCCCGCTGACCTCCCCGCCGACCGCCAGCGCGCCCAGCTCGACCTGCTCAATCGGCTGAACCGCAAGGGCCTGGAGCAGCACCCTGGAGAGGCCGACCTGGCTGCCCGGGTCGAGACGTTCGAGCTTGCTTACCGGATGCAGATGGCGGCCCCCGACGCCCTCGACTTGACCAAGGAGACTGCGGAAACGAAAACCCTCTATGGTCTCGACAATCCGAAGGCGACGCACTTCGCGAAGCAATGCCTGACCGCCCGCCGATTGGTCGAGCGCGGGGTGCGGTTTGTGCAGATCTACTCCGGCGGGATGGACAACGACCTGAGCTGGGATGGGCATAACAACATCGTCAAGAATCACGGGGGGTTCGCCCTGGAGACGGATCAGCCAATCGCTGGGCTCCTCACCGACCTTGACCGCCGTGGCTTGCTCAAGGATACGCTCGTGATCTGGGGCGGGGAGTTCGGACGGCTCCCGATTGTGCAAAAGGGGAGCGGCGGGCGTGACCACAACCCCCACGCGAACACGTTCTGGCTGGCCGGGGGCGGAGTGAAGGGCGGAGTCAGCTACGGGGCAACGGACGAGATTGGGTTCAAGGCGGCCGAGAATCGGGTGAGCGTCAACGACCTGCACGCCACCATCCTGCACCTCCTCGGGCTCGACCACAAGAAGCTGACCTACCGATACAATGGCCGCGATTTCCGCCTCACCGACGTGGCTGGGAACGTGGTGAAAGAGATTTTGGTGTAAGCAACCACCGCAGATCGGTAGGTGTCCCGGGTGGCTCCGCGGACTTATGCCGGTTGAGCGTCCACGGATGTCCCGATCCGATTCTTCGCAAGGGCTTTCGCGGTCGGCTCGCGGATGTCCCAGACAAGCCCCACCAGCCCCAGCGCCCGGATCGTGTAGTAGCTCATGTCGATCTCCCACCAGCGGAGCCCCTGGCGAGCGCAGCTCTGGTAGTGGTGGTGGTTATTGTGCCAGCCCTCTCCCAGCGTCAGGATCGCGGCCCACCACAGGTTTTTGCTCTGGTCAGTCGTGGCGTATCGGCGCGTACCCCACAGGTGGCAGGCAGAGTTGACCAGGAACGTTCCGTGGTACAGGCAGATCGTGCTAACCAGGAATCCCCACACCAACCCGGGGAGTCCATCAAGCCAGTAGCACAGCCCGGCCAGCGCGAACCCGGGAAGCCAATGGAGCTTGTTGAGGATTCGCAACTCCGGATACTTCCAGTAGTCCTGGATCAGCTTGTACGGGGCCTTTCGGAACCGCCCCGAGATCACCCATCCGACGTGAGCCCACCACACGCTGCGGATGATCGGCGAGTGCGGGTCGTCTTCCTGGTCGGAATACTTGTGGTGCTGGCGGTGGTGAACGGCCCACCAGAGTGGCCCCTTCTGCATCGCCGAGCACCCCAGCCAGGCGAGTACGAACTGGAACCATCGGCTCGTCCGGTAGGCCCGGTGGGCGAAATAGCGGTGGTAGCCACCAGTGACGCCGAACATCCGAACCACATACAACGCGACGCCAATCCCGATCGCGGTCCAGGTCGGGGCGACCAGGCATGCGCCGACCAGGGCGCTGATGTGGATGATGATGAACGGCAGGCCCCGCAGACGGCGGCGAATGACGCTGCCGGAGGGGACTGGAAGGTGAGGAGTGAAGTCGGGCAAGGGAGCCCGAGGGGGGGCGGCAGTGGAAATGGAAGGACTCCCTTCAGAACCAGGCAGTGTGGATGCACCAGCGATTCCTGACAAAATAGGACCAACCTTACCCATTTTCTCGCCGAATGTCCGATTTTCAACCGGGTTCCACAACTCGGTTCAGATACCTACAATGGTACGTTACCCGGAGGCTCTGTCGTGATTCATTTTGAAGGTGATCGGTCGTTCCCGCTACCCATCGCAGACATCGCGGCGAAACTGTCCGACGCCGGGTTCCTGGTCCGGTGCATCCCGGATGCCCAGATCTCTGTCGCCACTGCGGACCGGGCCGCGTGGAAGCTCAAGCCGAAGTTGTCATTCCTGTCCGGCAGCCTGGACGCTGTGCTGGAGGCGACCTCCCGTGAACCCGGCAAGGCCGTGGCCTTCCGGATCGTGACCAAGGGGATCGGGGCCAGCGCAACGGTGACCACCCGGCTGGAGTTCCGGGAATCCGACGGCGGGACCACCGTCCACTGGATGGGTGATCTGGTCGAGGTGACCGGTTTACTCAAAATGGTTCCGAAGGGCCTCCTCCAGTCGACCGCGGGAAAGGTGATCGACGACGTCTGGGTGGCCGTGACTGGGAAGCTAATGAGTGGGTGAAAGGCGGGTTCATTGACTTCTTGCCCACCAAGGCCACCGCTTTTTGCTGTCTGGATTCGGTCGGGAGCAGCCGAAGCATCCCAGGCCAGTCGTCCGTCTGATCCCAACTTCTGCTATCCGTAATCCAGATTGATATGTGATCTACGGGGTGCCTTCGGAAGTGGGACGCCGCCGAGTATAATCAACCGACTGATCCCAACACCGCCCGTCCCCAGCGAGGCCCGCCGCGCGATGACGGTTTCCCCGCTCCAGGGTATCACTCACGCCTGCTTTGGGCTGAGTTACCTGCTCGCGTTCGCGTTTGAGCTGGCCCGGCTCGTCTGGCCTGGCGCTGCGTGGCGGGTTGCTGCCCTTGGGCTCGGCGTTGCGGGAGTCTTCGCCCACACCGCCTATATCGCCTTCAACCAGCCTACCCCCGCTGCCCCCTACGGGTCGCTTCTCCTACTCGCCTGGGTTCTCGCCCTGTTCTACCTCTACGGCACGGTCCACTATGCCCGTCAGGCGTGGGCCGTCTTCGTCCTGCCGCTCGTGATCGGACTGGTCGGGCTTTCACTTGCCCTCGCCGCGACTGCCCACGACGCTGCCCCGGTTGATGTCCCCACCTGGCTCAGCGGACCCCGCTTCTGGGGAGTCGTCCACGGGTCGCTCCTTCTCCTCGCGGCAGTGGGAGTGAGCGTTGGGTTCCTGACCAGCATCATGTATCTCATTCAGGCCCGCCGGGTGCGGAACAAGGTGAACCCGGCCCGGGTCGTCCCGATGCTCAGCCTGGAGCGTCTGGAAACGATGAACCGGCGGGCCGTGAATGTTGCGTTCCCGCTCCTCACCGCTGGCTTGCTGGTCGGTTCGCTCCTCCTGGGGGAGGAGCACGGGGCGACCGAGAACTGGTTCTCCTTGAAGGTGCTCAGCACTGCCGGGCTGTGGGTCGTGTTCCTCGTTTTGCTCTACCTCCGCTACGCAACCAATGTCCCCGGCCGGCGGCTGGCGGCCTACTCGGTCGCTGCGTTCGGGTTGCTCCTGGTTGCCCTCGTGGCGTCGCACCCATTCGTCCCGGGGGGTGAGCGATGAACCTCCGGGCGATCGGGTGCAACGTCGAATCGGCAACGGTCGAACTGCGCGAGAAACTCGCGTTCGACGAGCCGAAACTCCGCCTCGCTCTGGCCGAGTTGACCGCCCGATACGATGTCGAGGCCGCCATCCTCTGTACCTGCAATCGGGTCGAGTTGTACCTTGGACGACCGGAAGTGGGAGCCCCCATTCATGCCCCACTGGTGGCCGAATTTCTCGCCGAGACCCACGGGGTGCCGGCTGAGTTGATTCACCCCCACCTGTACGAACACGCCGACGAGGACGCGGTCCGACACCTCTTCCGGGTCACGAGTGGGCTGGACAGCGTGGTGATCGGCGAAGGACAGATCGCCGGACAGGTGAAGGAAGCCTATGACGCGGCCCAAAAGTACGGCGCGACCGGCTCACTACTGAATACCCTGTTCCCGGCCGCAACGCGGGTCTCGAAGCGGATCCGGACCGAGACCGGGATCGCCCGGGGCCAGGTGTCGGTCGCAAGCGCTGCGGTCGTTTTCGTCCGGGAGGTGTTCGACAACTTCACCGACAAGACCGTACTGGTGATCGGGACCGGGGAGATGGGCCAACTCACCCTCACCCACCTGAAGGAACTCAACCCGGCTGGCATCCTCGTGACCAACCGGAGCCCAGAGCGGGCAGAAGCTGCGGCGGCAGAGGTCGGCGGCCAGGCAGTCCCGTGGGACCAACTCGACGATGCCCTGGTCCGTGCCGACATCGTGCTGAGTACCACCGGGGCACCCGAACCCATCATGCCGCGGCGACGGTTCAAGGAAAAGGTTCTCTCGAAGCGGGGCCGCAGGAAACTGGTCATTTTCGACATGGCTGTGCCCCGGGACTTCGACCCCAGCATCCACGATGGCGACCGCGTCAGCCTGTTCAACGTGGACGACCTGAACCGGATTCGGGATCAGCAGTTAGCGGAGCGGCGTAAGCACCTTGGACCGGCCGAGATGATCGTCGAGGCAGAGGTGAGGAAGTTTGTGCTCGACTGGAACCGCCGCAAGGACGGGCCGGTGATCGGACGCCTCACAGCGGAACTCGACCGGGTGAGGGAGGGGGTGGTGGGGCCGCTATTAGAAAAGCTGGATGGGCGGTTGACGGATGCCGATCGAGAGTGGGTCGAGGGGGCATTCCGGCTCTTCCAGAACCGGCTCCTGCACGGCCCGATCGCTGCGCTCCAGGAGGCAAGCAAGGAGGGGCACAGCGCTGGTATGCGTGATGCTCTGATGAAGCTATTCGGGTTGAAAGGGTAGTCGGGGCAAATTTTGGCCGGGAATAGGGTTCCCGCGGGCGACGACCCTGATTAGGCTAGATGTCTTACCCCGGATCGCGTCGAATGGCTCCAGACGGACTCGACTCCTTTTCGCGAGGAATGGTGTTCGTGGGGACGTCGAACGCGGGCCACACCCACCCAACCTACCGAGTCGTACAATGTCAGACGCATTGTTAAAGGTTTCCAAAGGCTTTAAATTAGTCTATATTGGACTAATTCTGATGGTTCTCGCCTTCGTCGTGGGGGTCGTCGGGATCTTCGCGGTTGGAGGGGCGATGGTCGCCGCGAACCCAGGGCCAGGTGGAGGGGCTGGGGCTCTCGGGCTCATGGCAGTCGTCCTCGGCCTAGTGATTCTGCTCGTGCTGGCCGGGTCGATCACCGGCCTGGTCGGCAGGTTCTTTTGCCTGGCGATTCCGGAACGTGTCGGTGCGGCCAAGCCCATGATCATCATCTCCGTGATTCTGGAGGTGGTGGCGCTGGGGGCTTCAGTCCTGAACAACGCCAACAGCCTCGCGGGTGGGAGGATTTTACCGCTGGCAGCTTCGGCGATACTCACCGGTGTGGGAGCTGTGCTCTCAATCGTATCAGCTATTCTCTTTTTATTGTTCGCACGATCTGTAGCAACCTATATCAGGCGTTATGAGCTGGCCGACAAGGCGATGTCGGTGCTGAAATTGTGGGGCGCATGTGTCGCGTGTTATATCGCCGGTCTCGTCATCATGCTCTTGGGGGGGGCGATGGCTGGCGCGGCTGGTCCAGGGGCGGGCGGAGGGATGATGGCGGGTGCCTGCATAGGGTCAATCCTGATGCTGGTCACGCTGGTGATCGCCCTGATTGCCCTGGTCCAGTACGCCACCCTGTTAAGTGGGCTGAGCCAGGCGACCGCCAAGTACGCCCACAAAGCGCGACGCAAGGAGGAAGAGGAGGAAGAATATGACGAAGAGGATGACGAAGAGGAGTACGAAGAGGAACATCCCAGCAGCCGGTCCGGACGCGCTGACCGGCACGAGGACGACGAGGAAGATGACCGCCGCGGCCGGTCTGGACGCACTCGCCAGCACGACGATTACGAGGATGACGAGGACGACCGACCGCAGCGAGGCCCCAACCGCAAACGGTAGCAGCCACCCCCCAACTCCTTCTCCGAAGGGAGAGGGTCCAGACCGGACAACTTCTTCTCCCCCTTCCTTTTTTGGGAAGGGGGTTGGGGGTTACGTTCCGAGTCTGCTCCTCTTTTTTTCGGGAAGGGAGTATAGGGGGTTAGGTTCTATCAGTGGATTATAAGCCCCAATATGGCGATCATTCAGCCGCTTCACGCTTCGGTGCTTACCGCTTCCCATTCCACTCCGGATGAGCGTACTTCTCGGCCCGGATTGCGGGAATGCGGGCCAGTTCTTCCGCAGTCCAGTCTCCCGATTCCACCTCCCAACCCGTTGCCGACGCGAACCGCTTCATCAGCAGGTGGGCCAGTTCCTCGGGTGAAAATCGCTCGTGTCCCGCAGCGTCATTGATCCCCGGCAGCATCGGCGCAAAGTCACTCCGACGCAGCAGCAGACTCCCGTGCTGAAGCATCGCCCCCTTCCATTTCCGCTGGGCGCTACCGGCTACCTTCGAGCCTTCGATCAGGAGATCGCCAGGCGTTTGGTGCAGGAAGCAGAGTACCTCGCCGAGTTGTCTCTCTTCGCCGCAGATCACCGCATGTGCCCGAATTCCGAAGTGGGCCAGAACGTCACGCAGGATGTGATGAAACCGACACACCCACGGCTCGGACGACACCCACTCCTTCCCAGCCGGGAGAGCCAGTGCGTAGGTGAGTTCGTGGTGGTGGACGATGGCAGCCCCGCCGGTTGATCGACGAACCCACGACAGCCCGGCGAGGTCCGATGGGCTCTCACGAACCGCAGCCGGTTGGAAGTATCCGAGTGAGAGCGTCGGTTCAGTCCAGGTGTAAAATCGGAGCGTGGCGACCCCACGACCAGAAGCCGATTCGAGAAGGGCCTCGTCGGCCGCCATGTTGGAGGGGCCGTCAGCGGTCGCGAATGGCAACAAACGGATGCTCAGCGTCATGTCGGAATTGTACACGAGGGGAGGAAGGCCGTTCTGTCTAGCACAGATGGCGCGGAGTGTGCATAGTTGTTCTCTCAAGACGCATCTTCACTCGCCCGGTTGGGCATCTTGAAAGTTCGCCCTCAATTTTCTTCCCCCAGCGTGAATCGCCCGGCGCGAGTTGAGCAAAGGACTTCCCAATGTTGGGAACCTTGGATGCCACTATTCCCACGACACGGTGGGACGCCGTCCTGATGTGCTGCTACTGTCGCAGGGTCCGGACTTCGTCCGGCATGTGGCAGACTCCAGACTTGGAGCCCGAGGGGCGAGTGAGCCACGGGATCTGTCGGACCTGCCTGGCGACCTATCACCCTGAGATCTCACCCCCAGGGGATTCCTGAGGGCTGGGTGGGGGTTCCAGCGACCGTAATGGTTAGAATGGAGGGGTTGCCTGACCCGTGGCCCCGGCCGTTGGTGAACCCCCCATGTCTGACCCCCCCTCCACGCCCCGCCCACCTGACATCTTACCGGCGGAGAAAGTCCGGACATTCCCCACCTCTCCTGGCGTCTATCTCATGAAAGACGCCGGAGGGAATGTCGTTTATGTCGGCAAGGCCAAGAACCTGCGGAGCCGCGCGTCGACTTACTTCAAAAAGGAGGCCGCCGCCGACCCCCGAATCCGCGACTGGGTCGGGTTGGTGGCGGATGTCGACTTCATCACCACTGAAGACGACATCGCGGCCATGCTGCTCGAAGCGCGGATGGTCAAGGATCTTCGCCCACGATTCAACAAAGATCTCAAAGACGACAAGACATTCCCCTATCTCCAGATCCGTACCCGGGAGGAGTTCCCGCGGGTCGAGATCACCCGTACCCCGCGGCGGAAGGGAGTCAGGCTCTACGGCCCGTTCACCAGTACCGGGAGCCTGAGAGCAGCTGTGAGTGTCCTCCAACAGGTCTTTCAGTTCCGCACCTGTACACTCGACATCAAATCGGATGATAATCGCTGGAAATGGTTCCGCCCGTGCCTGCTGCACAGCATTCGACGGTGTACCGCCCCGTGCAACTTCCGGGTCAGCCGGGACGACTATCGTCGCCAGGTGAAGAAGTTGATCTTTGTTCTGGAAGGAAAGAAGGGAAAGCTGATCCGCCGGATGGAGCAGGAGATGCTCGCGGCGAGCGAGGCCCTGAACTTCGAGAAGGCTCGCCGTATCCGGGACGAAGTGACGGCCTTGCGTAACCTCGAACTTCGCGGCAATGTCGACAAGGATGTCCAGCCAGAAGTGTTCCCGATCGATCCCAAGAAAGGGTTGATCGGGCTGAAGAAAGTGCTCGGCCTGGCGAAGACTCCCCGAACGATCGAGGGGATGGACATCGCCCACCTGAGCGGGACCGACACAGTTGCATCGCTGGTATCGTTCCTGGATGGCCTCCCCTTCAAGCCCGGTTACCGCCGGTTCAAGATCAAGAGCGTCGAGGGGGTAGACGACTTCGCCTCGATGCGCGAGGTGGTGACTCGACGCTTCCGACGGCTGGGTGAGGAGGACGAGGTCTTCCCGGACATTCTCCTCATCGATGGAGGAAAGGGGCAACTGAACGCAGCGCTGGATGCGTTCCGAGCCCTCGGGATCGAGCCGCCGTGCGTGATCTCGCTGGCCAAGCAAGAAGAAGAGATCTTCCGGCCAGGTGAGGCCGAATCGATCAAACTCAGCCGACACTCGGCAGCGCTACGGCTGGTGCAGTACGTCCGGGACGAAGCCCACCGCTTCGCCCAGCACTACCACCACATGCTCCGCCGCAAGCGACTCACTGAGGAGTGATGGAGGGCTCGAAGCTGAGTGGAGTTCCTTGGAAATTCGCTTGACGGCGGTGTGGTTGTCCCATCACAATCATCTACGTGGTGGATTTGGTCGGCTGGATCTCCCGCATGGACTGGCCTGGAAGGACTCGACCGCCCGGGCGGGGCGTCGCTAGCGGTATGTAGTCCCCTTCACTTGGCGGTCAGTCGATTCGATTCGTGTCGGGCTGCGAAGCACGCTCGCCAATTGAGTCACGGTGCGCGGACCTAACAATTGCTTGAAATCCGTGCGTTTGCGTGAAGTAACAACGGGCCTAGGCATTCCGTAATATCCCGTGCAAACGCGCGGAATAGCACGGCCGCCCGGCGCGGGCTAATTCCTGGTTCGGCAAGGCAACGAGGGGATGGGAGCGTATCTCGGTGCGTGCTTTCGCCGGTCATTATGCCTGTTTGAGTGTTGGTCAGTATGGGTAGTGCCTGTGTATGGACCTGCAGGTGCCTCCGGCCGAGCAGTGTCACGAGACGAATAACCACGGGTGAAACATGAGCGAAGGGCAACAGAAGGGACCGTTTACAGACGAACAGAATAACAGGATGACGGAGCTTTTCAGGATCATTGCGAGCTACACCGTCGCTGTAGTCGGTAATCCGGACACGCAAGACATTGCAAAAGTCCAGTTCGGGACGGGTGTGAAACTCCGGATCAAGAACCGCCTGTTCGTCATCAGCGCGAAACACTGCATCAAAGAGAATGGCGGCATTCCGATAAACTCGGTACTGATAGCAGGGACATACGACGCCATCACGCTTCCCGGCAGGCCGTCTGAGACGCTGGCGGTTAGGGCTGTTGTAAATCGGGACATTGGCTATATCGAGGTTCCTGACGATGGGAGTGCGGCAGCGGGGTTGGGCAACCTCGCAGAAGCCCATCCGATCTGCGAAATACAACAGACGGAAATGGGGCAAGCGCGACACATTTACACCTTCATGGGGCATCCGATGTATGAGAAGGACAAAAGCCCTATGTTAGAGTATCTTTCTCCATACAGGCGGCCGGGCCTGCTGATGCAACCTGTGCCGCAGTTTACCAAGCGTCCGATGATGCTGCCTTGCAGATCCGTAAGCGAAGATCAATACTGTTTCGAGTACCCAGACAGGGACATCATTACCGTTGAGCCGTTGACAAACAAAGTAGAGCCAAGCGAACTCCCCAGCCAGCCAATTGGCTACAGTGGGTGTGGCATCTGGAATGAGAAACTGCAATCTTCGGCAGACGGGCTGAGCCTGCCTGAAACACTTGTCCGGCTGTTCGCTATCCAGTCGAGTCGTATTCCTGATTACGCCAGTGGTGAGTGGCTGCTCTCTGCCATACCCATTCGGCATGCAATTCGGTTGATACAGAACCACTACGAGGATTTGCGACCGCTGATCGGGTCGTATCTCCAAGGTCAAGAGGAGAGCTTGGATAATCTGTAGTAGACTTCACCGGGTGCCATGCCCACGGCTTTGCGTGGGCATGCTGGCAACCTTCACCCAAATGGAGTACATGCATAATCATACTGTCTGCCGCGGATTGCGTGCGAAAGCGGAAAACGGGATTTGGTCAATTGCGGCGGATGATTTGGGAATCCGCGCTCGGCCGTTGCCGATAGGTCGAGAATAGCTACCCGTGTCTGGGAAGTTCCTGATTCGTTACGGTGCCTCCATGCTCACGCAAAGCCGTGAGCATGGCACCCGCGCAAGAAGGGCGAGTCGGAGACGGACGAAACTTAATCACCTGTCTGCCTACCGACTGCTGAAAACCACTCCCGGAACGAGTCTTGCGCACGCCGGCTGGCATTTCTGGCACCATTTGACATCGGCCACTTCTTTCTCACGTCAGCCCTTGTTTGGCTGAGTTACAACCGTCGGAGTGGGTTCGGGGGCCGATTCGGCTCTCGGTGTCGCAGCATTCGTGACTGCACCCAGCGCCCGCACACCCGCCCGGAGGAGGTCATCCAGTCCCTTGGCAGAGCGACTCAGGAGGTCGGCACCCGTGCCGATGACCAGAACTGCCCCCTCCGCGTTGTCGGCCAGAGCGGTCAGTTGCTTCCCGGCCGTTGTCGGGGGTGAGTCCAGGATGACATATTCGTATGCGGACCTGAACTCAGCCAGGAGTTCCCGGAACTTCGGCCGGGTAAAGATGTCGAGCGGATCCATCGGTCCGCGACCGGCGGGGAACAGGAACAGGTTCCCCACCTCACAAGACCGGACCGCCACACGCAGGTCGGCTTCGGCTGCCATCACGGAGCGGAGCCCGTCACCGAGTCGGTTGAGACGGAACAATTCCTGGACGCGAGGTGCGGCCAGATCGCAATCCACCAGGATCACCCGTTTCCCCGACTGGGCCAGGGAGATGGCGAGATTGGCCGCCACCGTACTCTTGCCATCCCCCGGGCCGGGACTGGTGACCAGGATCACCTGATGGCCGCGGTTCTGGAGGGCCGTTGCCAGCTCCCGGCGGGTGGCCCGGAACGCCTCCGCCTCTGGACCGGACGGGCGGTGGAAGCAGACGAGCGATCGGCCCAAGCCCTCGATTGTCTTCCGCTCGGCGGGGAGGTCGGTCTGGATCGAGGGGATTCGACCAAGAACGGGAAGGCCGAGGTCGGGTCCGTCATCCTTGGATTTCGCCACGCGGCTGGGCCGAACCGGTATCGTCGAAGAGGAGCGCGAGGTCGGTGCGGGAGGCTTGACCGTGGCGACCGTGGCTGTGGGAGCTGGTGGGGCAACCGGCGGAACGGTTGGGGCAACTGGCGGAACGGTCCGGCTGATCGTTGGCGTGGGCCGGGTGGGCGCGATGACCACGGGGCTCCGGCTGCCACCCGATCCGCGCACGAGTGAGACCAACAGGCCCAGTCCGGCCCCCACAAGCAGGCCGCTCAAACCGCCTGGAATGAGCGACCGGGACAGCACCGGAGCCACCTGGACTCCGACATCGGGTGGGGTGAGGACCTCAATGCTCGCTGGCGATTCCTCCACGGGAGTCGTGCTGGGCGGCGAGACACGCTTGGGTTGCTCAGTCGTGGGCCGACGGGTTGCAAGTTGGTCGAGTTCTGCCTGGATCGCGGCCGCCGCCTGGAGAACCTTCTCGTCTCGGTCGACTACTGTTGTCAGCTCCGCAGCCTTGGCCTGAAGTTTGGCTCGGTCGGCCTCGCACTTGGCCCTGTAACGATCGAGTTCATCGGGCAACTTCGGGGCCTGATCAAGCTTGGAAATCCGGGATTTGAGGATCTCCATCTGATCATCAAGGGCCACCATGTCGCGGTGTTCCGGCCCGAGCCGCTTTCCAAGTTCGGCCTTCCTGAGTTGAAGCGACAGGAGCAGTTCGGTGGGAGGTGAGGACTCGGAGTGGGCTGTAGGCGGGGCTTGGTCGGGTGTGACGCCCAGAGCCTTCATCGTCGTCAGTCGATCCGCGCGGGCCGGTCCCGTTGCTGTGATCCGCCCAAGCGCCAATTCGACGTCCCGTAGATCCAGCCGGATCTGATCGAGGGCAAGCCGATTGTCGGAGACTCTGGCTCGAACGACACCCAGGTTTTCTGTGGTCACCCGAAGGAGTTCCTGGTTGAGCCGCTTGTGTTCGGCAGCGACCTGAGCGGACTCCTCGCTCGGCACGGCAGGAACGACGGGCACGGGGGGCGCGGGGCGCGGGGTGGGGCGGCTGGCCACCTCTTCCCGGTAGGCCTCGACGACTGCCAGCAAGTATTTTTGGGGGGTAGCCGGCTTCGGACCGCGTGCAGTCAGCACGAGGCGGACACCGGACATAGCCGGAGCAGGAGCGGAATCGACATGGGAAGCGAGAAACGCGACTCGCTCCGCCGGAGTGGCTGTTGACGTTCCGTCGAGTGCTCCCGCTTCGTCCAACTTCCGGGCGGCTCGTTCAAGAACGGCCTGTGAGACAGCGGCATCGGCGGTGATTGGAGGGGAGCCCTCATGGGCGACACGGAGCCGGACCTGGGACTCGTAGACCTCCGGCTGGGCGGCAAAATGGCCGTAACCGACCCCCAACCCAGCACCGGCTCCCAGGATCGCTCCAACCAGCACCGACCAGAACCGACGTCGGGGTGGAGGAACGGAGTGAGGAACGTGGACCACAGTGACCGGGGTGCTTCCGCTCGGGAGCATGCCTCGCTCGTCGGGGCTGTCCGAGAAGAGACTGCGGTCCCCACTGGAAACGGGTCGTGCTTCCGATTCGACCTGGGTACCCCCAGGCGCGAGCCCCACCGAACCAGGCAGGAGAAGACTCTGCTCCGAGTGAGCAACCGGCTCCTCCACCTTCGCGACTGCCACGGGGATGGCTATTGCAGGGAGCGCGGGTGTTTGGACCGCGGGCACGGGTGCTGCGGGTGCAGGCGGTTTGGCGGCGGAAGGAGGTTGCACTTCCGGGGGAGGCGGAGACTCAGGTCGCGGACGCTCGGGTGGGGGTGGCGCGGCCGCTTCGGGAGGGGGGGGCGGAGGGGGGGGTGGGAACGTGGAGAACGATGTGAATGAAAAAGGAGGGAGTGCCACGGGACGTTCCTCACGATGTCGGTCGTCGGGACGGCTAATCCTTATTGTCCGCAGAGTCCCGCAAGAGCCAAGCCTATCTCCTCCTCCCAGGTACGAAAACAATGCCGGGGCTCCGGGTCGGGGGGAGAGGGTAATTTTGATCAACTGTAGGGACTAAGTGATTTACAGAATTCCGACGAGAGTCCAGGCCCCGAGGATTGGCAGACACCCGCCGCCACGCAGGGAGTTCGACAGGTGTTCTCCTTCGTCTGGAACCAACGTCACCGACCGCGCCGTCAGCGCCACCTGCCCCTCGTTCCCAGAACTGCTCCACGCCAATGTTTGACCCGCAGGCCCGGGGATGTATAATCGGGCGCAGGGCTGTGGGTTACGCTTTCCCCACAACCCGTTCCCGGTCCGCACCTCGACAGGGGAACACTGTGCCACACCCCAGTAAGAGGCCTAGCCCACCCTCGGACGATTCGTTCCCACCCGGGTCGGTCCTGGCCTTCCTGGCCGACCGCAACCAGGTCGATTTTGAACTCGATTTTTATTCTCGTGTTCTGACGACATCTCCGGAGTTCCACGAAGTTCTCCGGGCTCAGGCCAGCAACATGACCGTCAAGGGGCGACTCCAGGAAGGTCTGACGGTGGACAAACGGCTGGTCGACCTCCGGCCGTTCGATCCCACCGCGCGCTACAACTTGGCCTGCCGATATGCCCTGCTCAGGCAGCCGGATCTGGCTTTGGTCACATTGCGCAAAGCGATCGAATTGGGATACCGCGACTTCCGCTACATGGAAGAAGATCACGACCTGGATTCGATCCGCAAGGATCCCCGGTTCCGCCAGTTGGTTCGCGAGTATCGAAATCGGTAATCGTAATCCTGGCAACTGCCTGAGATGCTGGAGCCCCCCATACAGGAAGCCGTTGAGAGTGTCGCATCTATGGAAAGACGATTAGACGTATAAATGGGAGGGCGAGGCTCCTGCCGAGCTTCACTCACGCTCGGCAGGAGCCT
>PLDW01000031.1:0-38719 GCA_003136315.1 Gemmataceae bacterium | reverse complement strand
GATCGCTCCGGGAATGAGAGAGCTTTTGCGGGTTCCTGAACCAGGGCGGAGCAAGGCCCTGGGTTGGCATGGGCAACGTCCTGGCTCCCCCTACTTGAACGCTTTCACCCATTCCTCGAACGCTTTGCGATGCTTTTCCACGGTCTTTTCCGGGCCGCGCAACCAGGCTGAGGCGGTGATCCCGTCCTTCTCGAAGACGACATAGAGTTGCTTGTATCCGGCCACCGGGGTGCTTTTCGCGTTCGGGTCGAACGGGGCGGTTTTCTTCAGCAGCGTCCCACCGACTTCCTGATAGACCCCGTCGGCACCGCCAATCTTGATCTTCTCTTGCTTCTCCTCGACCTTGTCCTTGCCGGCAGGTGGCTGGAAGGTCGCGACTTGCCGCTTCAGGTTCGCCTCGACGCCGCCACCGCCCTTGAACTCGAAGACCACAACTTCGGCGTCCTCCGAATCACCGTCGGCCTTGGGGGCAGCGAACTGAGCTTTCCTCATCGAGTTCGATGGGGTCACTTCTTTCCAGGCACCCGGGGTGGCGGATTTCAGCCCGGCCCATTCGACCACCGTACCCTTCTTGTCGTCAGCGGCTGCTGTGGTGGAGACTTTATTATCTTCGGCGGTCGTACAGGCTCCGGTGAGGGCGGTGAGTACCGCAACCCCGGCGAGAGCGACGAGGGAACGCATGAGAGGAGATCCTCCGGTGGGATGCCATTGGGAACACCGGGGGACATTGTACGGCCAACCGGAGGGGCGGGTTAGCGCCCCCCGAACGCACCCATGTAGATTGTGAACACCTGGGCATTAGGTAGTCGCCAGGAAATGACCTACCANNCACGGGCGGGCAAGCCGCCCGTGGCACCCGATCCCCCTGGGAGATTTTCTCTCATCTACTCTCTCATCTACTGCCTTATCGCGGCGTTGCGGATCGGGCACACTGTCCCAGATCTCCTTGGGTGCCTGCTGGGTTTCGGCCTGCTGAGGGACGCGCGTGTCGCCGTACCAGCGCGTGTACCACTCGCTCCGAGTGGCCGGGGCCTGCGCTCCAACATGTCCAAGGGCGGAGATCCGCCGAACAGTCGCCGACACGATGTCGGCTCGCACCACCGACCCAGGAACCAAGACCAACGTCTGACGTGGAGGGCTGGTCGCGCTTCCCTCCGTCCGCTGCTGGAGGAGGTGGGAATCCGTCAAAGCGAAGAGCGGAGCGAGCGGTGTGGCCTTCGCAATCGACTGACACGGTAAAGAAGCAGTAATGATAAAATGATCAAAGTCATTAAAGACTTGATAGGCACTCATGACGGTTTCATCCGGGACGAGACTGGCCGCGGCCATGTCGAGCAGGATCGGCCCCGAAAGGGGACCACATTCGGTAGCCACGTGTCCCACCTCGCGCGGCATCGGAGCGACCGGCACGGCCGTCTCCTCGTCCTCGACTGCGGGCGGGATCGGCATGACCGCCACTGTCGGTGTCACAGGAACGGGGGATGCCTCCTCATACCCGACCGCGATGTGGATCGGGCCGACCGTGATCGATGGCTCAGACACCGGGATCATGGGAGGATCAAGGAACGGATCGATGTCCGTCACGTCCACGACCGAGGCGAGCGTCGCCGTGGGGGAAGGAAGTGGGGTGAGGTTCGCTGCGGTTGCGGTCACTTCCGCCGGAGCCACCGCGGATGGAATCGGATTCGGTGTTCCGAAGTAACAAACCACGACCACCGCCCCAGCTACCACCACCCCGCTGATCAGCCACTTTGTCATGAGATGCCTCCGCGACCACCCGGTTCGACCCGGTTGACGGACAGGGGAGGATAGCCAATCTGCGGGAACGAGCAAGATCAACCGACCACCGGCCGGCGGTCGGCCGCGCGGAGTCGGGCCAGCCATTCGCGGAGAACGGCCGATCGTTCCCGGGCAGCGGCCTCGGCCTCGTCTGGTGTCACCCGGACGAACCGCACGCGTTCGCCGGGGCGAAGTTGAGCCAGGAGATCAAGATCAGCCCGGATGATGTGGGCCACCTTCGGGTAACCGCCGATCGTCTGGCCGTCCACGCCAAGCACGATGGGCAGCCCGTCGTTGGTGACCTGAACCGCCCCCGGGGCAACCGCCTCGGACACCAACTCGCCGGGCCGTCGGGCGAGCGGCTCGCCTCTCAGTCGCAACCCCATTCGGTTACTCGCGGGCGTCACCTCGTACACCTGAGTGAAGAATCGATCGTCGACAAACCAGTCCCGCTGCGGACCGTCGAGGACGCGGAGCTGCACCGGGCCACCACGGAGGGCGGCCCCTACCCCAGAATCTGTAAGGGCCGCCCTCCGTGGCGGCCCGGAGTTCGCTTTCATCTGCCGCTCGCCTAATGATGCGAATGGCAACCCGCGCGATTCGCACCGGCTCGGCCGACATGCCAGCACCTCACCAGCCTTGAGTGGTTCAATCCCGGACCGGCTTCCGAGGATCTCCGGGGCGTCGAACCCACCCGCAACGCACAGATACCCGCGTGTACCCGACGGCGTCCCACCAATGCGGAGCACGTCACCCGGCTCCAGAGTCCACGTCGTTCCGATCGTGATCGGGCGGCCGTTGACGACCACCGAGAAGGGCGCCCCGAACACGACACACGCGGTGGGGTGTTGGGCTTCGAGGGTCGGCCCCGCGAGGGTGATTTCGACGCCCGGGGAGTCGGGCGGATTGCCGACGATCGCATTACCGAGGGCCAGTGCGCCACGGTCTGCGGCTCCCCCGACCGGCACTCCCAGCGACCGCGACCGCGACCGGCCGGTATCGACGAGCAGAGAGAGCAGGCCGGGGTGAATGAGTTTGAGACTCATACGAATGGGTCGAGCGTGAGGCCAATGGGTTGCGACACAAGTGATTATATTATCAGCACTTATCGAATTACCTGCCCACTTTGCCCACCCGTTGCCCACCCAAGGCGAGCGGCAGAAAATAGCTGACCCGTGCTTGGGACTTGCCCATGCCGGGCCGCCACGGAGGGCNNTGTCCCTGGCAGGTGGTACTCCTGTATCTGCCCCTCGCCTATCAGCCGGTCAAGAGTGTCGGCAGGTTGTAGGAATCGTAGTGATTGGGCTAATTTCGGAATTCCACTGCCCGTATCCTGGCCCTTCGCTCAAGATGGCCCAGGCCGCTTCCGGTGTGGCGGCGTACCCCTTCACACGTGGTGCGACTGTTTCACGGAATGCGGTTGGCCAGGTGACATCCAAGAAAGACCCGATGCGTGATCCTTCTGCTGCCGTAAATCCTGATGCTGATCGGTCTCTGTTCGGCCGACGTTCCTACCTCCTCTATGTATCCGGACGGTTCTTCGGCACCCTCGCTAACACTTCGCAAGCCGTCATCATTGCATGGGAGGTGTATGAGACTGCCCGGCGGACGATGTCCGTTGCGGAAGCCGCCTTCGCGGTGGGGATGATTGGCCTTGTCCAGTTTCTTCCACTATTCGCGCTGACTCTCTTTGCGGGCGAGGCGGCCGACCGGTACAACCGCCGTCTCATCTTGGCGGTCTGCTACGTGGCCCATCTCCTCATCTCGGTTGGGCTAGCGTTCCATTCGGAGTTCTGGGGCAGCTTGTGGCCGATCTTTGCCCTGTCCGCTCTGTTCGGCAGCGCGCGGGCATTCTTCCAGCCGACAGCCAGCGCCCTCGCCCCGATGCTTGTCCCGCTCAACCTGCTTCCGCGCGCGATCGCCACCAGTTCACTCACCACTCAACTGGCCAGCATCATCGGCCCTGCTGTGGGAGGCTTGCTCTGTGCCGCCTCCCCGGCTATCGGCTACGCCGTATGTGGTGGACTCTACGCCGCCGCAGCCATCTGCACCCTGCTGATTCGGGCGAACACCCAGCCGCCGTTTGAACACGGCCGATCGCGAGCCGAGCAGATCCGCGAGGGCCTTGTGTACGTGTGGGGGAACAAACTGGTGCTGGGGGCAATCTCGCTTGACCTGTTCGCCGTGCTACTCGGCGGTGCAACCGGGCTGCTGCCGGTGTACGCCCGCGATGTGTTGAACGTCGGATCGGAGGGGTTCGGTATCCTGCGATCCTCCCCAGCCATCGGGGCGTTACTCATGGCTGGCTACCTGGCGACCCGTCCGATCCGTAGCCGCATCGGGGTGAAGATGTTCGTGGCGGTCGGCCTGTTTGGACTGATGACTCTGGTATTCGCCTATTCGCGGTCGTTTCCGCTGTCGATCTTCGCCCTGGCCATGCTGGGTGCCGCCGACATGGTGTCGGTATTCACCCGCCAGAGCCTGGTGCAGATCGCCACCCCGGACCGAATGCGCGGACGAGTGTCCGCAGTCTCGACACTGTTCATCGGCGCATCCAATGAGTTGGGTGAGTTCGAGAGTGGGGTCGTCGCCCGTTTCCTCGGGCCAGTCGGCGCAGTGGCCTTCGGGGGTGCAGGTTCCCTGCTGGTGACTGGCGTGTGGGCGTGGCTGTTCCCGTCGCTTCGGAAGGCGGATCGGCTCACGTGACAGGGTGGTCCATACCACCCCGGAATGGCCCTTGATACAGGAACCTGATGAGGCTGTCGCATCCACGGAAAGACGATTGGACGTATATATGGGAGGGCGAGGCTCCNNGACCGATGCTTGCTCCTGGAATGTGACAGCCTTAACAGGTTCCTGTTTCAGTCGTAACGTCCGCTGCACTCGATCGGCCAGACCGCTTCTACCCGCCCTCGACGGACTGCCACGCATGTCCGGTGCAGATTCATCGTGGCACAACAGTGAGCGGGCAGCACTTCAACGCCCTCGCCGAGGGCAGGCTGCGGACCCACTGTTTCGACAACGGTGTGTTCCTCGTTGGTCCGCGTGACCCGGTCGTTGACCCGCCCTTTCAGCTCGGGCACGCCGAAATCCCGGGAGATCGCCTTTGTCCCGGCATCCAGGACATACAGACCGGGGCGGCGACTGATCACCGCGGCCCGAACCGACAGTGCGCACGCGAACTCCGGGCGGATGCGATGGTAGGCTGCATCCATCGCCACGAATGACCCAGGCTGAACTTCCGTCACGCCTGGTACAGATGCGACAAATTCCCAGGTTCCGGTTCCACCGCCGGTGACGATCGCGATCGGCAGACCGGCTGCCTCGATCATCCGCCTGGCCGCCACCAACCGCTCTGCCCCGGCCACTGCCTTTGCACGCCTCTCCTCGTGGTCCGGAAGCATCTGGAGGTGGCCGTCATACCCCTGCAAACCCAGGAACCGCAAACCGGGTTCGGCCGCGACGAGTTGGGCCAACGCGAGCAGGTCTGGGCCAACTTCGACCCCGCATCGGTTCATCCCGATATTCACCTCGACCAGCACTCCCACGGTTGCGTTCGCCACCCTCGCCGCCGCGGCAATCGCTTTCGCGTTGTCGGCATCGTCCACACACACGCTCACGGCCCCCTGCCGGGCGATGTGAGCAAGCCGGGCGAATTTGATCGGGCCAACGATCTGGTTGGCCAGCAGCACGTCTGTGAACCCAGCGGCCACCAACGCCTCGGCCTCATTCAATTTCGCGCAGAGGAAGCGTTCCACACCGAGGGCAGTCAGGTATTGAGCCAGCCCGATACACTTGAGGCTCTTGAAGTGGACGCGAACCGCCACCCCCATCCGCCGACTTTCCGCCAGGAGGTGCCGAAGGTTGGCGTCGACGATGTCCAGGTCGAGAAGCAACTGCGGGGTGTCCAGTTCGTCGACAGACTGGCCTGGTTGGGCAATCGCTGATGTGCTGTCGTTCATAGGCGTCCTGAAGAGATGAGTGGTCCGTCCGACCGGTGATACGTAAGTTTCATTAAATAATTAGATTTTATCATACTGAAATCAATCATTATTATTTTAACTATCATTTATATAATGATAAATGTAGGACTGGTACGGCGAACCGCGGGGTGGTGTCGGGGTCGGTGAGCCAGTGCCGCGGTGGTCGGGATGTCATCTCTTTGCTGGCCGCTTCAACCCCCACACTTCCACCCGCTTGATCCACCGACCTGGGTTCACCCACTCCGTCGCAGCCAAGCCGACTGGCTCCCACCCGTCCTGTCCGAGGATACTCAGCACCTCGGCCGCCGTCTCCTGCTTCGGCTTCTGTCCCAGTGGGCCAGTCAGCCCAGCGAGGGTATCGGACTTGTGTGTCTTGTCGGGCAGATGGAGGATGATCTCCGGATCTGGCTGAGCCTCGCCGGTGGTGGCTACGTTCCAGTAGAGATGAGAAGTCCTCCGCAACTCGGCATACTCCCACTTCACCGGCTCGCTCTTCGGCTGGGCATCGGTCGCGGCTCCCTCGGCGACCTTGTTGCCGACACGAACTACTGGGCCGCCCCACACGGCTGCGCTGACCACCAACCCGCACGCGGTCACCAGACACAGTGCTGTCTTGTTCATTACCGTCCCTCCGAGCATGTTTGGAAAGCACTATCATACGCCAGTCTATCGGGCTGCTGTCCACGTCGCCCCTGGGTTCTGGCAGTATCATGCTTTACTCACAACACGACTGATGAGAGGACAGCCCTCTACCTCACTTCCACAGCGGGCTGCGCTCGACCCGTTCCTGGACCAATGCTGCCGGGGAGGTTCCCGAGGGCCTCGACGAACCCGGGGTCAGTGCTCTGGGAACGCCAGCGATTCACCCGGTGGCCCACTTTACGCCCACCTTACAGGGCGAACTATGGCGGAGAGTGGCGAATGGAGGGGATGCGGAAAGTACTGCTTTTCCAGACTCGGCGCAGGGTGGCGAACGCTGGGAATCTCATACGAATGGTTTGAGTGTGAAGCCGCGGCCAATCAGGGCTGCGCGGACGGCCGTCGCGAACGCGACTGCCTGCGGATTGTCGCCGTGAACGCAGACCGTGCGGACACCCTTCTCCCGGATGAGCCATTCCACCTGCGTCACGGCCTCGTCTGGGTCGTGGACGAACGCATCCGGTTCGGTCCGCGGGACGAGCGAGCCGTCGGGTCGGTAGCGGCGATCGGCAAAGCCCTCGGGGATGAATTTCAAGTCATGGCGGAGGGTGAACTCGTGGAGGTTGGAGTGAGGGAGCCCGACCACCGGAAGCTCGAAGTCCTTGCACGCCGACGCGACAAATCCCGCTGCCTCGGGGTCGGCACAGGCACGATTATAGAGTGCTCCGTGAGGCTTGACGTAACGGATCGGTGAATCATTCGCTCTGCCGAGAGCGACTGCTGCCCCAATTTGGTAGATGCACAAGGCAAGCAACTCCTCGGCCGGGATGTCGATATCTCGACGGCCGAAGTGCTCGCGGTCCGCATACCCTGGGTGAGCGCCGGTCACAACCCCGTGCTTGGCTGCCAGGGTCAAGGCATGCGACATCTCCTCTGGCCCACCCGCGTGCATCCCACAGCACACATTGGCGGAGGTGATGAGCGGCATCAGTCCGGCGTCGAAGCCGGCCCCCTCACCCAGGTCTGCGTTCAGATCGATTTCCATCGCGGTTATCCCGGGAGTCCACATTCCAGGAGGGTGATTTCCCCGTCTGGTCGACAGACGCACTCACCGATCTCCGCTGGTAGCAAGAGCACGTTCCCTCTCGTGATCGCCTGATGCGTGCCCTGCGATTCCAGATCGCCGCGACCGTCGAGGCACACCACCACTCGGCACAGGCCGTCGGCTCCGACCCGGAAGGGCACCGGTCCGGTGTGCCGCTCCAGGGAGAAGTACGGGCATGCCACGAGCCTCTCCCACTTCATCCCATTACGAGATTCGGTGACCGGTCGGACCGGGTCGCACGGCTCCCGGGCGAAGTCGGCACACTCCAGCCCGTCATCAATGTGCAGATCCCGTGATCGGCCGGTCTTCGCGTCCACCCGGTCCCAGTCGTAGAGCCGGTAGGTGATGTCGCAGGTCTGCTGGACCTCGAACATGAGGATGTCGGCCCCGATTGCGTGGACCGTCCCCGCCTCCAGGAAAATGCAGTCGCCAGGGGTTGGAGTGAAGCGATGCAGGGTCTGCGGGGTGGTCCGGTTCGCGAGGGCAGCGCGGAAATCGTCAGCCGTCACACCGGGCCGGAACCCCGCGTAGATCCAACTCGTTTGCGGATTGGCCTCCAGTACCACCCAGGCTTCCGTTTTCCCGTTCCCACCGGGCACTTTTTGGGCCGCTTGCGCGTCGTTGGGATGGACCTGGACCGACAACTCCTGTCGGGCATCAATGAACTTGAGAAGCAACGGGAACCGGCCGTTCACGAGCCCGGCCGGTCCAAGGATACGGGCCGGCTCGACAGCCAAAAGCTCGCGGAGTGTGACCCCCAGGAGCGGCCCATCGGCAACCCGACTCGGGTTCCCATCCACGTCGCTGAGAACCCACGCCTCCCCGACCGGTTCGTCGATGGGGTGAGCCCGGTTGAGAAACCCGGGCAGACGTCGTCCGCCCCAGAGCATACTCTTGAAGATCGGATCAAATCGGAGCGGGTAGAGCACCGGTCGGGACATTCGCATTCACCCTGGGAGAGAGCCTGCCGAGCGCCAGCCTCACAGGACAAAGATATGCTGCGCACGAGGCACGAGAAGAACGGGATCACGCAGCGTGTGGACCCACGCGCAGAGCGGGGTGAATCAGAAGAGAAAATGATTGAGACGTCTCGCTCCACGCGGCAGCATCTCCCGCAGTTCGGTCCCCATCTCCCGCTTTCCCACCCTCCGCCTTGTGGCATGACCTGAGCTGCGGCGTGATTGGGCGATCTGGCAGTCGCCTTGCCCGAGTATCGTTCCACCCCGGATAGCGGAGGACGGCCGATTCCGCGCGATCAAGATATGCGGACAGCGGCCCTTCACCGCAAACGTGGAAAACGCGCTGCCCGTGGCTGATAATAATTACTTGGCTCCAGTAGCGGCGGAGACATCATAGAGGTAAGCGGTGTTGTCCTCCAGGCTGACCGTCAGCATTTTGGCATCGGCGGAGAGCGAGAGGAAAAAGACTTCCGCCGGACATTTAATGGTGTCCAGCGGTTTTGCTGTCGCCATGTCCCAAAGCGTTACGAGCATGCCATCACACGACGCCAGCACTTTTCCATCTGCCCCGAATGCGACCGACCGCACAATCTTATCCTTCGTTCCAGCCAGCTTACCCGTGATCTTGCCGCTCGCCACATCGATGAGGCTGATCGTCATCCCTGCGCTTGCCGCAAGCTGCTTGCCGTCTGGGGTAAATGCGACCGATTGCACCCAGTCGGGCATCGGAATCGAATGACCGGGCTTCAAGCCTTCCGCCTCGAAGAGAATCACCTTATTCTCGGTGAACCCGCAAGCAATCTGCTTGCCATCGGGGCTGAACGAGACGGACCAGGGTTGTCCAGCGAGGTTCTTCGCTTCGGCCACCTGCTTGCCAGTCTTGGTATCAATCGTGTACAGTTCCTTGAACCCTCCATGAACGAAGAGCTTCCCTCCTGGTGAGAGAGCTGAGGCAACGTGGCCTTTGGTCGACACCGAGAACTGCGCCTGACGTTTCTTCGTCGTCAGGTCGATCAGCTCGACTCCGTCCGTCTTGTCGGTCTCTTCCTGCTTGATCAATGCCAGTACCTTTCCCTCGGTACTCAACACAATCCGGGCATAAGTCTTGCGGAATACCACGCTCTTTTTGGCCACTGGATCGATCAGTCGGACGTTGTCGCCAGCGGCGACAATGGATTTCCCATCTGGAGTGATGATCGCCCGGATTGCCTTCGTTTTGAAGAGTTCCTTTTCCTTCTCGGCGCGAGCATCCGTTGGTATACCGAGTGCAACGACGGTGGTTAGAGCAAACGCGAAACTGATCAGTCGACATAG
Organism: Gemmataceae bacterium; assembly: GCA_003136315.1. GTDB lineage: Bacteria > Planctomycetota > Planctomycetia > Gemmatales > Gemmataceae > Urbifossiella. The sequence goes on along the minus strand of PLDW01000031.1, from coordinate 28,940 downwards.
ATGTCGCATGGTGTACCGATGTGGTGTTTCTGTTCGGATTCCGCTCTTTTTCTACCCTCCGCGCGGAGGAAGATCGGCGGAAGAGAGTTTTTAGCAACCATCTCGAAGATGTCACTATTCTTCCCCGACGATTTGTCACATTTGGTCGTGGGTAGTCGGGGAGCGGTTGGGTCTGGTCATTGGAGTACGGTATCGGATGGAGGAGTGCGGTGACAGTTCAGTTGTCTCTCTCCCGACTGCTGCTAAACTGTGGCCAGGAAGCCGCCACCTGGGCGGAATTGCTCGCCTGCGAAGGCGAGTTGCCTGACGCTGACGAGTCGGGTCGGGCGACGTGGGAGGAACTGCTTGCGAAGTCGAGACCCGCGTGACCATCGACTTGATGTGTGCGTTGATCAACACCCAGGAGCTCGTGTTCAACGACCGAGCTACAATGAGGGCGGGAGCACGAGCCGAGTCGGAGGGTAGATGATGTGGACGACACTGACGCCGGACATCCTCGCCAGGTTCCCTCGACAGCGAGTGAATGGCGCGGCCAACGGAGTCCATACCGACCCGGCGATCATCGCCCAGGGTAACTGGGACGCCCGGATTGCCGAGTTGGCCGTCTTCCGCACATACACCGATGACTGGGACGGACAGGCTGCGGCGGGCCTAGCCTCTCCTGCGGCGGCCATCGGTGGCGAGTTGGTCGACAGTGCCGTGGCGCTGGCGACCGACGCTCCGACAGCAAGGGGTACTTGCGCCGCAGGCCGTGTGTCCGGGGGTGCAGGGTACGGTATCCTTGGAGTGGGATCTGGACGACGGGGGGTCCGTGTCACTTGAGGTCATGCAACCTGCGCAGGACGGTGGGCCGACCCGCTACGAGATGTTCGACCCCCAGCCGAACGCCCCCACCGAGCTTTGAGACAGTTGGAGAGAAGCATCGTGGATATCCAAATCCGTGACGCAACCGAGGCGGATCTGCCCGCGATTGTGGACATCTACAACCAGTCGATCCCTGCCGGCTGGTCCACAGCCGACACCAAGCCGGTTACCGTTGCAGACCGGGTCGAGTGGTTCCGCAAGTTCGACCCTGTCAGGCGGCCGCTCTGGGTCGCTGAGGTCGACGGGCAGGTGGTGGCGTGGGCCGGGCTGACGTCGTTCTACGCTGGCCGGCCAGCCTACGACGCCACGGCCGAGGTGAGCATGTATATCGCCACCGCCTACCACCGCCGGGGGATCGGGCGGCAACTCAAGCAGTGGGTGATCGAGCAGTGCCCACGGTTGGGGGTGACAACACTTCTGAGTATGCACTTCGACCACAACGAGGCCACTCGGAAGATCAACGAGAGCCTGGGATTCCAACAAGTCGGCCATTTGACCGAGATCGCTGTGGTGCAGGGCCACAAGCGGGGGTTGGTGATCTCGGCCCTCCGCATCCCCGCCCAGAGTGCCCCGGCTGGATAAGGGCTGAGAGTCAAGAGAGGCACACTCTCTGCTACTAATTCCATCTCAAAGATACAATCATAATAGGATGACTGGTGGTTGTCGAGGCGATTTCTCCCAACAACACTCTTGCGGTCACCTGGCCCGGCGGCAAGAATGGACAGAGATATCGCACACTTTTGGGTGAGGTGACTGGCAACCCCTTCACGATTTTCACCCTCTGCGATGCGGATTCTCCCAGCCTTGGAGGGCAATTACATGGGAGTTGTCTCGACGCGAACGCCCGAGGGTGAACCGGTCGACTGCCCGATCTGCGGCGATCAGGCAGTCGTGGAGCCTTCGACATTCCCCACTTCCGATGCCCCGTGCCCGAGATGTGGAAGCCTTCTCTGGGTATCCGCTGCTCCATCACGCCCGAACATAGACGCATTCAGGGCAATCGAACAGATCATGGCGGATTTGGAGGCGGTCCACCGACGACGTGCTGCGAAAGTGCGGTAATTGCAGGAAGTGAGGGCTGGACAATGCCCCCCCTGGGGAGCCTGGCCGGGTGGCACTGGGGTTTCACGAAATCACCGACTGTGGGAGATTCAAGCTGGTGAGAGCCAGGCCGGGCTGGATGAACGTCCACCGTGAGTGGCCAAACCATTGACGCAGTCATCCCGACGCTTGCCTCAAACACCTCCGGGCTGAGGCGTCTTCACGCTGCCCGCGCCAAAACCTCGACGGTCTCCTCTGCCACCCGGACCGGCACTGGCTGGCCGGCGAGTCGACTGAGGCGCTCTGCTACCTCAAACGGCCCCAGCACCCGCAGCAATTGCACCTCAGCCGGCAGGGTGGGGAATCGCCGCTCTACGTCCCAGGTGGCCTGGAATGCCGGTTCGCCGAGCACGACGACCCGCTCGCCGTCGACCCGCGGGACCGCTGCAAGCGGTTCCTTCCCCCACAACCAGTGGTCACAGCCGCGGAACCCCTCCGGCACCGAACCATCCGACTGCACCCCTGACGGTCTGAAAAGTTGGAACCGGGCCTCGGCCACTATTGGCTCCCCGGCCAGGAAGGTCGGGTTGGCGTCGCAGTAGGCGGCCCGAAATCGAGCCGGGAGCGGTGGGCCGGCAAGGTAGCCGTCGTCGGGGTCGCCGACGACCGCATCCGCCAACAGCATGTGGAACTGGTAAACATCGACCACCCCGCGGACGAAGATCCGGAAGCCGGCCCGTCGCCGCGGGTGCAGAACCAGAACCGTCTCGTCGTCCGGGACGCCAAGGAGGGCAGCGAGGTCGTTCGCGGCCGGGAACTCGCCCGACAGGGCGGAGGCCGCCTCTCGAAGACCCGGAATCACCCGTGCCACTCGCCGCACCTCGACCGACCGGAACAGCTCGGGGAGTTCGCTGGTGATCTGTTGGGTGAGGGGGTGAGGGGTGGGCGTAACCGCTTTCGGGCGAGCGGCTTCGAGTTCCGCCTGGCAGCGGGGATCGAAGAAGAAGACGGGGGCCTCGGACTGGTCGGGAACGCGGCGTTTCGCTCGTTTGGCAGCGGCGGCAAGCGTGTCGCGGAGGCGGACGAACCGGGACAGGGCAGCGAACGCGGGGTCGGGGGAGACCGACCTGGGCGTGGTTGTGGGGGGATCGACCCCGGAGAACTGGGGTCGGAGCGAATCGGTCCGCATGGCGCGTCCTCCGTGACGTTCCCGCCCATTAGATGCCGATCCGGACCCGGACGCAAGCCGAACTCAGGAGGGAGTTAGCCGCAGCAGCGGAGGAAGACCGATTCCCACCCGGAGCGTGAAAACCAGGGGAGATGGGGTCGTGTCGAGCGAGGACTGCCTTTTTTGAGACATTTCGCTCGACGCGGCAGCATCTCCCGCAGTTCGGTCCCCATCTCCCGCTCTCATCAGCGACTGGATTTTGAAGCAGAAGTGATTCACGTTTGTTGTGGTTCACCCCCCCCGGTGGGCGACCCGGTCACTTTGACCGTCCCTTCAGTCGGGCCACCGCGGCTGCGGCTTCCAGGGTCAACCGGGCGTCGGACACTCCGCCCGCCAACTCGTCCAGTTGCTTCCGCGCTTCGGCAGTACCAATTCGTTCTAGTATCGCCACCGCCCGAAGTTCTCGGAGGCGTTCGCCCGGTGGAACGACCGGAGCGTTCACCAATGCCAGGAGTCGCTTGATCCGATTCGCCCTCTCGGGCGACGCTTCCCCCTTGAGGGCGGATCGAAGGGCGGGAGCAGCGATTGCCCCGAGTTCCTGGAGCGCCTTCGTTGCGGCCTCCCTGGTGGCGAAATCCTGGTGGTCCAGTTTCGCGACCAGCGATTGCACCATCGCCTCCTCCAACGGCCGTGCTGGCTTCAGCTTTTCGCGGAGCATCGCCACCGCTTCTGCCGGGCGGTCCACCAGTTCCCACCCCGCCTTGTGCGCTGCGGTCGCGCTCGTTTCCGCCAGCACGTCCCAGAGCTTGGCCGGTGTCTCGCCCGACGACGCGCTCTGGACGGCAAATGCGCTCAGATCCCACATCAGCCCAGTGCCATCCGCCAGCGCTGTCAGCGCTCGCGTTTCGTCGGGGATGAAAAGTCCGGAAACGAGAGCCGGAAGTGGCCGTCGACCGCGCTCATTGCCGCTCGCCACGTCGAACACTTTCAAGGCGTTCTCGCCCGTCGCCACCAACATTCTGCCCCCTGCCGCCAGACCGAGGTGAAAGGCTGGCCCGGTTTTCACCACCGCCGCAACCGAGCCACTCGCCACTTCGACGACGATCACCTCGTCTCCGGTCTTCCGGGCCGCTAACAATCGCCCATCCCGGGAAAAGGCGATTGGTGAATTCAAGACCCCTTCGATTGTGAACCGGGTCCGAGAAGGGTCCGCCCCGTCGGCGACCACCAACCCGCTTGAAGTAGCAAATGCGATGGTGGAATCGTCCCTTGTCCAGGCCCAAAATTGGTGACGGGGTGGTAACGATCGCTTCGCTTTCACTGCACCAGAGCTGATGTCCCACAGGGTCAACTGGGTCCATTCTGCCTTGTTGACAACTTCCTCGAGCGCGGCCACCGTCTGACCATCCTGAGACACTCGTACACGTAACATGAAGGTCTGTAGCGCTGGTGATGCTGTGCGGAATTGTCGCGTTTTCAATTCCGTTGCCGTTGCAAAGTCCCACCACTGGAAGAGCCCCGTGCTATCCCCAACCCAGAGCGTGCCACCATCGGGGGAGAAGCCGATTTCCCTCACATTTCGCCTGTGTTTCCCTTCGAGAGGAATTGTGCGCGCCACTCGGCCGTCGGTCATATCCCACACGGTGAGGCCTTTCACCATCCATCCTGCCGAAACGAGCCAGCGGCCATCCGGGGATACGGCCAGCACTGGCATGGAATCCAGTGTCCCTGGCCGGTCGAGCAGCTCTTTGCCGTCGGCCGTGGTCCACACCCGCAATTTCTGGCCTGTGTTGCCGATCAGGTGTTTACCATCTCGGGTAAATGTGAGGGCAAGCGGCCGGCCGGTCAAGCGATGAAGGAGGCGCCCCGAACTCAAATCCACCAGGCAGCTTGAGTCCGAAGACCCGCAAGCGATCGTTTTGCCATCAGGTGAGACGTCCAGCGAGTAGTAGTATCGCTCCTTCTCCAGCTTAAATCGGGCCGACTCCTGGCCTGTGGTGAGATCGAACTTCACCAGTTCGCAGCCCGCATGCCCGGTCGGATCTGGAACCGAGACAACAAGTGTCTTGTCGTCTGGAGTGATCGCGCTGGCGCTGGCGTCATAGTTCAGACGGTGTTTCTCCTTGCCTGTCGCCGCGTCGAACACACATACGGATTTACCTGTACCGCCATCCACAACGACCCATTTTCCCGTTCTGGAAAAGTACCCGTGAAAGACGGTGGCTGGCTGGAGCTGAAGCTGCGGGAGAGGGAGTTCTTGCTCCGTTTTGCTTTCCCAATCGACCAGGGTGAGCCGCGGTTCCCAGGTGAGCATAGCGATTGTGCGGCCGTCAGGTGAGAAGAATGCCTTGTGAAAACGGTAGCCCAGGGCCGAGACTGTGGTCTTCTCTTTGCCCGTTTTCGTGTCGAAGACGATCAGATTCTTACCATCGAACCCGGTGGCGTAGCGGCCGTCAGGGGAAAGTGAACATGGCCACTGTACCGGAGCGTCCTCGGGTACCTTTCGAGTTTCGCGGCCGGTGGTCAAATCCCAGGTGCGGAGTTGATGGTCCAATCCGGTGGTGAGTACCGACTTCCCGTCGGGTAGGAGGACGAAATCGTGAAGTCTGTCCTGTCGGAAAAGAACGCTCCCGAGCCGCAGAACCGCACCCTCTGGTAGTGGGTCGCCGAAGACGTCGACTCGCAGCTTCGGGGTATCGGGCTTTTCGACCCGCTCCACTTTCTCAGGGGGAGTGTTCACGGGGTCGCCGGGTCCGCTGAGTACCATGCCAGCGGTGGCCAACCCTCCCACTAACAACACCATTGACACAGCCGATTTCCAGCCCATCATCAGGGACGAAACCCCGACTGCCCCCACCGATCTCGAACAGAACGTGACCTCCACGTGCCGGGCGAGGGCGGCCGAGACGGGAGCGGTTAGCCCCGACTCGCAGGTGCCACCGAGCGCGGCCACAGCCAGCCCGAGGCCGCCCACGCCACGGCGAGTGAGTCGACGATTCAATCGATTCAGCCCGTCCTCCACTCGCCGCTTCAGGGTGCTGAGCGAGACCCCGAGCGCTGCCGCCGCATCGTCTCGGGTCCGACCGTCCAGGTAGCACAACACCAGCGGAGCGCGGAGGGCTTCGGGCAGCGAGTTCAGCTCCTCGTCGAGCATCGCCCGTACCTCCTTCCACGACAGGTCGGCGAGCGGATCCGAGCTGATCGTTGGTTCCGGGGTGTCCGCGGGAGCGGGGGCGGGCCTCCGGGCCTTGAGCTTCCCTGCGGCCCGAAAGGCAGTGCGGTGCAACCAGCCGGGCAGAGCGGCTGGCGTGCGAATGGACCCGGCGTGTTCGACCAGTGCGAGGAACGTCTGCTGGAAGGCGTCGTCGGCGTCGGCGGTCGGGCCGAGCACCCGACGACAGACACCCAGGACCATCGGCCCGTGCCGACGGACCAGTTCGGCGAAGGCGACCGCATCGCCGCTTGCAGCGCTGCTCAGAAGGACGGCCTCATCAAGGCCCGGATGGGTTGCGCGGACCAGCGATCGGATCACAACAGTCGCGGACATCATTTCGCCCCCAGTGCCAGTGTCCACTAATATGAGCCGTCGCACCATCCCGAGGGGTCAAGATGTCTTCCGAAAGGACAGTGGTGATCGCGTCGGATGGGGTCCGATACGACTCGCCAAGCCGCACAGGGTGAACGCACCTCAACCCCAGCAGAGCCGCTCCAGGTCCGTCTTCCTCGCTGCGTCGAGTATAATTGGCCTTCAGGTCTGGAATAACGCCCCACGGGTGAAGGCCCCGGGGGATTCAACCGAGCGAACAGATGTCCGAACCGTTTGGCGCGTGCTGTGCGCCGGTGATCGAGACGGATCGACTCAGACTGCGCAGCCACCGTCCCGAAGACTTTGTGAACTGCGCCCGGATGTGGGCCAATCCGGTCGTCACCCGCTACATCGGTGGCAAGCCCCTCACCAAGGAGGAGGTTTGGGCGAGGCTATTGCGCTACGTCGGACACTGGTCGTGGCTCGGCTTCGGGTATTGGGTCGTTGAGGAGAAGACCGCGGGCCGATTCTTGGGGGAGGTCGGGTTCGCCGACTCCAAGCGCGAGATTGAACTCGCGATCAACGGCGTGCCGGAAATCGGCTGGGTACTCGATCCCGCGGGGCACGGTCGGGGATACGCGACCGAGTCAGTCCGCGCGGCGATCGACTGGGGCCTTGGTCGGTTTGGGTCGATTCAAACGATATGTCTGATTGCGCCGGACAACTCCGCATCAATCCGGGTAGCGACCAAATGTGGGTACAAAGAAGTCTTACAGACAGTTTATAAAGGCGATAATACGATCATTTTTGCTCGTGACGGATTGCGATAGTGGTCGGCTTATCCGTTCAATTCTAACGCCTCTTCCCAGTGCTGGTACAGGAGAGCGAGGGCGTTCTTGGCGGCCTCCACATCGGCCATCGTCTGGCGGAGGCGGTTCGCGTCGCGGTAGATGTCCGGGGTCTGCAAGGCGGCTTCCAGGGACGCCACTTTCGCCTCTGTAGTCGCGATGTCGGCCTCGATTGCGGGCACCTTCCGGTAGGGAAATTTCCGTTTCCGCTTCGCGGGCTTGTTGGCATCGCCTGCCGGGCCGGTTCCGGCGGCGGCTGGGTCGCTCCGATCGCTCCCTGGGGCGATGTAGCCGGCCTTTTCACGGGCTTGACGGAGCAATTCGAACGTCTCGTAGTTGCCGTACACCACCTCACTCCCCCCGGCCCCATCCAGCACGATCAGCAGATCCACCACCCGGTTCAGGAAGTAGCGGTCGTGGCTGACCACGATCGCCGTCCCCTCAAACGCCTTGATTGCCTCTTCCAGCGAATCGCAGGCCCAGATGTCCAGGTGATTGGTGGGCTCGTCGAGGATGAGCAAGTTGGCCCCGTTCACGGTCAGCTTGGCAAGGGCGGCCCGGCTGCGTTCCCCTCCGGAGAGCGACTTCACTTGCTGCTCGACGGTCTCGCCCTGGAGCCCGAAACTGCCGAGCAGATCTCGCATCTTCTGTTCGGTCTGGGTTGGGTCATCGTCTGGCCAGACAGCCCGGATCACGGTCTTGTCCTCGGCCAGGAGCTTCAAGTGCTGGTCGAGATACCCGGGGAACACCAGATGCCCGCGCTGGACGAGGCCGGATGTCGGCTCCTCGTCGCCAAGCAGGATACGCAGTAGCGTCGTCTTCCCGCACCCGTTCGGCCCCATGATCCCCAGTCGCTTGCCGCGAGGTACATCGAAGCTGAGATTCTCGAAGAGCACCTTGTCGCCGTAGCGCTTGGTCAGATCCTCGGTGTGAAAGACCACGTCCCCGGACCGCGACACGTCGCGGAACGCGATTCGCGGCCCCTCGACACGGGTCGGCTTGTCGATCACCTCGACCTTCTCCAGTTGCTTCACCCGCGACTGGGCCTGTTTGGCCAACTGCCCGTAGTGAGCCCGGCGGATGTACTCCTCCTGCTTCTCGATGTACTCCCGCTGGCTCTCGTATTCCTTGAGTCGCCGCTCGTAGCGCTCCTCCCGGAGGCGGACGTACTGGTGGTAGTTACCGGGGTAGGATGTGATCCGGCGGTCGTGCAACTCGAAGATCTTGTTCACCACCTTGTCCAGAAAGTACCGGTCGTGGCTGACCACCAGCATCCCTTCGGGCTGCTGGGCGAGGTAATTTTCGAGCCACCGGGTGGTATCGATGTCGAGGTGGTTACTCGGTTCGTCCAGGAGCATCACGTCCGGCGCGGCCAGGAGGATCTTGGCGAGCAGTAGCCGCCGCTGTTGGCCGCCGGAGAAGGTGTTCAGGTCACGGGTGAAGTCGGGAGGTTTGAATCCGAGCCCGGTGAGGACGTTCTCGACCTTGTGATCCAGTTCAAACGCATCGTGGTGGCGGAGAAGTTCGTTGAGCCGGTCGAATTTCGCAGCGAGTTGCTTGTGTTGGCTCTCTTCGGTGGCCCGGGAGAGTTCCTCCGCGACCCGCTCGAACTCTTTCTGGGTGGCGAGAAGCTCATCGAAGGCCGATTTGGCCTCGGCGAAGACGGTCCGGCCGGGCGGGAACGTGGCTTCCTGTTGGAGAAGCCCCAGCCGGGCTCCAGCGTGGAGGTTGACCTTCCCCGAGTCGGGCTCGTCGATCCCGGCGAGAATGCGGATGAGAGTCGTCTTGCCGGCCCCGTTGGGACCGACGAACCCGACCCGCTCACCGGCGTGAATCTCGAACGAGACATCCTCGAAGAGCGGGGTGGCATCGTACCCGCGGGACAGGTTGGTACACGAGAGCAGAAGCATCGGTCGGCCCCAGGCGGTCCGGTCCGGCGGCAGCCGGCGGGTCGTGTTCGTTATACTACCAACGGAGCGCTACCGGCCGTTCGCTGATCGCCTCTTGTCGTGCGTGCCAAGAGAGTCATGTGATTGATCCAGGATTTAAAACAATATTAACGACAGAGACACAGTGGACACAGAGAAAGCAAAATCCGAGAGAGGATATTTGGCTTTTCTCGGTTTTCGGTTTGTCTCTGTGTCCTCTGTGCATCTGTGGTGAATTGATGCTTTACAACCTAATATCAATCACAGAGACGCAGAGACACAGAGACGCAGAGACACAGAGACACAGAGAGAAGGCAAAAGGCTATGCCGCCTCGCCAGCAGTTCTGATTGCGGCTCTACCGCGCTGCATAGCAACCTCTCGATTTCTCTGCAGGCGGCGCCAATTTTTGTCGACTCACTTCGGCGTTTGCAAGGATTTCGGCTATTCCCTCGGCAGGCAAGTTTCCACAAGCCTGAAGCGCCAGCGAAGGACAGCTTTTTCCTTCGCTGGCGCTTCAGGCTTGTGTCCTGACACCAGCTCTTATTCCGTTGCGGCTCTACCGCGCTGCGTCATCAGCGGGCCGCTCGGATGCTTTCCTGTATCGGAAGTCGCAGTGTGTCGCCCCGGCCATGAGGGTTTGGGTCCGGGTGAAAGTGATACCCGGATTGAACCCGTCGATCATGGTTCCGTCGCGGGAGCAAGAAAGAATTGGGCCGAGGTCGGCGAGCCCGAGCCGGCGGTACATTTCGGCATACTGACAGCGGGTGACATCGAACTCAAGAGCCTCCGCATCGTCCCGCAGGACGGTGAGTTCCAGCGCTCCGCCAGCCCGCCACCTCTCCACCACCTGCCGGAGGTGTGACAGGTCGTTCCCACCAATCGTTACGGCTGCTGCACACCCGGACTCTCGGGCCAACCCCTCGATCACCCCAGCAAGCACTTCGCGGGCGTGGACTTCGCCCACCTCCGCTGCAAACGCCCGAATCAGGGGGGCGATGACGTTCGCCTCGATCTCGCGCTGCTGGAGGAGTGGGAGGGGGTGCATCGTAGTGTTTTGGCCGTACCCTTTGCATCGGCCCTGGATAATGTATCCGACGATCAACTGAACATGCCGACTGGGGCCGGGGTCCAGGAGAAGTCGAATGGGGGCTCGACCAGTTCTTCGTGCGCGCTGCGGTCGCGGAAGACGTGCAGCACCCGGACTCGGCTGAGGTCGTCGAATTTCGGCTCCGGGTACTGCTCGGACTGGAACGGGTTGCCGGGCTCGTACTCGTGAATCATCACCCGGACCTTCGGCAGCCCGCGGAAGTGCAGTTCCTCGGCTCGACGTTGCCCACCGTGAACGTCGTAGAGTTCCAGTAGCACCCGCAGCACCTTCTCCACCTTCCGATACCCGACTCCGTCTTCAACGAACATCATGTCCACCTGGGTCGCCCGAAGAACTCGATGGGCGTGCTGGCGAGCCCGGGGCGGGAAGGCGCGACTGTAGGGAGGGCCGACCATCGGCGGCGAAGTGGCGTCCTCGCTCTCGTCGGCGTCTTCCCGCCCAAGTCCTTCGATGAACCACCAGTGGGGGGCCAGCCAGAACCCTCCACCGCCCGGCCCCTTGAATGCACTGGCTCGCCGGAATAACTTCGCCAGCCCACGGAAGAATTGCCGTCGGAGTTGGATCTCATCCCGTCGCTCGAGCCGCCCCCGGACCTCACCCACAGCCAGGTCGGCTTCGCTCACGCGCAGCGGCCAGCGCGGGTCGAACTCCGTGGCCTCGGACTGCTCGGCCGGGACTAACTCCACCCCAACCGTCCCGGGCTCTCGCAGCGCAGGGGCTATGATGGCCCTCCACCCCCACCCGCTGAGGGTGCGGGCGGCTCGTCGTCGGCCCGCCAGATCCCCACCAGACACGTGGACAACCGGCCGGGAGCGCCGGGATGGGTCATTCCGTCGGGCTGCAACGAGCCGGCAGAAAGCGTACACCAGCAACCCGGGAATAAACCACGCTGCCAGCGCTCCGAGGAGGGCGGTGACCGGCATCCCCTCTTCCGCCGGGGGGCCGGAAAGCCGGCCGCCTGACGCACTCAGAAGGACATCGAACACCAACAAAGCCGTTAACCCGGCGACCAATCCCAGAACCCGGTGGAGTGGGACTGCGTACACAGGACGCCCGGGTCCGGCCCGCCAGAGCAATGCCGGGCCGTCGGCCCCTTTGGGCAGGCACGCCACCCACGCTCCGACGGCAACCACCAGACAGGCACCCAGCACCCAGACCGGAGAGACCGAGAACGCGATCGTCGACACCAGAACCGCGTACCCGACAACCGCAGCCAACTCGGCCCCGCGGCGGTCCGTGTCCCCGACCCACCCCTTGAGCCACCGGCCGATCACGGCAACCGGGACGCACAGCCCAACGAAGATGCAACCCACCAGGGCGGCCCACAGTACGAGGAGGGCCATGAGGTAGAGCACGTACCACGTCTGAGTTCCGATGGCCCGCCAGCCGGAGGGGAAAGCCGCCCAGGCAATTCCGGCTGCGACGCCCCAGAGGAGGAGAGCGAGGACCGTCAGCCAGACCACCCTCGGGGTGCGACGGGGGAGCGGTGGGCTACCGCGGAGGTCGACGCCGTGATCGAACTGGAACCAGGATGCAGATCCGGCCATCCGTCGGCCCCAGCCGACGATTGCCCGAACCCACGACAGCGGCTGCCGTCGATGCCGCGCTGCTATGGATGCCCCGATTGCCAGAAGGGCGAACCCGGCGAGCCCATCGTGGATGTCCGAGGTGGCGGCCCGGCCAGCGACTTCGAGCCCGGCGAGGCAGCCAACAATGACCAGGGTGAACCAGCACCCGGCCGGCAGCACCCTCGACGCGCGGGGCAGGACGGACGTGAGGAGTTTCATAACCCTATTTCACCACATCGCGGGCGGAAGGCCAACCACCCAGCCGGAACGATGGGACCGGCGTGGCGGGTGCGTCTCATTCTACCACTCCATCCCGAACAGGTTACTGGGCGATTTGCGGAATTCACGCAGAGACGACTCAAGCCGCCCGATCGGCTGTCAGGGTTGGCGTAATTCCCCCCCAACTGATGTCTTTGGGCGCGCGGAGCCGTACCGGGCCACCACAGAGGGTAGCCGCGCCCCGCTGATCTCCCCCGCAAGCGGGCGGAGGTGAAAACCCCTAAATCGTCTGCCAGCGAGGGTCTGGGGCGAACGGCTGGTGTAGGTTCGGCGATCCCGTTCTCCCCTGTCCTGTCCTTCCCCGGATTTTCGATGTTGGGGTGAGTGGGGATGGACATGTGCGGCCTCCAGGATAAACCCGTTCTCGACGGGACCACGCCGCTTGCGGTGTTGGAGATCCTCGCCCAGTTGCGTTTGGAAGTGGCCCAGTTGCGTGGCGAAGTCGTACCTTTGCGGGTGGAGGACCTCGAACTGCGCCAGCAGGTCGGCTACTTCAAAGCCATGCACACGGCCGCGACTGAACGCCTCGAAACCGTGCGCGAGGAATTGGACCAGGTTCGCGGTGAGAATCGGCAGTTGAAGGCCGACCTCTTCGGCCGTCGTTCGCAAACCACTTCGGCTGTGGATCGCTCCAACGATTTGGATGATCCTCATACGTGAACCCGCTGACGGTGTCCCATCCTCCAACGGGAGGAAACCTCTCCCTTTGCAGGATAGTGCGTGATCCGCATCCAACTACCTCCGACCGAGGCGGAGCGTCTGGACACCCTGTTCCGCTCGACCGACGACCGGGCCTTGCGGGACCGCCTCCAGATCGTCCTCATGGCCCACCGGGGGCGGGTCCGCCAGGACATCGCCGCTGACTTGGGCGTCCATCGCCGAACCGTTACCCGTTGGATCAACGCCTATTGCGACGCTGGGCTCAATGCCTTGCAACCTCGCAAGGCCAAGGGTGCCCCTGGCAAGATCCCCCAGTCGCTTGCCAACGAGGTCCGCCAGTGGGTCATCGACTGGCCTGCCAAGCAGGGACTTGACCGGGCCAACTGGACTCACGAGGAACTCGCTGACCACCTGTTCAAGACCAAGGGCATCCCAACATCCCGCAGTGCCGTCCAGCGGTTCTGCTCGAAGATCGATATCCGCCTGTACCGGCCGACCTATCCCTACCTGCGGGGCGACCCCGTCAAACAAGCCAGGGCCAAGGAGGACCTGGCCGAGTTGGGAAAAAAGCGGCGGCCGGTGAGATCGTCCTGTTGAGTCAGGATGAGGCCCGCTTCCCGATGGTCCCGACGTTGGCAGCGACGCTGGGAGTCAAGGGTCACCGGCCAACGGTTGGAACGCGAGACAACAAGGATCTGCTCTACATGTTGGCGGTCGTCAACCTGGCCACGGCTGCGCTCCACGCAAATACACTGGAGAGCCCCAAGGACGCCAAGAAGCAGACCGGACAGAGCAAGACCCGGCGGATGCAGCAGGCTTTCGCCGATCACCTTCGGCATGTTGGGCGGATGTACCCCCAGGAGCGCAATCCCGAGGTGGTACTGTTGATCGACAACGCTCCGTGGCACCGGGGCCAGCTGATGAACGAGGCGTTGGCAGACAACCCCCATCTGCGGATCTATCGGTTGCCAAGCTACAGCCCGCAGTTAAACCCGATTGAGCAGTTCTGGAAGAAACTGAGGCGGCGGGCCACACATAACCGACTGTTCGACACTCTGGACGACCTGAAGGGATCGCTGCGGTCGAGTGTGAGATACTTCCAAACCGTTCCGCACAAGGTCAAAAGTATCATCGAGGGACGAGCCAAACGGACCACAACCAAATGAGCCAGCCTCAGCGGGTTCATGTATCAGACGGTACCGGTGAGTCCTATACCCCTGCTAACACAGAGTTTTTTCGTTTTCCGCTCCGCTTACACACTGGCCGCAATCTTCCCGTTCGTCCCGCCCCATCCCCCGATAATTTCACCGTTTTCGAAATGCGACCAATTCCAGTCACGTTGAACTCTTTTTGGGGTAGAAGTTACTGAAAACCCCTGACATCCAGCGAGAACTCAGGGCCTTGACGGAGGCCCTCTCACACAGAGAGTCGAGACTCCTGTCGCGTCTGGCGAGAAGTCTCGTCAACCGTATGATCTTCTTCTTGACACACCCTGCTGGGCGTCTCTGCCGCGTCCACTCGTCCATGCCGAAACCGGCCACTCTGACAGCTCTCGATAGACCGCCTTGCCAGAAAGCGATAGGCTGAAGGGGGTTCCCGGGGTTAGCCCTGCCCCTGAGCGGATGAGTGCGATGAACAAAGAAGACTGGAAGGGGTCTGATGGCGACGCGATGCTGGAGTTTGTCGCCGACCGACTCTCACCCCGACAGTGGGTACTTCTCGCGGCGGCATACGTCCGCCGCCTCTGGGAGATGCTCCCCGATGGAGTGCTCCGGCAGGCGATCGACGCTGCTGAGACCGCCGAAGCCCCAATGACTCCGGCCGAGCGGGCGGAGTGGCTCCGCCGGATCGCGGCGGCCACACCGGAGGCCGTCGGGGCAGCGGAGTTGGCGCAGTGGACGATCGTCAAGTCAGCCGATCCCGACTCGGCCGACCAGGAAGATCCGGTTCTCGCGCGGCCAAACCAGGTCGCCCCGGCGTTCCCCTTGTTCCGCGCAGCCAGCAATCAGGCCCGGGCTTCCATCGAGCGGATTGGCCAGGCCATGACCGAAGCCGCCGAGGCCATCCGCAGGCTCTTTGGTGAGCCGGGCGGAGAGATGCTCGAGTCGGTGCGGGTTGCAACCGAGCAGGCAACTGAGACTCGAACCCGGGCGGCCCAGGCCCAGAACGACGCTCTCAAGTTGAAGCAGGAAGGCGACGAGCACGCCGACCGGGCCGCCGCAGCCAAGAACAAGCGATTGGAGGAAGCAAAGGCCCTGGAGTTTGTCCGCCGCGTCGAGGAGGGGAGGCAACAGGAGGCGGGCTGGGAAGCGGACGAAAAACGGGAACGAGCCACGCGGCGGCAACTGGCCCGACTCCTTCGTGAGATCGTTGGGAACCCATTTACCCCACCGCGGTTCGATCCGGCCTGGCGGACCGAGACGGCCGTCGCCCTGGCCCGTGGGATCTTCGCCGAGCGGGCGTTCGACCGACTCCCGATCCTCGCCGACGCATTGCTCGATGCCGACTGCGACGAGGAACAGGTTCTGCGGCACTTACGGGGGACGGAAAAGGATATGAAAGATCCCCCTCAACACACCCGCGGTTGCTGGGCAATTGAACTGGTACTCGGGCGGTGGGCTCCCCTGCCGCCCCCCCCGAAAAGTCCCAAGCCTCGACGCCGGTCCCGGTTGCCCGATGACTTCGACCTCGGCCTTCCCCCACGCGATGACGGCACTGCCCTCGCCTGATCGGATTGCCCGGACACCCACGGTTTGGATCACAGGACGTAACCCCTCCCACAAGAGAAAGGCCAGTGACTGGACCAGATGTTCTCCCCCTTCCTTCGCAGGGACGGGGGTTGGGGACTTAGGAGTTGTCCAGAAACGAGNNCTGGTGGCACGGGCATCTTGCCCGTGTCGGCCCAGCATGGCCAGGATGGCCATGCCACGTCGAGTGCGGCCGGTTTTGCTCTTATTCGCACGCTCGGCGAACTTCACGGTTTTGATCTTGGACAAGTTCTTAGCTTCCATCCGGTAGTCCTTACAACATCCCTGTTGTTTATCCATTTTCGGGGAGTGTCGCCGTGGGTCTGGTGGTTCAGAAATTCGGTGGGTCGAGCCTACGAGACGCAGACCGGGTGATGGAAGCCGCCCGGAAGGCGATACAGGCGAAGAGCGCTGGGAATCAGGTGATCGTCGTCGTCTCCGCACAGGGAAGCGCGACCGACGACCTGATCGCCAGGGCCGGGGAGATTACCGCCCGGCCCTCCGCCCGGGAAATGGACATGCTCCTGGCGACCGGCGAGCAAGTGTCCATCGCCCTCACCGCGATGGCTATCCACGAACTTGGTGAGAAGGCGGTCAGTTTCACCGGCCCGCAAATCGGAATCGTCACCGACAGCACCCACCGCAAAGCGCGCATCAAGAAAATCAACACCCAGCGATTACGAGACGCCCTCGACGACGGGAATATTGTCATCGTTGCCGGGTTTCAGGGGATCGACGAACAACTCGACATCACCACCCTTGGGCGAGGCGGATCGGATACCACCGCGGTGGCTGTCGCCGCGGCCATGAAACTGGTCGGTGCGGAGGTCGAGTGCGAGATCTACACCGATGTCGATGGGGTGTATACGACCGACCCGCGGATCGTGGCCGAAGCCCGGAAAATGGATGCGATCAGCTACGATGAGATGCTCGAAATGGCGAGCATGGGGGCCGGGGTGATGCACTCCCGCAGCATCGAATTCGCCAAGAAATTCGATGTGCCACTCATCGTCCGGAACTCCCTGTCGGATGCGCTCGGTACCAGGATCATCCCGGAATCCGACTGGATGCGAGAGATTCCCGTCTGCGGGGCCGCCCTGGCAGCCGACGAGGCCCGGCTGATCCTGGAGGGTGTGCCGGACCGCCCCGGTGTCAGCCACCGGGTCTTCGCAGCGCTCGCCGAAGCGAGTATCGCCGTCGATATGATCGCTCAGAGCGCGGGCGGTGGGGGAAAGGCAACGATCGGCTTCACCGTGTTGAATGCCGAACTCGACCGGACGATCCGCACTCTTCGTCCGATCGCCGACGACCTCGGCGCGACCCTCCGGGAAACCGGGAAAGTGAGCAAGGTCTCGGTCGTGGGGGCCGGAATGCGGACCCATACTGGGGTCGCCGAGCGGATGTTCGCAGCGCTCGCGGCGGCGAACATCAACATGAAAATGATCACCACGGGGGACATCAAGATCAGCGTGCTGATCGAGGAAGACCCGTCGGCAATCGCGGCCGAGTCGGGGGAAATCCCCAAGGAAAAGCTCAAGCAGACCCACATGGATGTCCGGAAAGCCGTTCTTGGACGGAAAGCTCTCCGAGCCGTTCACGCGGCGTTTGGCTTGGCCCAGCCGCGCAAGGGTGCGGGGGTGCCAGCGGACGGGGCCTTCAAAAACCGACCGGCCCCGCTACTGGTGCCCGGAACAAAGGACCGGGAGGCCGCGATCGCCCGGCTGGAAGGGATGGAGGATGTCCTGGTCAGCAGCGTCCACCTGAACCCGGACCAGAGCCGCATCACGATCCACGACCTGCCCGACCAGCCGGGGAACTGCTCGCGGGTATTCAGCGCGGTGGCGACAGGCGGGATCATCGTCGACATGATCGTCCAGAACATGACCGCCCCCGGTAAGGCAGAGTTATCGTTCACCGTTCCGGCTGCGGACCTGACCCGCGCCTTGAAACGGACGCAGGATGTGGTCCGTCTGATCGATCCGACGTGTCGGGTGATCGGAGACGGGGATATCACAGTGCTCTTCGTCCTGGGTGTCGGGATGCGAACTCACACGGGTGTGGCCCGTCGGATGTTCGGAGTGCTAGCCGACCGGGGAATCAACATCAGCATGATCAACACGAGCGAAGTGTGTGTGAGCGTCGTGGTCGAGCGCAGCCGCGGCGAGGAGGCACTGGCGTTGTTGCGCGAGGAATTCCGGATTGAGTAGAGGGAGGTTGCGAACAGGGAGGGACAGTTGCATTAGCGAGGCGGGTAATTGAATAACAAGTGAGGCCGCTGAAGGCGATGGGGGCACGTTTGTTGATGTCTCACGCGTCAGGGATTGCTGATCGGTCAACCTCGTGGTAATCTTAAGATTAGAAACCAGACTATCCCTGCCAGGGAGAGGGAAGAGGGCAGTTTGGGAGGACAGGTGGTTTGGTGGGCAGGCGATGCCACCGCACGGGTTCCCGCAGGGATTGATCAGTGCCGCCCAATTGATCGCCGAAGAATGGCTGTTCGATGCATCGTTCCGGTGCATCCTGACCGAGTGGGTATCTGCGAACCAAGCAGACGAGGAGATGGGGGGCTTGCTCTGGAGCGGGTTCCGGCGACGGGGTCAGCAAAACAAACGCGAACCACCCATACCTGTTCTCGTAAGATTGCTGTTCACAGAGCCCTATCCGGCAGACACGACCGAATTGCGACTTCGTATGCGCAAGCACTTTGCCCGAGCCGTTCGCGAATGGATTCAAGGCCGTCAACAGTACGGAAACGATTTCGACATCGCCCCGTGATCTCACGCATAAGAACAAACTGCCCTGGAGGAACCTACAATGTCGACCCAAGAGAAGGATCAGATGTGCAACAATCTGGTTCAGAGACTACTAATGGGTGAGCCCCTGAACGACGCCGACAAGTCTCACCTCGCCATATGCGAAGATTGCATGGTCCAAGTCGTCGGTAGGCTCGATGAATCGGCCACGAGTCAGTCGCACGGCCTTGGCATGACCGCTGGCGGGACTAATGGCGAGCTCACCCATGCAAGGCCCGAAGCGAAGAAAGCTCTTGAACAGGGACGCCGGGTCTTCGAGCGAGAGTTCGGCATTTCGCTACCGAAGGAGTAATGCAGCGGGTCTCACATTCCACCCCGCGTGACCACTTTCAAGCGCGCCGTGCCGCGGTGAGGAGGCCCTCGCCCTGCTGTGGGAGGAGTCCCGGATCAAGTAGGGGTGAGGATTCGGACGGTTCGTCAGGGAGTTTGTCACCGCGTAAGAGTAAACAAGGACAGTACAAAATGACGCCGACCGATATCAAATGGATGGGGGAGGCAATAGACTGGGCCGCCGGATGCAGTCCGATTAAGGAAAGTATCCCAAAAGTCGGTGCCATCATTGCAATCGGCGACACGGCGATCGGGCGCGGCCGCCGCGGAACAGGGAGAGAAGGCGACGACAAACACGCCGAGTTGGATGCCCTCGGCCAAGTCCATGAGAAGACAAAGCTGCCAGATGCGACACTCTACACCACGCTTGAGCCATGCACACGGGCGGTGCGAACGAAAGAGCTGGAGTGCTGCACAGAGTTGATCCTCCAGCACAAAATCCCGAGAGTTTTCGTGGGAATTCTGGACCCTAATCAAGGTGTGACGGGAAAGGGGTTGTGGAGACTTCAAGAGAGTGGAGTGGAGGTTGCTCTCTTTCCCCACGATCTGGCAAAGAAGATTCATGCCCAGAACACCGCTTTTATCCGCTCCCAGCAGACCCTCGGAGCGGTTATCATCAGTCCACAGGATGGCAACACGCTGAAAACGTACGAGACACGCGGCAAGCATACGATTCGCTTCAAGTGCCTTAACCCGCCAGGAACAAACAATTACTTGCTCTCATTCCACCAAGGCCTTTGCTGGCCGCAGCCTGGCCCATTTCGTCGAATTAAAGACGGGATTTGGGAAATTGATGCTCACTTCGGCATAACGGGCGATCATACGCTATATCTCGTGACTGCCACCGACTTAGGGCAAATACTGATTGAATATTATCGGAAAATAATTGGACTAAATACCCAACGCCGCAGAAATCTAAAAGGGAAGATAGCTGATGAATCTGTCGCATTATTGGGCGGTGATTATCCAGGCATTCAGATGAACGGTTTGCCAAAAGGATTCCGATCGGAAGCGTCAGTAACTCTGATGATTGCAAAAAAACCGTAGTAGAATTGCGGCCTCCGCTTGCTCGCCGGTTTGGATAAACATGGGGTAGGAAAAGCCTAGCGACGGGGCTGAAGCCGGAGTGACAGAACCGCGATTTTGCTCAGATAACCCAGGTGGCGGGCCGTGGCTTTCGCACCAAAGGTGAGGGCGGCCGGACATGACCGTTGTCACATCGCGGGCCGACTTCGAGAAGTTGCTGGATCTCCGCTTGGCCGAGGCGAAACTTCTCCTCGCCCAGAATGATTGGGATGGTGCCTATTATCTTGCTGGCTATGCGGTGGAGTTTGCGTTCAAGATCCGTATTATTGCCCAGCTGATAAAATCCGACAGTTTTCCGGACAAAAAACTCGCGGAAAACTTTTATAAGCATGACCTTATTGTCCTTCGCAAAGCTGCGATACTGGACGTCGAAATGGATAACGACGTCGCAATGACCCTCCACTGGGACACCGTAAAGGACTGGAGTGAACAGACCCGCTATCAAATTGGGAAGACGGAGCAAGCCGCCCGGGATCTCTACAACGCAATTGAGAATGGGGTGCTACCGTGGATCAAAGCCCGTTGGTAGAACAGCAGGTCTACGACGGCCGACGTTTCATCGAGCGGTTCGCCGCGGATGGTAACCCGGTGCAGGCGGCCTTCTGGGTCAAGACTGACGAAGAGGGCCACTGGTTCCTCTACGTGGCAACGGACATCGTCGATCATGTCGGACCGGCCGCAACCTATCGCGCTGTTCATGCGTCGCTGAAGAAACTCGGGCAGTCCTGGGTCGCTAGCTCCGAGATCAAAGTCATCAGCCCGAGTCATCCCATCGCCCGAGACGTGCTGGCGTTCATGACGAGCCACCCGGAGCGATTGGCCGCGCGGTCCGGGGGGAAGACGCTCGGCTCGATGGCGTTTGAGCAGACCTACATCTACCCGCCCCACTTTTTTACTTTCGGGCAGGTCAATCCCATGACGACGGAAGATGTCGGCCGGGAAATCGTCCGGCTCATGAATCGAGGCTCCGGCACCTTCCAACCGTCCCGCGTTGCGTTGAAGGACGGCACCTCCTTCAACGGCGTTCCATTCTCGCTGCAACTCGGCAGCCAGAAAGCCGTGGTGGCTCAATTCATCGCGGACGGGGAAGCCGTGCCACGAGTGATCCGGTTGGATGACATCGCTTCAATTGCTTGAATGCCTCTTAGAGGCTGTTGAAGAACTCAACCCTTGCCTTGTAAAGGATTTATGGCGATTGCAAGCCGATGGCCGTTCGCAATCCCCTTGCGTTTTCAGGCTTCGGGGCCAGAGGCTGTTGGGAAACCCAGCCTCTTAGGCATGACCGTAGGCGGGACGAATGGCGACCTCATCCCTGCGAGGCCCGAAGCGAAGAAAGGTCTTGAACAGGGACGCCGGGTCTTCGAACGAGAGTTCGGCATTTCGCTGCCGAAGGAGTAATGCGGCGAGTCTGCCCATCTCTTTCTGGCAAGTCTCGCATGTCAACCCCACAGATTGCCGCCGTGGCCATCGCAAATTCCGTGTGCTGACCGTTGTATGCCTGGGAATGGGTCGCTACGCTGAGGCGATGCCCCGGAATTGCGACGGAAGAATTGGGATAGTTTACGGTACAATCCCTCGCCTGTTCACCAGGAGATGAGAGACGAAAAGAGAGTCCCAGCTATGACTGACCTGGCATTACGGTGTTAGCTATGACCTGCTTGAATGAATCGATTTCTACACTTCTTCGCAACTTGAATATTTACGTAAGATCTTTCTGATTTTGTTCTTCTTGGTTAATAACGTATGATCGAGCCTGTTCCCGGCCGGTATCGGCATTCCAAAGGCGGCGAATATGAGGTTCTTGGCGTTGCCCGGCACAGTGAGAGCGACGACCGACTGGTCGTCTACCGCCCGTTGTACAACGACTCGGGGCTCTGGGTCCGGCCACTCGCGATGTTCCTCGAAACCGTGACTGTGGGCGATCGAATCGTCGCGCGGTTCGAGTATATCGGCCCGATGGGTGTACCATGATCGGCACCAGCCCAGCGCTCGATGCGGTTCGCCGGGCAGTTGCACGGGTCGCTCCCACCGACGCAGCGGTGCTGGTGTTGGGCGAAACCGGGACGGGAAAAGAACTCATCGCCCGCGCGATCCACGACGGGAACCCGCGGCGGAGCCGGGCATTTGTTCCGGTGAGCTGTGCCGCGCTCGCGCCAGGGCTGATCACGAGCGAACTGTTCGGGCACGAGGCCGGTGCGTTCACGGGGGCCGTGAGTCGTCGGGTCGGTCGGTTCGAGCAGGCCCGCGGTGGGACGCTCTTTCTGGATGAGATCGGCGAGATGCCGGCTGAGGGTCAAGCCGCCCTCCTGCGGGTTCTCCAGGAACGTCTCATCGAGCGGGTCGGAGGGGCCGAACCGATCCCGGTCGATGTCCGGATCGTCGCGGCCACCCACCGAGACCTCGCTGCGGAGGTCAAGGCAGGGCGGTTCCGGGCGGATCTGTTCTACCGGCTGAATGTCTTCCCGATCGCAGTCCCGCCCCTTCGGGACCGGCGAGACGACATCCCCGCTCTCGTCGCTCACTTCATCCGCCTGGCTGCCACGAAATACGATCGTGTAACAAATCGGACTCGGCCCGAGACACTGACTGCCCTTGTCGCCCACGACTGGCCGGGGAATGTCCGCGAGTTGCAAAATCTGATCGAGCGAGCGGTGATCCTGAGTGCGGGCGAGGAACTCGCGTTCGACCCCGGCTGGCTGGTTGGATCGACCCCGACAGAGACTGCCCGGACGTGGGCAGCGCAGGAACGGCAGAGGATACTCGATGCCCTCCGGGCAGCGAGTGGGCGAGTGTACGGACCGGGTGGCGCTGCCCATCGTCTTGGCCTCAAGCCGACCACCCTCTACGGGAAAATGCGGAAACACGGGATCGGCCGGAGTGAGGCGGAGTGGTCGGGGTAGGCGGGCGACACGCGCTGGCCCGTCCGACCACACTCATTGCAACGCTCTGGCGTCATTCGTCCACATCCCGTCGTCACAGTCGCGATGAAACCCTGCAATTCCAGCACCGTTGCATCGGCACGCAGTGTGCCTGGGGAGAGATCGTGTTTCTTCCCAACGCGAAAGGTGGTGTGCCTGTGGCCTACGTCGTGACCGAACCCTGCCGTGACTGCAAGTTCACGGACTGCGTCGTCGTCTGCCCGTGCGAGTGTTTCTACGGGGACGACCGGCAACTCTATATCGATCCGGAGGATTGCATCGATTGCGGTGCGTGTGTGAGCGAGTGCCCGGTTGAAGCGATCTACCATGATACGGAAGTGCCTGCACGGTGGACTGGGTACATCCAACTCAACGCGGACCGTGTGAAGGTGCTGAAACCTGCCGGGATGCAAGTGACAGAAAAGCTCCCGCCTCTGCGGCGGGAGGTGTGAGCCGCCCGATACGTCAAGACGGCCGCTCGGCGACTGCCATCATGCAGTCGCTCATTCCGGCCACGTAGCACCCCCAGGCGATTGTCTTGGCTGCCGGTTTCCACTGGAGCAACCGCGCCCACGCTCCACCTCGACCTTGCTGGCTGGCCAGCCGGGCGCTCGATCGGAGCCAGTCGCCATGCCGGATCATCCGCATCATCCCGACGCGGAACCCGGCGGTCTCGATCATCGTGCCGAGGGTTTTTGGGGTGAAGTGGGTGAGGTGGCGTGGAAGGTCGAGGCCGAACCAGGCTGGCCCGAACCAAGAGTACGGCAAGCTCTCGATATTCGGCGTGGCAATGATGAGTTTCCCACCCGGCACGAGCAACTGGTAAGCCTGCCGCAGGACGGAGAGCGGCCGGTGAACGTGTTCGAGGGACTGCCACATGGTGACCACGTCGAACGAGCAGGGGAGTAGGTCCGAGTGGGGGAGCGTTCCGGTCAAGACCTTGAGCCCGAGTTCCTCCTGAACCGCCCGTCCGGCCCCAACCGAGGCGTCAAGCCCGGTCACCTGCCAGCCGCGGTCGGCCATCCGTTTCAGGAACGCCCCGCCACCGCACCCGAAATCGAGCAACCGGCCGGGTTTGGGCCAGGGGAGTTCACCCCGCCGTTCGTTGCAAGGGCGGCCAAACAGCCTTCCCCAGATCGGCCGGGCCGCGCGTGATTGCTGCATCTTCCCGGGGCGACGATGCGGGCGGTAATCGGCGGGATAGAACCGGTGAATCGTGGATGCGGTGGGCCGAGGGTTCGTGTACAGGAGGCCGCACGGCTTGCAACGAACGACTGCGAACCACAACCCGCCCCCAGGAACCGGAACTGGGTCCGGGGCTTCGAGTACGAGCGCAGCTTCGTCCCGACCGCACAATGGGCAGGCGGTCTCTTCCCAGGCGACGGACGGACGGGAAGTCTCGGCTGTGGGGATTGCCGGAGGGCGGTGCAGGATCATTTCGGGGCGGCCCTTCCGTGGACCGGGCAGAGAGCACGTGCGCGAGACACTATCCCAACCCGAACCCGCGCGTCAACGCGGGTTTCCGACACCCATTGCGGGCCAAATGGCGAGCTGATTCGGTTATTTCTCAGAGTCTCCCGGGAGTAGTCGCTGCGGACGATCGAGAAAGGTTGCGTGGCCTTGTTCGTCGTAACTGATTTGCCAAACCCGATCAAAGACTTCGTCTTCCCACTTCGCCGGGGGCTTGCTCGCCTTGAGCGTTTTCGCCAGCTCGGGAATCGAGCCGTGTCGCCACGACACCAGAATCGTCTTACCGAAGTATTTCGAATCGCTGAAGAGTTTGTCTCGAAGGGCCAGCATCCCTGGCGCCGAGTCCGCCTTCTCCTTGCCGCCAGCCGGTGGGGCATCGGGCAACTTGCTCTCGTAGGTCTCGTTGATGGGCAACTTGAGTTTCATGGCCAGCGGCGTCACCGTCTCAACGGGCCGATGGCTTCCCTTGGAATTGTGAGCAGCGAAGATGAAGTCCGGCCTGGGAAACGGATCTGGTCGATCCTTGGAGGCGACAAATAGCTTGTCCAGGACGGCTGCGCGTTCCTTCCCCCGCTTGGAGAGGTGGGCGTCACTCTCATCTCCGGTCTTCTCCGCATGGCGGATGATGAGAATCTGTTGGGGGTGGTTGGTGGTTTTCTTGGCTTCGTCCCGGGCGGGGGCTGTGGTCCAACCGCACGAGATGCTGGCAACGGTCAACGCCACCGCCAGAATGGTGAAGCGGCCGATGCGTTGCACCACATTCATGGAGTGCTCCTGAGAAAGCCCGTATCAGGTCAAGGCGGCCCAAGCGAATCACGGCTTCCTCGCCAGACGTGTCCGGACCGCCTCCCAGGGTTCGGCTGCGGTCGGGTTGAGGTCGGCGGCGGCGACCCGCTGCTCCAACTCACGGAGATGCCAGTCGGGGGGAGTGAAAGGGGCATCGGTGGGCCTGACGGCCTCTCGTTCCGCGTTCCCCGCTCCGCGTTAACTCAGACCTTCGCCGGAGCCGCTGCTTTCGCAGCTGCGGCCTTGAGCCGATGCACCAGCCGGGACTTGAGCCGGGCGGCCTTGTTCGGGTGGATGTACCCCTTCGATCCGGCTCGATCCAGGGTGCCCTGGGTGGTCTTGAACGCCTCGCCAACCTTGGCCGGATCTCCGGCCTTGATGGCAGCGTCGGCGGCCTTCCGCACAACCTTGATCGACTTGGCAATCGTCCGGTTCTGCTTCCGCCGCTTCTCCGTCTTTCGGAGCCGCTTCCACGCGCTCGGTGTGTGTGGCATCAGTCTGGTTCTCGCTCGTTAAGGAGGTCGGGATTGTGTTCGGGTTCGACCAGCCGGGCTGGTCTGCAAAACCGAGGCCCGCGGGGGATGAACCCGCGGGCTCGCGTGACCCAACAGTGGGTCGGGTCGAGGTCAGAGGACAACGGCCCCGACCTTGAGTCGGACGAACTTGACCGGCTCCAGCCCGGCCCTGGTCAGTGCCTGGCCGACGCTCGTGCCGGGATACTTCCCGGTATTGGCCATCGGCTGCTCGGTCAGGACGATCTCGGCGAGCTTCGTCTTGAGTTTGCCTGCGGCAATCATCTCCAGGATGTTCGCCGGTTTCGAGGCGTTTTTCGGTTCGGCCTTGATCTCGGTCATCACCAGGTCTTTCTCCTTGGCCATCACATCGGCGGGAACACCGGCGGTGGTGATGTAAGGCGGGTTCAGCGCCGCGATGTGGGCAGAGACATCGCGAAGCAGTTCGTCAGACGCCATCCCGCCGTGGCACTCCAGCACGACACCGACCGATCCGTCGTGGTGGACGTACGCTCCGTAGATCCCACCTTCCAGTCGCTGGAACTTGTGGAGGACCATCTTCTCGCGGATCACCCCCATGACATCATGGATCCGATCGGACACCGTCCCTTGCCCACCGGCGAACGGCTGGGTCAGGGCTTCGGCCACGTCTTTCGGGGCCTTGGCGGCGACGTGCTTCGCCATATCGTTCGCAAGAACGATGAACTGGTCGCTTTTGGCCGATGGGGCCGACTCGCACCGCATCTCGACAATCGCTGCAACTTTCGCTGCGTTGTCGACGAACACTCCGATGCGTCCCTCGGCGGTCTCGTTCCCCTCGCGCTTCACCCCCATCTTGCTGTTCTGGGAGCGGAGCCATTCGATGGATTTCTCCAGGTCGCCACCATTCTGGTCGAGCGCCTGCTTGCAAAGGCCCATCGGCTGATCCGTGCGATCTCGGAGTTGTTTGACCAGTTGCGGGGTGACCGGGGTACTCATTTCCATCTCCGTCGGAATTTCGAGGTTCCAGTTTCGAGCTTCAAGTTAGCAAAACCGTGGGCTGGTGTCAGTTCCCGCCCACAGCTCGGGTTCGACGCAAAACCGTCCACTGGAAACGGCAAGCCGATTTTTCTGGGTGTAACCGGTTGGGCTCGGCGAGGTGCCCAGGGCTTCCGCCCTGGGCTCAGTACGGCCGCCGCTTTGCGGCTCAAAACCCTAATCTTTGCGGCCTCAGGCCGCTCGTTCTGAGCCCCGGATGGGGCGTTCGTTCTGAGCCCAGGGCGGAAGCCCTGGGCTCTCGCAACGACCGCCGAGCCCGACTGCTTACACCCGATTTATATGACTGTCGGGGCCGGGTTCAGGTTCAGGTCGCCGGCGGGCTGGGCCTGGGGTGCCTGCTGGGGCTGTGGGCGAGGCTGGCGGGGCTTGATCCCCTGCTGTTCCGGCGGGAGTGCGGCACGTCCTTCCAGACAGGCGTCAGCCAGTTTGCCCAGAATCACCTCGATCGACCGGATGCTGTCGTCGTTGCCAGGGATCGGCAAATCGACCGGGTCCGGGTCGCTATCGGTGTCGATCAGGGCGATGGTTGTTACCCCCATCCGCTTGGCTTCTTTCACCGCGATGTGTTCGCGGTTCGGACCGACGATCACCAGGGCGTCGGGGAGTTTGATCATATCACGGATACCCATGAGGTTCCGGCGGATCTTGAGCAACTCCCGGCTGAGCGTGGAGATCATCTTCTTCGAGTGGGTCCGGATATCGGACGTGTCCGGGGCCTTGTTCGGATCGAGTTTCCCGGCCTCGGTCATCATCCCGGCGATGTACGTGTTCAGGTCCACCCGGTTGGCGTTCTCGCCGGCCGGGAGCCACATCGCTTCGAGTTCCTGGAGCCGCTTGAGCCGGTTCCGGATGGTTCGGTAGTTGGTGAGCGTACCTCCCAGCCACCGTTCGCTCACGAACGGCATTCCACCCCGCATCGCCTCTCGCTCGACGACTTCTTTTGCTTGCCGCTTGGTTCCGACGAACATCACCAGCCCGCCGCGTGCGACAACCTGCGACAGATACCGATAGGCCCGAAGCAGACCACGGACGGTTTCTCGCAAGTCGATAATGTGGATCAGGTTACGCTTGCCGTAGATGTACGGCCGCATCTTCGGGTTCCACCGGCTGGCTCGGTGCCCATAGTGGACGCCCGCATCGAGAAGTTGCTTCACATCAACAAGAGCCACAACGCCTCCTTCGAGGAAACAGCGACCATCACGCACAGGTTTTGCATGACGAGCACATCCTCCGCATGACCAGGGAATCGCCCCCAACACGGTTTCTGGGGCGGCCAATAAGTGGACACGGTCACCCGGCCGCAGCGCAATGGCCGCAGCATAACGGGAAGCTATTACTATAACCCGGGCCTCGGAAACGGCCAACCCACCTGGCGAGTTTCCGAACCGCTTGCGACTCGTATCGCGTCGATCTCGAAATGACGGGTCGTCAGGCTGAGCGAGTCCGAAAGCCCGTACCCTTCGGGGTTCGGAGACATCCAGACCGTAGCCGCACCTTCAGGGTCTGGCTGATCGACCCGCCATCCCAACCTGTGGAGGCGGCACAAGCGGACAGACACCTTCTCCCAAGAGCAGAGGGCCTCAGAACTTCAGTGGATTGGCTCCCCTTCTTTCTTGGCTGCGACCTCTCCAGGGCCGTGATCTCGCCAAGAAATAGTACTTGCCTTATGCGATCTCCTGGATACAAATAGGAGTAGCGGGATACTGATTCCCGAACCGACCGGTTTTGAGGGCGTGCCGTGATCTTACTGAGTCGCAAGGCCGATTACGCCCTTCTCATACTCTCTTATCTGTACAACAAGCAGGTTGGAGGGAATGCCCGGGCTATTGCCGAGCAGTTCGGGCTGAGTCCTTCGTTCGTGGCGAACATCCTCAAAGAGTTGTGCCAGAAAGGGTTTGTCGTCAGCCATCGGGGGGTCAAAGGGGGGTACACACTGGCCAGGCCAGCGAGTTCGATCACTCTGGCCGAGTTGCTCGAAATGGTCGAGGACGGGTTCCGGCTCACCAGTTGCAACACCGCCTCACACCCCACCACCGATGTCTGCTCGCTGACGGCAACCTGTACCGTCAAGGGTCCGATCGGCGAGGTCCACCGTCGGCTGATGGAGGTTCTTCGGGCCGTCACACTGGCCGAGCTTTTTGATCCTGTGTCCCCCGCTGCCCCGACGCGACTCCCAGTGCTGCCGATGCTCGCGGCCACCGGTTGCTGCTCGACCCAGACACAGGCGGTTGAAACCACCCCGGCCTGAG